>NZ_PUQF01000012.1:0-181499 GCF_003331015.1 Enterobacter sp. GER_MD16_1505_Eko_090 | reverse complement strand
GTCTCCTCTTCTATGCCAGTTATAACTGTTACCCATGTATCCGGTCTAAAGTGTTACCCATGTTTCCGGTTCATACCCTGCGCTTACCGGGCCTACAAAAACCCTGTAGTCGTTTTAACGTTCTAAGCGCAACTGCTGTAAATTCCCGTCCAGCTGTAAATCCGTCTGTAGCGTTGCGATTTCCCGGCAGATAAACGCCATCTCTTTATGCGCCTCCAGCTTCTTGCGCCATTTTTCGGGCACCTCGTCCAGACGGGCGTAAATGCCCTCCAGACTCTGAAAATCGGTCAGCAACTGCGCGGCGCTCTTCGGCCCAATACCGGCTACTCCCGGAACTTTAGAGCTGCTGATGCCTGCCAGGCCCCAGTAATCCGGCAATTGCTCAGGCGATACGCCAAACTCGCTGGCAATGAACGGCGCGTCCAGCCAGCGTTTTTGAAAATAGTCGCGAATACGGATAGTGGGGGAGAGCAGCTGGCAGTAGCCTTTGTCCGTTGAAACGATCGTGGCCTGATGCCCGGCACTCGCCACCTTTACGGCCAGGGTGGCCGCGAGATCGTCGGCTTCATTTCCCTGTGCGCCCCAGCAGGGGACGCCCCGCTGTTCAAATGCGGCGCGCAGCATGGGTAATTCGGCGTGAAGATCGTCCGGCATCGGTGCGCGTCCGGCTTTGTAGTCGGGCAGACGCTGGTGCCGCCAGCCCGTGTTGCGGGCTTCGTCATCAAAAACCGCGACCGCATGGGTGGGTTCACTGTGGCGGATAAGCTGTTCCAGCGCGTGCAGGCAGGTGTCTTTACAAGGCGTCCCCTGTACCGCATGGATACGGCGAATCAGGTTAAGTGCATCGACGATAAGTAAATGAACGGCCACAGATAATCTCCCTTCTATCTAATGCGTGAAGGGTAACACTGTCAGCAGCGTGAAACTATGAATGGTGGGGAAAACAGGAAGAAGCCTCGCAAAACGAGGCTTCCTGAGAGGCTTAATCGCAGGTTACGATCTTCATCGCCAGGCCACCGCGAGAGGTTTCGCGGTATTTGGCGTTCATATCTTTACCGGTTTCGTACATGGTCTCGATAACCTTATCGAGACAGACGCGCGGTTCGCTGGTGCGGCGCAGCGCCATACGCGCCGCGTTTACCGCCTTCACGGAGGCAATCGCGTTACGCTCGATGCACGGAACCTGTACCTGTCCGGCAACCGGATCGCAGGTCAGCCCCAGGTTGTGTTCCATGCCGATTTCCGCAGCGATGCACACCTGCGCCGGGCTTGCGCCCAACAGCTCCGCCAGACCTGCCGCCGCCATGGAGCACGCCACGCCGACTTCACCCTGACAGCCCACTTCCGCACCGGAAATGGAGGCGTTCATCTTATACAGCGAACCAATCGCACTGGCCACCAGCAGGTAGCGCGCCAGCGAGTTCGCATTCACTTCACGGATAAACTTGTCGTAGTACGCCAGTACCGCCGGAACGATGCCGCAGGCACCGTTGGTTGGCGCGGTGACCACACGGCCCCCTGCGGCGTTTTCTTCGTTTACCGCCAGGGCGAACATGTTGATCCAGTCCACCACGGCCATCGGGTCCGTTGTCGTTTTGTCGGTGCTCACCAGCATACGGCGCAGCGCTGCCGCACGACGCGGTACGCGAAGCTTGCCCGGCAGAACGCCTTCGGTGGTGATCCCGCGCTCAATACCGCCGCGCATCACGTCCCAGACGTTAGCGAAGTGCTGTTCCAGCTCCTCTTTGCTGTGCAGCGCCAGCTCGTTTTTCATCATCAGACCGGAGAGGGAAAGGCCCGTCTCCTGGCAGTGGCGCTGGAGGTCTGCCGCCGTTTTGTACGGATACGGCACCTCGACAGAAGAGGTACTGGTTTGACCAAAGTGGTCTTCGTCGACGATAAAACCGCCGCCGATAGAGTAGTAAGTCTGGCTGTATACCGCTTTGTCGCCGGCCAGCGCGGTAATGCGCATGCCGTTTTCGTGTAGCGACAGGTTGTCCGCATGGAAATTCATGCAGTGGTCAACCGGGAATTCAACCTCATGCTCGCCGTTCGCCAGCAGCAGGCGCCCGTGGGTGTTCACGTCCTGGATAAAGCCAGGGATCGCATCAATATCAACGGTGTCCGGCAGGTTTCCCGCCAGGCCCATGATAATGGCGATATCGGTGTGGTGGCCTTTCCCGGTCAGGGAAAGCGAGCCGTATACATCGACAACCACGCGGGTGATGTCGTGCAGGATGCCGCGTGCAATCAAGTCATCCGTGAACTGCTTACCGGCTTTCATCGGTCCGACGGTGTGAGAGCTGGAAGGACCAATACCGATTTTGAAGATATCGAATACGCTAATCATGATGCGTCCATTGCTTTCAGTCAGAGAGGAGGGAGTGCGCCGTCCGGGGACGGCGCGGGTGAGAATCAGAACATGGTGTACAGGGAGTAGAAGATCGCAGAGATAGCGATAAGCCCCATGATAACCACAAAGACGTTGCTGACATGACCGCTGTACTTACGCATAGCCGGGACTTTCTGAATCGCGTACATCGGCATCAGGAACAGAATCATCGCGATGACCGGGCCGCCAAGGGTTTCAATCATGCCCAGGATGCTTGGGTTCAGCGTCGCTACCGCCCAGGTGGTGAGCAGCATGAACAGTGCAGTGATTTTGTTCAGCTTGTTGATTTCAATGCTCTTGCCTTTACCGCGCAGAGATTTGATCACCATACCGTTGAAGCCTTCACGTGCGCCGAGGTAGTGGCCCAGGAAGGATTTGGTGATGGCGATCATCGCGATGATCGGTGCCATCCACGCAATCAGCGGTGCGTTAAAGTGGTTCGCCAGGTAAGACAGAATTGAGATGTTCTGCTCTTTCGCTGCCGCCAGGTCCGCCGGGGAGAGGCTCAGTACGCAGCTGAAGACGAAGAACATAACGGTCAGCACCATCATGATGTGAGCGCGTGCCAGGATGCTGGAGCACTTCTTCTCTGCGCCATTACCGTACTCTTCACGTTTCGCCACGGCGAAAGAGGAGATGATTGGGGAGTGGTTGAAGGAGAAGACCATTACCGGGATCGCCAGCCACAGGGTCATCAGCAGGCCGTTACCGGTTGCAGACGCGCTGCTCAGGGACAGGGTTTCCAGCGCTGCGCCGTTCCACTGTGGGATCAGGTAGCAGGCCAGCAGCATCAGTGCGGCTACAAACGGGAACACCAGTACGCTCATCGCTTTCACAATCATCTGCTCACCGAAGCGCACGATGGTCATCATGCCGACAATCAGGATCAAAGACAGGATGGCACGCGGTGGCGGCGTCATGTGCAGCTGGTGCAGCATGAAGCTTTCAACGGTGTTGGTGATCGCCACGCTGTAGACCAGCAGGATAGGGTAAATCGCGAAGAAGTAGAGCAGGGTAATCAGTTTACCTGCGCCCACGCCGAAATGCTCTTCAACCACTTCAGTGATGTCTTCGCCCGGGTTTTTACCGGACAGCACGAAGCGGGTCAGACCGCGGTGTGCAAAGAAGGTCATCGGGAAAGCAATGATAGCCATAATGATCAGCGGAATCAGACCGCCGACGCCTGCGTTGATAGGAAGGAACAGTACACCAGCGCCGATTGCCGTGCCGTAAAGGCCAAGCATCCACATGGTATCCGTTTTGCGCCAACCACTTCGGGATTCAATCGAAGCAACGGTGCTGGTTTGAGTGGTTTCCATCTGTATCTCCTGGAGGAAGCAAATTGTCAGGTTTTTAGTCAAATCCGATGAAAAAGTGCCTGACGGTAATATGAAATTCGTTCAGTGACGGTTTTTTAATAATTTTCGCCCGTAACTATTGGCGGGCGGAAAGATACATTCTCGTTATGAATCTATCAGTGATCGCGATCCCAAATGCAATAATCCACTTATGATGTGGGCATCTTTAGACCATTTATCTGTTAAAAAAACATCAAAGAGAATTTACGCGCGCGAAGGCTACCACCAACGACATGTGCGCTGAAAGACTGGCCCTTGATATAGGTGTCTTTCGCTGTAAAGAAATGGGTTTTTAGTATTTTCTGGCAGGTAATTTGGATTAAGGCTGATAATTTACGGTTGAAAAATACAGGTAATCGTTTGCGTTTGTGGCGATTTTGTAAAAGATATAAGTGATGCCTATGAATTACATCAGGAATAAAAAAAGCCGGAACGCGCGACAGGGCGACCCGGCTTTGATGAGATGCCGCTAAGCGTTATGTGCAGATTTCGTAGCAAGGAATATAGGCGGAGCCCGGCAGCTTCATGCGGTGCTGGGCGACAAAGCCCTGCAGCATGTCATCCATGCGGCGCATCATCTCCGGATCGCCGTGGATCTTGTACGGACCGAACTGCTCAATGGCGCGGATACCGACCTCTTTGACGTTGCCCGCCACAATCCCGGAGAAGGCGCGACGCAGATCGGCGGCCAGGACTTCCACCGGCTGATCCGGGTAGAGTTTCAGGTTCGCCATGTTCTCGTGTGAAGGCTCGAACGGGATCTGCAGATCCGGCGCAATGCGGATTGACCAGTTAAAGCTGTAGGCATCCCCGGTATCGCGACGGTTTTCTTTCACCAGCGGCATCGCTTTTTTCATCTGACGCGCCACTTCCGCAGCATCGTCGATGATGATGCGATAGTGACGACGCGCGGCTTCACCCAGCGTGTGTACGATAAACTCGTCCAGCACGCGGAAGTAGTCGGCGCTCTCTTTTGGTCCGGTCAGGATCAGCGGCAGAACCTGATCTTTGTTGGCCGGGTTCATCAGAATACCCAGCAGATAGAGCAGCTCTTCCGCTGTCCCCACGCCGCCCGGGAAGATGATGATGCCGTGAGCGATACGGACAAACGCTTCAAGACGTTTTTCGATATCCGGCATGATAATCAGCTCGTTAACCAGCGGGTTAGGTGGCTCAGCGGCGATGATGGACGGCTCGGTCATGCCGATAAACCGTCCCTCTTTGTAGCGCTGCTGCGCGTGACCCACTGCGGCACCTTTCATTGGCGCTTCCATCGCACCCGGACCACATCCGGTACAGATATTCAGCTCGCGCAGGCCAAGCTGGGTGCCCACCCGACGCGCATAAAGGTACTCGGTTTCGTTAATGGAGTGACCGCCCCAGCAGACGACCATGTTCGGCGCTTCACCCACGTGCAGGGCACGGGCGTTGCGCAAAATAGAGAACACCAGGTTGGTGATATGGACCGAGCTTTCCAGGTCGAGATGCTGGAAACGGCCTGCGTTGTGGATCTGCCCGTTAACAAACAGGATGTCACGCAGCACGGCAAACAGGTTAGCCTGAAGTGAACGGATGATGCGTCCGTCGACGAATGCCTCTTCCGGCGGGTTGATGACTTCAAGCTTCACGCCGCGCTCGCGGCGCAGCACGTTGATATCAAAGCTTTCGAAGCGGGACAGCAGTTCTTTACTGTTATCTGTCAGGCTTCCGGAGTTCAGAACGGCAAGTGAACAGTTACGAAACAGTTGATAAAGATCGCTGCTGGCCGTGCGTTTAAGCATGTCCACTTCCAGCTGCGACAACATATCCATTGAGCCAAGCGGGCTAATATGTGTAATCAAGTGAGCTCCTTACGGGACGATTATCGTCTTTCCCTGTTGATTACAATAGCCCTGCCGCGTGACGTTTCACAACCTAAAGCGCGGAAGATACCGCGCATATTGTGAAAATATTTATATTACTGACGCACCAGCCGGCCCGTCGCCGGGACAAAATCGGTATTGGTGCGCCACGGGTTAATGTCCAGGCCGCCGCGGCGGGTGTAGCGCGCGTAAACGCTCAATTTTTCTGGCTGGCAGAAGCGTTGGATATCGCTAAAGATGCGCTCCACGCACTGCTCGTGGAATTCATTGTGATGGCGGAACGACACCAGGTAGCGCAGCAGCTTTTCCCGGTCGATTTTTGGCCCGCGATACTGGATCTGCACCGAGCCCCAGTCCGGCTGGTGGGTAATCAGGCAGTTGGATTTAAGCAGATGGCTCACCAGCGTCTCTTCAACCACCTTGCCGCTCGCCGCGTTTTCGAGGTAATCGGCGCTGAATTCATAATTCTCCACCTCGATATCCTGATCGTCGATGCAGGTCCCGTTGAAGTGGGCGACTGGCTGGCCTTCCAGCTCGTGCAGGCGATACAGTGAAACGCTCACCTTTCCCTGCGCGCAGGCGCTTAAATCACGTTCCAGGGTGCGCTGAACGTCGTCCCAGCTGTTGAACTTTGTCTGGTTAAAACTGTTGAGATAGAGCTTAAAGCTTTTGGACTCGACGAGATTCACGCTGGCATAGTCCAGCTCAACGTGTCCCACCGCCACCTGCGGCAGGCCGCGCGCGTTGAGCCACGAGAGTTCGTACAGCGTCCAGATATCGCCACCCACGAACGGCAGCGCGTCCGCGTGCAGTCCCAGAGGGTCGCGGTTCAGGCTACGCGGCACGCCCTGCAGCAGGCTTGCATCGTAGGTATCGCGGTAATCGGTCGATTTACCCAGCGTTAAGCCGGTTAACGCCTGATGATTTTCGTAAGACATGTTTCATAGCCACTTTACAGGTACACTTATGGCCTGAGTTTATCCTGTCTGACAAGAAGAGAGAAATCGGTGGACATCGAAACTGCAAATGCCCTCACTACCTTTACGACCCGCTATTGCGACGCATGGCATGAAAAGCAGGGCACGTGGCCGCAAAGTGCTGATTTATATGGCGTCCCTTCGCCGTGCATTATCTCTTCGCTTGAGGATTACGTGATCTGGCAGCCGAAGCCGAATAACGGTGAGCAGAATGTAAATGCGGTTGAACGAGCAATGGACATTGTGGTACAACCAGCGGTTCATGCGTTTTATGCCACGCAGTTTGCAGGGGATATGCCCGCGCGCTTTGCGGACATGACGCTGACGCTGTTGCAGACCTGGAGCGAAGACGATCTGCAGCGTGTTCAGGAAAACCTCATTGGTCATCTGGTCACGCAAAAACGTCTTAAGCTTTCTCCGACGCTCTTTATTGCCACGCTGGACAGCGAACTGGACGTTATCTCCGTCTGTAACCTGTCAGGCGAAGTGATTAAAGAGACTATCGGTACCCGCAATCGCGAGACTCTCGCCCCTTCTCTTGCGGATTTCCTCACCCGACTTGAGCCCCTTCTGTAATCCATGCTGCTACAGCGCGTGTGAGAGATCTCTTACAAGGTTTGTGAGAGATCGCTGGAACATTCAGTATTACCTCATTAAATTCAGATTAATATCACTCTATTTTTCAACGAATTAGTTATTCCTCCTATTATTTTTAGGGAGTCCCCGCGTCTTACAACGCTGGCTGAGTGGGTTGTAAGACGAAGCGGAATAGCGGATTCTATCTCCGTCGACAGGAAGCCGACACGAGAAACGAACATCAGGATGATGGCGTTTCTCACACAGGACTCGTCAGGATGGCGCAGCAGGAAGGCTTCTGGATGAAGCGAAGTGGATAACGCAGGATGCGTAAGGGACACCTCCAGGAAGGAGAACGAGAGCCGGTCAGGATGGTCGGTGGGTCAGGAAGGCTAGGATGTTTCAGGATGAAACAAACACGTCAGGAAGATGTGTGCAGGATGCGAAAGGTAGACGGATGACCAGGCCTTCGGGCTTCAGGAAAAGTTGTCACGGATGAGCAGGGAGCACGAATTGTAGCTGGAATGCTGCGGAACGAACCGGGAGCACTGTTTTTACAGTGCTCCCTTTTTTTATTTCTGCCTTTCGCAATGCTATGCTGCGCGCCGTTCACATTTTCAGTTGAGGTTACTATGACGCAACACGATAGCGTTCGTGCTCAGTTGCACGCCATCGAAGCCCTTTTGCGCCAACATCAGCTGTGGCAGGAGACCGCGCCGCAGCCAGAAGCGTTCGCCAGCACCCAGCCCTTCTGCCTGGATACGCTGGCGCCTTTCGAGTGGCTGCAGTGGGTGTTAATTCCGCGCATGCACGCCCTGCTTGAGGGGGGGCACCCCTTGCCGCAGGCGTTTGCTGTCTCTCCCTATTATGAAATGGCGCTCGACGCGACGCACCCTGCGCGCGACGTCATGCTGGTCGAACTGGAAAAACTGGATGCCCTGTTTGCCGGTGAAGATGCATGACGCTTGAGATCCTCTATCAGGACGAGTGGCTGGTGGCGGTGAATAAACCGTCAGGCTGGCTGGTGCACCGCAGCTGGCTGGATCGCGACGAGAAAGTGGTGGTGATGCAGACCGTTCGCGACCAGATTGGTCAGCATGTATTTACCGCCCATCGCCTCGACCGGCCGACCTCCGGCGTGCTGCTGATGGGGCTTTCCAGCGAAGCTGGCCGTCTGCTGGCCCAGCAGTTCGAACAGCACCAGATCCAGAAGCGCTATCACGCGGTCGTGCGTGGCTGGCTGACCGAGTCCGCCACCCTGGACTATCCGCTGGTGGAGGAACTGGACAAAATCGGCGATAAATTTGCCCGCGATGACAAAGGCCCGCAGCCGGCCGTGACGGATTATCGCGGCATGGCGACGACGGAAATGCCGGTGGCCACCAGCAAATTTCCGACCACACGCTACAGCCTGGTTGAGCTTCTGCCCAAAACCGGGCGTAAGCACCAGCTGCGACGCCATCTTGCGCATCTGCGTCACCCGATTATTGGCGACAGCAAACACGGTGATTTGCGCCAGAACCGCAGCGCTGCCGAGCATTTTGGCTGCCATCGTCTGATGTTACACGCAAGCGAGCTTAGCCTGACGCACCCGTTTACCGGCGAGCCGCTGACTATTCGTGCGGGGCTGGACGACGTCTGGATGCAGGCGCTGTCACAGTTTGGCTGGCTCGGACAACTCCCCGAAAATGAAAGGGTTGAGTTTGTATCGGGCAACGTTCAGGATGAAGAGTAAGCGCATTCACTATGGGAAAATAGCATGGCTGAAGTAGGCATTTTTGTCGGCACAATGTACGGCAACTCGTTGCTGGTCGCGGAAGAGGCGGAGGCGATTCTGGCAAGCCAGGGCCATAAAGCCACGGTCTATGAAGATCCGGAGCTGGCAGACTGGGAAAAGTATAAAGACAAATACATTCTGGTGGTGACCTCAACCACCGGGCAGGGCGATCTGCCGGACAGCATCGTGCCGCTGTTCCAGGGCATTAAAGACCAGCTTGGCTATCAGCCAGATGTTCACTACGGCATCATCGCCCTCGGCGATAGCTCTTACGCAAACTTCTGCGGCGGCGGCAAGCAGTTCGATGCGCTGTTGCAGGAGCAGAGCGCCCAGCGCGTCGGCGAGATGCTGCTGATTGATGCGGGTGAGCACCCGGAGCCAGAAAGCGAATCAAACCCGTGGGTGGAGAACTGGGCCTCACTTCTCAAATAACACTCTGCCCGGCGGCGCTTCGCTTGCGCGGGCCTACGGGTTTTCCAGGCCGGGTCAGGCGTAGCCGCCACCCGGCATTACCCCCCGCCCCAAACGCCATTTCCGTGAACCACCTTCCACTCCTCTGGGCTTATGCCCTAAACAACCTCCCTTATACCCTTTAATACTGTGTTTTTGCACGGTGAGGTGAAGAGGCACTCCTTCATATACTTTTCCGGTCACGATAAAACGGCTTCAGGCCGTACCAAAACGACAAAAACCAATCTCATTCTGCTTACCCTACCGGTGCTGTACAGAATGAACCAGGCGAAAGCTATGTTTCAGGAGTGCAACAATGAGTTCATTAAGCCACGCAGCGAGCAGCGCTGAAAAGCGCACCAATGCCCGCTACTGGATAGTGGTGATGCTGTTTATCGTCACGTCCTTTAACTATGGTGACCGCGCCACGCTGTCGATTGCCGGCTCGGAAATGGCAAAAGATATCGGCCTTGATCCCGTGGGCATGGGTTACGTTTTCTCCGCCTTCTCGTGGGCCTACGTCATCGGGCAAATTCCTGGCGGCTGGCTGCTCGACCGCTTTGGCTCGAAACGGGTCTACTTCTGGTCCATCTTCATCTGGTCTGCCTTTACCCTGCTGCAGGGCTTCGTCGATATCTTCAGCGGCTTCGGCATTATCGTCGCGCTCTTCACGCTGCGCTTCCTGGTGGGCTTAGCGGAAGCGCCTTCCTTCCCGGGCAACAGCCGCATTGTGGCGGCCTGGTTCCCGGCGCAGGAGAGGGGAACGGCGGTGGCGATTTTCAACTCCGCACAGTACTTCGCGACGGTGATCTTTGCGCCCATTATGGGCTGGCTAACCCATGAGGTGGGCTGGTCGCACGTGTTCTTCTTTATGGGCGGACTCGGGATCGTCATCAGCTTTATCTGGCTCAAAGTGATCCACGAACCCAACCAGCACCCTGGCGTAAACAAAAAAGAGCTGGAGTACATCGCTGAAGGCGGCGCGCTGATCAACATGGATCAGAAATCCTCGACGGCGAAAGTGCCGTTCAGCCAGAAATGGGCGCAGATCA
This sequence comes from Enterobacter sp. GER_MD16_1505_Eko_090, assembly GCF_003331015.1. Lineage (NCBI taxonomy): Bacteria > Pseudomonadati > Pseudomonadota > Gammaproteobacteria > Enterobacterales > Enterobacteriaceae > Enterobacter > Enterobacter sp. GER_MD16_1505_Eko_090. The sequence continues at coordinate 171,055 of NZ_PUQF01000012.1, read as the reverse complement.
GGCAGCTTGTCGGATCGCGCATGATGATCGGGATCTATCTGGGCCAGTACTGTATCAACGCCTTGACCTACTTTTTCATCACCTGGTTCCCGGTGTACCTGGTGCAGGCACGCGGCATGTCGATTCTGAAAGCGGGGTTTGTTGCCTCGGTCCCGGCCATCTGTGGCTTCGTCGGTGGCGTGCTCGGCGGGGTGATTTCCGACTGGCTGATGCGCCGCACGGGTTCACTGAACATCGCGCGTAAAACGCCCATCGTGCTCGGCATGCTGCTCTCCATGACCATGGTGTTCTGTAACTACGTCAATGCCGAGTGGATGATTATCGGCTTTATGGCGATGGCCTTCTTCGGCAAAGGCATTGGCGCGCTGGGCTGGGCGGTGATGGCGGATACGGCCCCGAAAGAGATCAGCGGCCTGAGCGGCGGTCTGTTCAACATGTTCGGCAACATCTCCGGGATTGTGACGCCCATCGCTATCGGCTACATCGTCGGTACCACCGGCTCGTTCAACGGTGCGCTAATCTACGTGGGTGTGCATGCGCTGGTGGCGGTCCTGAGTTACCTGGTGCTGGTGGGGGATATCAAACGCGTCGAACTTAAACCTGTTGCGGAGCGTGGCTGATGACAACGCAATCGAGCCCTATCGTCACCGAGATGAAGGTCATCCCGGTGGCCGGGCAGGACAGCATGCTGCTCAATATTGGCGGCGCCCATAACGCCTGGTTTACCCGTAATATCGTCGTGCTAAAAGACAGCGCAGGGAATACCGGCGTGGGCGAGGCCCCTGGCGGAGAGGTGATTTACCAGACGCTGGTCGATGCCATTCCGCTGGTGGTGGGGCAGGAGATTGCCCGTCTGAACAGGGTGGTTCAGCGGGTGCATAAGGGCAACCAGTCGGCAGACTTTGAGACGTTCGGTAAAGGTGCCTGGACGTTTGAACTGCGCGTCAATGCGGTCGCCGCACTGGAAGCGGCTCTGCTTGATTTACTGGGTAAGGCGCTCAATGTCCCGGTCTGCGAACTGCTGGGGCCCGGCAAACAGCGCGATGCGGTCACCGTGCTGGGCTATCTGTTCTACATTGGCGATCGCAATAAAACCGATCTCCCCTATCTGGCTCGATCCACGGGCGATCACGACTGGTATCGCCTGCGCCACCAGGAAGCGCTCTCCAGCGACGCGGTGGTGCGGCTGGCCGAGGCGGCGCAGGATCGCTACGGCTTTAAGGATTTCAAGCTGAAGGGCGGCGTGCTGCCCGGCGAGCGGGAGATTGAAACGGTCCGGGCGCTGAAAAAACGCTTTGCGGATGCTCGGATCACCGTCGATCCCAACGGCGCATGGCTGCTGGATGAAGCGATTAGCCTGTGCAAAGGGCTGGGCGATGTCCTGACCTATGCGGAAGACCCCTGCGGCGCGGAACAGGGCTTCTCGGGCCGCGAAGTGATGGCCGAGTTCCGTCGGGCCACCGGGCTGCCGGTGGCGACCAATATGATCGCCACGAACTGGCGCGAAATGGGCCATGCGGTGATGCTCAACGCCGTCGACATTCCGCTGGCGGACCCGCACTTCTGGACGCTCTCAGGCGCGGTCCGCGTGGCGCAGCTGTGCGATGACTGGGGACTCACCTGGGGCTGTCATTCGAACAATCACTTTGATATTTCGCTGGCGATGTTTACCCACGTTGGCGCCGCTGCGCCGGGTAACCCGACCGCCATCGACACGCACTGGATTTGGCAGGAAGGCGAAGCCCGCCTGACGAAAAATCCGCTGGAAATCATCAATGGCAAGATTGCCGTACCGGATGCGCCGGGCCTGGGCGTGGAGCTGGACTGGGATCGGATCCATAAAGCCCATGAGGCGTATAAAAAATTGCCGGGTGGCGCGCGAAACGATGCGGGCCCGATGCAGTACCTTATTCCCGGCTGGACATTTGACCGTAAGCGCCCTGTTTTCGGACGTCACTGATAAAAGGATTACACGATGAGTACTTTTACGACCCCTGTCGTCACCGCCATGCAAATCATTCCGGTTGCGGGCCATGACAGCATGCTGATGAACCTGAGCGGCGCGCACGCGCCGTTCTTCACTCGCAACATTGTTATCATCAAAGACAATGCCGGCCATACCGGCGTGGGTGAAATTCCGGGCGGGGAGAAGATCCGCAAAACGCTGGAGGACGCCATTCCGCTGGTGGTGGGCAAAACGCTGGGTGAGTACAAAAATGTCCTCAACACCGTGCGTAACACCTTTGCCGATCGCGATGCCGGGGGCCGGGGTCTGCAGACCTTCGATCTGCGCACCACTATCCACGTGGTGACCGGCATTGAAGCCGCGATGCTGGATCTGCTGGGCCAGCATCTGGGCGTTAACGTTGCGTCGCTGCTGGGCGAGGGGCAGCAGCGCAGCGAAGTGGAAATGCTGGGCTATCTGTTCTTTGTCGGCGACCGCAAGCTGACGCCACTGCCGTACCAGAGCCAGCCCGAAGAACAGTGCGACTGGTACCGGCTTCGCCACGACGAGGCAATGACCCCGGATGCGGTGGTGCGCCTGGCGGAAGCCGCTTACGAGAAATATGGCTTCAACGATTTTAAACTGAAGGGCGGCGTGCTGGCCGGGGAAGAAGAGGCGGAAGCCATCACCGCGCTGGCAAAACGTTTCCCGCAGGCGCGCGTGACGCTCGATCCGAACGGGGCCTGGTCCCTTGATGAAGCGATTGCGATCGGTAAGCAGCTGAAAGGCGTGCTGGCCTACGCGGAGGACCCGTGCGGGGCTGAGCAAGGCTTCTCTGGCCGTGAAGTGATGGCGGAATTCCGTCGCGCTACAGGGCTGCCAACCGCGACCAATATGATTGCTACCGACTGGCGTCAGATGGGGCATACCTTATCCCTCCAGTCAGTCGACATTCCGCTGGCTGACCCGCACTTCTGGACGATACAGGGCTCGGTGCGCGTGGCGCAGATGTGCCATGAGTTTGGCCTGACCTGGGGTTCGCACTCCAACAACCACTTCGATATCTCGCTGGCGATGTTCACGCACGTCGCCGCCGCTGCGCCGGGCACGATCACTGCTATCGACACCCACTGGATCTGGCAGGAAGGTAATCAGCGTCTCACTAAGCAGCCGTTTGAGATCAAAGGTGGCATGGTGCAGGTGCCTTCCACGCCGGGGCTGGGGGTTGAGCTGGATATGGATCAGGTCATGAAGGCCCATGAGCTGTATCAGAAACACGGTCTGGGCGCGCGCGACGATGCGATGGCGATGCAGTATCTGATCCCTGACTGGACATTCGACAATAAACGCCCGTGCATGGTACGATAAACGCATTGGGACCGCTCCCATGAGCGGTCTTTTACGTGGTGTATGCTTAACGTAACGACTATGCGTAAGGATGGCTTATGAAAATTGTTATCGCACCGGACTCGTATAAGGAAAGTTTGAGTGCGCTTGAGGTTGCGACAGCGATAGAGCGTGGTTTTCGCGAGATCTTTCCCGAGGCGGTTTACGTGAAGCTGCCGGTCGCGGACGGTGGCGAAGGGACGGTTGAGGCGATGATCGCGGCAACGCAGGGAAGCATTGTACATGTTCCGGTGACCGGCCCGCTGGGCGAGCGCGTGGAGGGGTTTTATGGCTTGTCCGGTGATAAGCAGAGCGCCTTTATTGAAATGGCGGCGGCAAGCGGCCTGGAGCGGGTTGCGCCTTCGCAGCGTAATCCGCTGAAAACCACCTCCTGGGGCACGGGCGAACTGATTCGTCACGCGCTGGATGCGGGCGTTAAGCATATTATTATTGGCATTGGCGGCAGCGCTACCAACGACGGCGGCGCAGGGATGGTGCAGGCGCTGGGGGCGAAGCTGCTGGACGACAATGAACAGCCCCTTGGGCAGGGCGGGGGCGAGCTGGGAAAACTCGCGCGTATCGACCTGAGCGGGCTGGACAAGCGTCTGGTGGAATGCCGGATTGAGGTGGCCTGCGATGTAACCAATCCGCTTACCGGGAAGGATGGCGCGTCAGCGGTATTCGGCCCGCAGAAGGGCGCCACACCCGAGATGATCGTCACCCTGGACAACGCGCTTGCGCACTATGCGAGCGTCATTGTCCGGGATCTGGATATCGACGTACTGAACCTTGCTGGCGGCGGCGCGGCGGGGGGCATGGGCGCGGCGCTCTACGCCTTTTGCGGCGCGCAGCTGCGCCAGGGCATTGAGATCGTGACCGATGCGCTACACCTGGCCGATCAGGTGGCCGATGCGGATCTGGTGATCACGGGGGAAGGCCGCATTGACAGCCAGACGATCCACGGCAAAGTCCCGGTGGGGGTGGCGAAGGTGGCAAAACGCTTTAACAAACCCGTTATTGGCATTGCAGGCAGCCTGACGGCGGACGTTGGCGTGGTACACGATCACGGCATTGATGCCGTGTTTAGCGTGATCTACACCATTTGCACGCTGGAAGACGCGCTGGAAAATGCCGGCGAGAACGTCAGGATGGCCGCAAGGAATATCGCGGCGGTGCTGAAAGTGGGGCAGGCATTTTAGCTGTGATTGCCGGGTGGCGGCTTCGCCTTACCCGGCCTACGTTAGTGCACCTGTAGGCCCGGCAAGCGAAGCGCCACCGGGCTTTTACCTCAGCTCCCCAACACCTTCATCGCTTCGCGCGTCACGTTATCCATTTCATCCAGCAGCTCCAGGAACTCCGGTTCAAGCTCCGATTCCGGCGTGCCCGCACGCAGCTGCTGCTCCAGCAACTGACAGAGGTTTTTCAGCCGCGGTACGCCGCTGTACCCGCAGCTGCCGTGCAGCTTGTGGATTGCGTCCAGCAGATCTTCCGGGTTTTCACCCACCAGCTGCTCTTCCACCTTATTGCGAATTTCCGGCAGAAACGCGACCAGCATTTGCAGCATGTCGCGGGCCAAATCGGGTTTACCTGCCGCCTGGCGCAGCGCGAGCTGCCAGTCAAAGGTGGCGTTCTGATTAACGCTTATCTCAGCCTGCTCGCTGGAAACCGTGTACGTTCCGCCAATATGACCCGGCTTGTAGCGCAACAGCAGGTTATGAAGTTTCTCTTCATCGATGGGCTTTGCCAGGTAATCGTTCATCCCGGCGCTCAGCAGCTTCTCCTTCTGGCCCGCCATCGCGTGCGCGGTGACAGCAATAACCGGCGTTTGCTGCTGATGCGGCAGCTGGTGGATCAGCTCGCAGGCCCGAATGCCGTCCATGCCCGGCATCTGAATATCCATCAGGATTAAATCGAACTGCATCTGCTTAGCTTGTTCAACCGCCTGCGCGCCGCTGGTGCACAGTTCAACATGCTGAACCTGGTCTTCAAGCAATGCGCCAATGAGCTTCAGGTTGGCCGGATTATCATCCACCGCCATCACGCTCATCGGCAATTTTTGCTCATCGTTAATCAGCGGAAGGGCATGCTGGCTAAGACGGCAATATTCCGTGAGGGCTGGCAGCAAACGGGTTGCGGTCAGTGGTTTCAAAAGACACGCGGCCGCGCCGTCGTTTTTCAGTTCTTCCGCGTTGAGCTGCCCATGGCACGGCAGCGCCAGCAGCAGGTAGTCGGTCATCGACGCGGCTTTCGCCAGGCGCTCCTGCTGCATGGTCAACTCGCCGGTGAAGGTGACCGGAATGCCCATCAGCAGAATATCGTAATGCTCTACGGCAAGCGCCGAGAAGGTGGGGCTGTAGACCACCTCCAGCGGCGTGGTGCTTAAGATGTCGAGCGTACACTGCGCCGCCGCAGCGTTAGGTTCAACGTAGGCCAGACGCTTGCCTTTCAGGCAGTCCGTCACCGGGCCATCGGTCAGCACGTTCGGATTAAGGTCCAGATTAATGTGGAACCAGAAGGTTGAACCGCGGTTTGGCTGGCTGTGGAAAGAGATATCGCCGCCCATCTCGTTCACCAGGCGCTGGGTGATCACCAGCCCCAGACCGGTACCGCCATGACGGCGGGAGATGCTAGCGTCCGCCTGACGGAACGCCTGGAACAGACGCGACTGGTCGCGCTCCGGAATACCGATGCCGGTATCGCGGATCTGGACTTCAATCTGGACCTTATTGCTGCTGATCGAGCGTTTCTCTACCAGGATGTCGATATTACCGCTTTCGGTGAACTTAATGGCATTCCCGACAAGGTTGGTTATGACCTGCTGCAGGCGCAGCGGATCGCCAATAACGTTATCCGGCACGTCGTTTTTAATATTAAGCGTCAGCTCCAGGCCTTTGTCGTGCGACGAGTGCGCGAGCAGCGTCACCACTTCATCCAGCGTGCTGCGCAGCGGGAAGGGGATACTCTCGAGGATCAGCTTGCCCGCTTCCAGCTTGGAGAAGTCCAGCACGTCGTTAATGATCGCCAGCAGGTTGTTGGCCGAGCGTTCAATGGTATGCAGGTGATCCCGCTGAGTGGGGTTGAGCTCGCTTTTCAGGGTCAGACGGGTAAAGCCGATCACGCCATTGAGCGGCGTGCGCAGCTCGTGCGACATATTGGCAAGGAATTCCGATTTAATACGCGCCGCTTCCTGAGCGCGCTTTTTCGCCAGATCCAGCTCAACGTTCTGGATCTCCATCTGCTCCAGCGTTTCGCGCAGGTCGGACGTCGCCTGGTCAACGTTGTGCTGCATCTCTTCGTGATAGGCCGCCAGCGACATCGCCATCGAGTTGATGCCGTTTTTCAGCATGTCCAGCTCGCCCAGCATAAACCCTTCCACACGGCTGTCGAGCTGTCCCCGGCGAATGCGGTCAACCGTGTTAACCATGTTGCGGATGGGACCCGTCACGTCGCGCATCAGGCGCCAGCCGAAGATCAGCGCAATGCCGATGCAGAACAGCATCATCACGCCGGAAATGAAGATCTCTTTGTACTGCTGTAGCCGGACCGACTTGAGATCCAGCTCCAGCGCCACATATCCCAGCATATTATTGCTGGATTTGGCGTCGGATTGCGCAGACTCATCGGGGGAATAGCTTTCCGACACGATCGGCGTGCGCAGGATCATGATATCGCCGCGCCGCAATACGGTGAGGTGGCGCGGGAACGGCGTACCGTCCGGGATCTTCAGGGCCGCCGGATCGAGATGAAAGTTTGAGGTCACAAACAGGCGGTTATGTTCGTCGTAAACGGAAATGGCGCGTACGATGTCCGAGTGGCGGCGGTGGAGTACGCTGATTAACTGCCCAATGGATTCGCGGTTTTGCAGGTTCATGCCGTACTCGCTGGATACGGCAAGCGGTTCGATAATGCTGGCGCCGGCATCTTCCAGCTGTCGCTGCAAATCGTTATAGCGGTGCACCACAAAGAAGATACTCAGCAGCAAACCGATGAGAACGGTGGGGGCGAGGATCAAAATCATCATGCGCGCGCGCAGGCTGTAGTTGGTCATGGCGTTCCGTTATGGGACAATTAAGATAATTATGGTTATGTGAGAAAAATCTCGGCGATGGCGCAATTCTACTCTGCAAAGCGACGCGTGACGACGCGTCAAATCATCACTGTTGAGGCCACGGACCTCGATCCGTTTGGGCAGGGAGTGGCACGCCACAATGGTAAGGCTCTGTTTATAACAGGTTTACTGCCAGCAGAACGAGCAGAAATTACGCTGACGGAAGATAAACGCCAGTTTGCGCGCGGGCAGGTTAAGCGTCGCCTCAGCGATAGCCCGGAGCGTGTGGCACCCCGCTGCCCCCATTTTGGCGTGTGCGGCGGCTGCCAGCAACAGCATGCGAGCACAGAATTACAGCAAAAAAGCAAAAGCCGCGCGCTGGCGCGTCTGCTCAAACATGACGTTAACGAAATTGTTGCCGATGAGCCCTGGGGCTATCGTCGTCGCGCGCGCCTGAGCCTCAGCTATCAGCCAAAAACGGAGCGGCTGGAGATGGGGTTTCGCAAGGCCGGCTCCAGCGACATCGTTGACGTGAAGCAGTGCCCCATTTTGGTGCCCCATCTTGAGGCATTGCTTCCGGAAGTGCGCATCTGCCTCTCCGGGCTGGACGGCGTACGCCATCTTGGGCACGTCGAACTGGTCATGGCAAACAATGGCCCGCTGATGGTGCTGCGTCATACCGCGCCGTTGTCGAAGAAAGATCGCGAAAAACTGGAACGCTTTTCGCATTCCCACGACCTGGCGCTTTTCCTTGCACCACAAAGCGAGATACTTGAACAGGTTACCGGTGAGGCGCCCTGGTATGCGTCAAACGGGCTACGCTTAACGTTCAGCCCGCGGGATTTCATTCAGGTGAATGATGGCGTTAACCAGCAGATGGTGGCGAAAGCGCTGGCGTGGCTGGACGTTCAGAAAAGCGACCGGGTGCTCGATCTGTTCTGCGGAATGGGCAACTTCACGCTGCCGCTGGCGCGAGAAGCGGCCAGCGTCGTCGGTGTGGAAGGCGTTGAGGCGCTGGTGGCGAAAGGGCAGGAGAACGCGCGGCAGAACGGCTTGCAAAATGTGACATTCTTTCATCAAAATCTTGAGGACGATGTCACCCAACAACCGTGGGCAAAGCAGGGCTTTGATAAAATTTTGCTCGACCCGGCGCGTGCCGGTGCCCCGGGCGTGATGGCACATATTATTAAACTCGCGCCAAAGCGTGTGGTCTATGTTTCCTGTAACCCGGCAACGCTTGCCCGGGACAGCGAGGCACTGCTCAGCGCGGGTTACCAGATTCAGCGTCTGGCAATGCTGGACATGTTCCCGCACACTGGGCATCTGGAATCGATGGTGTTGTTCGAGCACATCTAATTTGTTTGGCTTGTCGACTTCGACAGGCCCTGGTCCCTAAAGGAGAGGACAATGGTTGCGGTAAGAAGTGCACATCTCAATAAAGCTGGGGAGTTTGACCCACAAAAATGGATCGCAAGTCTGGGAATTTCCAGCCAGCAGTCGTGTGAACGCTTAACCGAAACCTGGGCCTATTGTCTGCGCACCACGCAGGGGCATCCCGACGCCGATCTTCTCCTGTGGCGCGGCGTGGAGATGGTTGAAATCCTGTCCATGCTGAACATGGACATCGAAACGCTGCAGGCCGCGCTGCTCTTCCCCCTCGCGGATGCGGACGTGGTCAGCGAAGACGTGCTGCGCGACAGCGTCGGAAAATCCGTCGTCGCGCTGATCCACGGCGTGCGCGATATGGCAGCCATTCGTCAGCTCAAAGCCGCGCATACGGATTCCGTCTCCTCAGAGCAGGTCGATAACGTTCGCCGGATGCTGCTGGCCATGGTGGATGATTTCCGCTGCGTGGTCATCAAGCTGGCCGAGCGTATTGCCCATCTGCGAGAGGTGAAGGATGCGCCGGAAGACGAGCGCGTGCTGGCTGCCAAAGAGTGTACAAACATCTATGCGCCGCTGGCGAACCGGCTGGGGATTGGTCAGCTGAAGTGGGAGCTGGAAGATTACTGCTTCCGCTATCTGCACCCGGCGGAATATAAACGGATTGCCAAACTCCTGCACGAGCGCCGCATCGATCGCGAGCACTATATCGAGGAGTTTGTCGGCGGACTGCGCCAGGCGATGAAAGAAGAGAACGTGCGCGCCGAAGTCTACGGTCGACCAAAGCACATCTACAGCATCTGGCGCAAGATGCAGAAGAAACACCTCGCCTTTGACGAGCTGTTTGACGTGCGCGCCGTGCGTATCGTGGCGGAGCGTCTGCAGGACTGCTACGCCGCGCTGGGGATAGTGCACACGCACTTCCGCCATCTGCCCGATGAGTTTGACGACTATGTCGCCAACCCCAAACCGAACGGCTATCAGTCAATCCATACCGTGGTGCTTGGCCCTGGCGGTAAAACGGTCGAGATTCAGATCCGCACCAAACAGATGCACGAGGACGCCGAGCTGGGCGTTGCCGCGCACTGGAAATACAAAGAAGGCACGTCCGGCGGGGCGCGCTCTGGCCACGAAGACCGCATTGCCTGGCTGCGTAAGCTGATTGCGTGGCAGGAAGAGATGGCCGATTCCGGCGAGATGCTCGACGAAGTGCGCAGCCAGGTCTTTGACGATCGCGTCTACGTCTTTACCCCGAAAGGGGACGTTGTCGACCTGCCGGCCGGCTCTACGCCGCTCGATTTTGCCTACCACATCCATAGCGATGTGGGGCACCGCTGCATCGGGGCGAAAATTGGCGGGCGTATCGTACCGTTCACCTATCAGCTGCAGATGGGCGACCAGATTGAAATCATTACCCAGAAGCAGCCGAACCCGAGCCGGGACTGGCTTAACCCGAACCTGGGGTATGTCACCACCAGCCGCGGGCGCTCGAAGATTCACGCCTGGTTCCGTAAACAGGATCGAGACAAGAATATCCTTGCCGGTCGCCAGATCCTTGACGACGAGCTGGAGCATATCGGGATCAGCCTGAAAGAGGCGGAGAAATTCCTGCTGCCGCGCTACAACTTCAACGAGCTTGATGAGCTGTTAGCGGCGATTGGCGGCGGTGATATTCGTCTGAATCAGATGGTGAACTTCCTGCAGGCGCAGTTCAATAAGCCAAGCGCGGAAGAGCAGGACGCGGCGGCGCTGAAGCAACTGCAGCAGAAAACCTACGCGCCGCAGCAGCGCAGCAAAGACAACGGCCGCGTGGTGGTCGAAGGTGTCGGTAACCTGATGCACCACATTGCCCGCTGCTGCCAGCCAATCCCAGGCGACGATATCGTTGGCTTTATCACTCAGGGGCGCGGAATTTCGATTCACCGTTCCGACTGCGACCAGCTTGCCGAGCTTCAGTCCCATGCGCCGGAGCGCATCGTGGAAGCGGTCTGGGGGGAAAGCTATTCCGCTGGCTACTCGCTGGTGGTGCGCGTCACCGCCAACGACCGCAGCGGCCTGCTGCGCGACATTACGACCATTCTCGCCAACGAGAAGGTCAACGTACTGGGCGTCGCCAGCCGCAGCGATACCCGCGAGCAGCTTGCCACCATCGATATGACCATCGAAATCTATAACCTGCAGGTGCTGGGCCGCGTGCTCGGCAAGCTGAACCAGGTGCCGGATGTGATTGACGCGCGTCGTCTGCACGGCGGCTAAACATCCTCTTCCGTAGGCCGGGTAAGGCAACGCCGCCACCCGGCATTTTTTCATCAGGACAGTATTATGACTCAAATCGACCGCCTGCTCGGCATCATGAAACGCCTGCGCGACCCGGAAAACGGCTGCCCGTGGGACAAAGAGCAGACTTTCGCCACCATCGCCCCGTACACCCTTGAAGAGACCTACGAGGTGCTGGACGCGATTTCCCGTAAAGATTTTGACGACCTGCGCGGCGAGCTGGGCGATCTGCTTTTCCAGGTTGTGTTCTACGCGCAGATGGCGCAGGAAGAGGGGCGCTTTAACTTTGACGATATCTGCGCTGCCATCAGCGACAAGCTTGAGCGCCGTCATCCCCATATTTTCGGTGACGCTACCGCAGGAACCAGCACCGAAGTCCTGGCCCGCTGGGAGCAGATCAAAAGCGCCGAGCGGGCAGAAAAATCCCAGCACTCCGCGCTGGACGACATTCCGCTGAGCCTGCCCGCGCTGATGCGCGCGCACAAAATCCAGAAACGCTGCTCCGCCGTGGGGTTTGACTGGACCTCCCTCGGCCCGGTGCTGGATAAAGTGCACGAAGAGATTGACGAGGTGATGCACGAAGCGCAGCAGGCGGTGGTGGATGAAGCAAAGCTTGAGGAAGAGATGGGCGATCTGCTGTTTGCGACCGTCAACCTTTCTCGCCACCTGGGTGTAAAAGCGGAAACGGCGCTGCAAAAAGCCAACCTTAAGTTCGAACGCCGCTTTCGCGAAGTGGAGCGGATTGTCGCCTCGCGAGGCCTGGAAATGAGCGGTATTGACCTCGACGCGATGGAAGAAGTCTGGCAGGAAGTAAAGCGCCAGGAATCTGATCTCTAACGAAATTTTGCGATCAAGCGCAATTTGTGTGATTTTTTAAATGACAAGCGCTTGATTTGCGTCAAAAACATTTACCCAAAAGGGGCTATTTTCTCACTCCTTATGTTTGTCATGGCCTGGAATGGAGACGGAGAATGAAAGTTTGTGGCGCTCGCCGTGTTCGGGTATACTACTTTCCCGTCCTGGTTATTCCATCGTTTCACCCTAACTTCTCAGGTTCAGCATGACAACGAACTATATTTTTGTGACCGGCGGGGTCGTATCCTCTCTGGGTAAAGGCATTGCCGCAGCCTCCCTCGCAGCCATTCTTGAAGCCCGTGGCCTCAATGTGACCATGATGAAACTGGATCCGTACATCAACGTCGATCCTGGCACCATGAGCCCAACCCAACACGGGGAAGTGTTCGTTACTGAAGACGGCGCTGAAACCGATCTGGATCTTGGCCACTACGAGCGTTTCATTCGTACCAAAATGACCCGTCGTAATAACTTCACGACTGGCCGCATCTACTCTGACGTTCTGCGTAAAGAGCGCCGTGGTGACTATCTGGGCGCGACCGTGCAGGTTATCCCACACATCACTAACGCCATCAAAGAGCGTGTCCTTGCCGGTGGCGAAGGACATGACGTTGTGCTGGTTGAAATCGGCGGTACCGTGGGTGATATCGAATCCCTGCCGTTCCTCGAAGCGATTCGTCAGCTGGCGGTAGACATTGGTCGTGAACACGCGCTGTTCATGCACCTGACGCTGGTGCCTTACATGGCGGCGGCAGGTGAAGTGAAAACCAAACCGACCCAGCACTCTGTTAAAGAGCTGCTCTCTATCGGTATTCAGCCTGACATCCTGGTTTGCCGTTCCGATCGCGCCATTCCGGCGAACGAACGTGCGAAAATTGCATTGTTCTGTAACGTGCCTGAAAAAGCCGTTATTTCAATGAAAGATGTCGATTCCATTTATAAAATCCCGGGCCTGTTGAAATCACAGGGTCTGGACGATTATATTTGTAAACGATTCAGCTTGAACTGTCCGGAAGCAAACCTGTCTGAATGGGAACAGGTTATTTACGAAGAAGCCAACCCGGCAGGCGAAGTGACTATCGGTATGGTCGGCAAGTACATTGAGCTGCCGGATGCCTATAAGTCCGTGATCGAAGCGCTGAAACACGGTGGTCTGAAGAACCGTGTCTCCGTGAACATCAAGCTGATTGATTCGCAGGATGTCGAAACGCGTGGCGTTGAAATCCTGAAAGATCTGGATGCTATCCTTATCCCTGGCGGCTTCGGCTACCGTGGTGTAGAAGGCAAGATCGCCACCGCGCGTTATGCGCGTGAAAACAATATTCCATACCTCGGCATCTGTCTGGGTATGCAGGTTGCGCTGATCGAATTTGCGCGCAACGTAGCGGGAATGGAAAACGCGAACTCTACGGAATTTGTGCCAGACTGTAAGTACCCTGTTGTGGCGCTTATCACTGAATGGCGTGATGAAGACGGTAACGTCGAAGTCCGTACCGAGAAGAGCGATCTGGGTGGCACTATGCGTCTCGGCGCACAGGCCTGCCAGCTGACTGACGATAGCGTGGTTCGCAAGCTGTACGGCGAGCCGGTCATCACCGAGCGCCATCGTCACCGCTATGAAGTCAACAACATGCTGTTGAAACAAATTGAAGCTGCGGGTCTGCGTGTTGCGGGCCGCTCCGGGGATGATCAGTTAGTCGAGATCATCGAAGTGCCAAACCATCCGTGGTTTGTCGCCTGCCAGTTCCACCCGGAATTTACTTCAACGCCACGTGACGGGCATCCGCTGTTTGCAGGCTTCGTAAAAGCCGCCAGCGACTACCAGAAGCGTCAGGCGAAGTAAAAAAAGTTAGAACGGCAACGCGTACCTTTGGTACGCGTTGTTTGTCTGGAGTTTTAGTTTAACTTGTACTGAGGAAAATCTAATGTCCAAAATCGTTAAAGTCATCGGTCGTGAAATCATCGACTCCCGTGGTAACCCGACCGTTGAAGCCGAAGTTCATCTGGAAGGTGGTTTCGTCGGTATGGCAGCTGCTCCATCAGGTGCTTCTACCGGTTCCCGCGAAGCGCTGGAACTGCGTGATGGCGACAAATCCCGTTTCATGGGCAAAGGCGTACTGAAAGCGGTTGGCGCTGTTAACGGTCCTATTGCTCAGGCTATCGTTGGCAAAGATGCCAAAGATCAGGCTGGCATCGACAAGATCATGATCGATCTGGACGGTACTGAAAATAAATCTAACTTCGGTGCGAACGCAATCCTGGCCGTTTCCCTGGCGAACGCCAAAGCGGCTGCGGCGGCTAAAGGTATGCCACTGTTCGAGCACATCGCTGAACTGAACGGCACCCCAGGCAAATACTCCATGCCTGTACCAATGATGAACATCATCAACGGTGGTGAGCACGCAGACAACAACGTTGATATTCAGGAATTCATGATTCAGCCAGTTGGCGCGAAATCCCTGAAAGAAGCAGTACGTATGGGTTCTGAAGTGTTCCACAACCTGGCTAAAGTTCTGAAAGCTAAAGGTATGAACACAGCTGTGGGTGACGAAGGTGGCTATGCGCCAAACCTGGGTTCTAACGCAGAAGCACTGGCTGTTATCGCAGAAGCGGTAAAAGCAGCGGGCTACGAGCTGGGCAAAGACATCACCCTGGCGATGGACTGTGCAGCATCAGAATTCTACAAAGACGGTAAATACGTTCTGGCTGGCGAAGGCAACAAAGCGTTCACCTCCGAAGAGTTCACTCACTTCCTGGAAGACCTGACCAAACAGTACCCAATCGTGTCTATCGAAGACGGTCTGGACGAGTCTGACTGGGCTGGCTTCGCATACCAGACTAAAGTACTGGGCGACAAAATCCAGCTGGTGGGTGACGACCTGTTCGTAACCAACACCAAGATCCTGAAAGAAGGTATCGAGAAAGGCATCGTTAACTCCATCCTGATCAAATTCAACCAGATCGGTTCCCTGACCGAAACGCTGGCTGCGATCAAAATGGCGAAAGACGCTGGCTACACCGCGGTTATCTCTCACCGTTCTGGCGAAACTGAAGACGCGACCATTGCTGACCTGGCTGTGGGTACCGCTGCTGGCCAGATCAAAACGGGTTCTATGAGCCGTTCTGACCGTGTTGCTAAATACAACCAGCTGATTCGTATCGAAGAAGCGCTGGGCGAAAAAGCACCATACAACGGTCGTAAAGAGATCAAAGGCCAGGCGTAATCGCCTAAGCCTTAACATGAAAATGCCAGTCGAATGACTGGCATTTTTTTTGGCTATTTAAAATCGACCGCCATTTGCTCCGGAATGGTCAGCCCCCGGGTGGTTTGCACGCAGCGGGCAATATAATCCGTAAACCGGGGTGGCTTCGGCATCCCCATGCTCAGCAGCTTATCGTTGCTGAAGCGCACGTTAAGCGTGGCAAACGCGCCGTATAACCGCATGGCTCTCAGCATCAGACGTTCGTTGCACGGGCCAAAAATCGTTTTCAGTTCACGGCGCATTCTGACCAGCGTTTCGTAGCTGACCTGGGCATATTTATCTCCGACGGGGGCTTTCTCCAGCGCCTGCGCCATCGCATTATCAATATCCGCAAAGCGAACGCTGTTCTCTTCTCCGGCCGAAATGTGTACCACTTCCCCCGGACGCGCGTTGCTGTTGAGCAGCATTAACAGCGCGTCGGCGCAATAATCCACCGGGACAACGTCGATCCGGTCCTCCATCGAGCACATAAACTTCTGCAGCATCAGGCCCATGCTGAAGACCCAGAAAATACTGCTCGAGGGCGTGCAGCCGTGGCGGGTATGGCCGACAACGATGGACGGACGCGCGATGAGCAGCGGCAGGTTCGGACACTCCTGGCGCATCAGCTGTTCGATGGTTGACTTCGAAAACGTGTATTCCACCAGGTGTTCAGCATTCTCTCTGAATTCGGCGCTTTCGGCGACCAGGGAATCCTGCTCCGGCGTACATGACATTGCCGTGCCCACGTGGAGGAAGCGTTGTAGCGTTGAAACCTGCTCCATGCGGCGCGCCAGTGCCAGCGTTCCTTCCACGTTGACCTTCCAGATGAGCGGGTTGTTACCAAATGAGGCAACAGCTGCACAGTTCACGACATGCGTGACCTGGTCCAGACGCGGATCGTTCAGGAAGGCTTCAGGCTGGCTGAGATCGCCAATGAGGATATTGTCCACGCTCAGAGTGGCCAGTTTGTCCTCAGGAACGTTGAACTTGCGCATGTTCTCCAACACGCGCTCCAGCCCGCTCTGCGGATCGCTGGCACGCGCGAGCAAAAGCAGTTTTACGGATTGATCGCTGGTCAGAATTTTTTCCAGTACTGCACCGCCCAGAAACCCCGTCACACCTGTAATCATTAACATCTTCATTAATACCGTCTCATTATGATTGATGAGGCGGATTGTAGGCGTGCAAAAGTAAACGGCATTTAAATAATAAAACGCCGAAATAGACAGCATCTTAAGCTTATTTTAAGGAAAGGAATTCAGGTGGAGATATTGGACATTACAGGCAGGGTGAAAATTCAATTTATTAAAATGAATATTTCAACGTGATGATTTTAAAGTCATTTTTGTGGTGCTTATCGGGTGGTGAATTTAATTCTAAATGTAATAAATATAATACTTTGTTACACCAAACATTTACCGGATAAATGATTTAAACATCACTTAACTTAAATCAGGCGACATTAAGCGCAGGCTATTTTATTTAGCCTGCGAAGGGTTTTTAGAGTAACAGAGGAAGCGTGGCGCTGGCCGTTTGCTGGCTAACGTCGCCGTAACGGCCATCCAGCGCAATCATGGACGTGGTCAGCAGTTCGACCAGCAGCATGACCCCAACTTTGGCATTGAGCGCGCCCGCGCTAAGCGGCCCCTCTGGCTTGGCGGCCACCAGCTGCATGTCGCTCAGGGACGCCAGCGGGCTACGAGGCGTATTGCTGAGTGCCAGAACCTTAGCGCCGCGCTTGCGGGCAAGCTTCACCACGTGGAGTAGATCTCGCGTTGAGCCGGAACTGGAGATTGCCACCACCAGCGTCTCTTCCGAAAGCGTTGTCGCATTCATGGCCGCGCGGTGCATATCGCTAAACAGCTGTGCGGGTTTGCCCAGCCGCAACAGCTTGTAGTGCAGATACTCCCCGAGGATCGCGCTGGCCGCAACGCCATAAATCTGCACCGACTGCGCCTGATGCAGCGCCAGCGCGGCCTTTTCAAGCAGCGTGCGGTCAAGGAGCCTGGCGGTGTCCTGCAAAGCCTGCACCGACTCATCCACGACGTTATCAATCTCATCCCCCGCCTGGCGCGCGGGCTGGCCCTGCTGAATATCCAGCGCAAGCGCCATTTTAAATTCGTTATAGCCCTTGCAGCCCAGCGTGCGGCAAAGACGCGTCACGCTGGCCTCGCTGGTGTGGCTCTCGCGCGCCAGTTCGGTGATCGTCAGGTAGAGCACCCGGGCAGGATCGCTGAGAACAAACTCACCGAGTTTTTGTTGTGTTGGGCTGTACCCGGAAGCCTCCTGGCGTAGCTTCAGCAGCAGGTTTTCATGGTCTGACATGCTCGATCCTTAATGCGTTTCTCTGCGACTAGTGTGGCGGAAAGCGGGGGCGGGATGCCAGTCATTTCGAAAAAGTATGATCGTCGTCCTGGTTTTTGATGATAATTTTCACTGTTTAATATTAATATGGTAAAAATTTTCATCCATTAATGGGGGGATGAAAAAATGATGCAAATATTCAGTGGGGCTTCTTCAGGGGGATGGTTTGAAAAAGCGCAGCGCTTTGGCAAATCCTTTATGTTGCCGATTGCCGTGCTGCCTGCGGCGGGTCTGCTGCTGGGGATAGGCGGCGCGCTATCGAATCCCAACACGCTGGCAGCCTATCCGTTTTTAGACGTGAGCTGGCTCCAGGCCATTTTCACCATCATGAGCAGCGCAGGATCCATCGTGTTTGCGAACCTCTCGGTGCTGTTTGCCGTTGGGGTGGCCGTCGGGCTGGCAAAAAGCGATAAGGGCACGGCGGGGCTGGCGGCGTTACTCGCGTTTCTGGTGATGAATGCCACCATCAACGCGCTACTGATCCTCACCGGCAAACTGGCGCATGAGAACCCGGGCGCGGTGGGGCAGGGCATGACGCTGGGTATTCAGACGCTGGAAACCGGCGTCTTTGGCGGCGTGGTGATTGGGCTGGTAACCTGCGCGCTCCATCATCGGTTTAACAAGATTGCACTTCCGCAGTTCCTGGGCTTTTTTGGCGGCTCGCGCTTTGTTCCTATCATCAGCTCGCTGGCGGCGATACTCGTCGGTGCGCTCATGACCGTGGTCTGGCCGCATTTCCAGAAGCTGATTTTTGGTCTCGGCGGGCTGGTGGATGCGACCGGCTATCTGGGCACTTTGCTGTACGGCTTCATTTTACGCATGCTGGGTCCGTTCGGTCTGCACCACATCTTCTATCTGCCTTTCTGGACCACCGCGCTTGGCGGGAGTGAAATCGTCAACGGACACCTCGTGGAAGGCACGCAGCGGATCTTCTTCGCTCAGCTGGCTGACCCGAACACGCAACATTTCTATGAGGGCACGTCACGCTTCATGTCCGGGCGCTTTATTACGATGATGTTTGGCCTGCTCGGGGCGTGCCTGGCGATGTACCACACGGCAAAACCCGAGAACAAAAAACGCGTTGCCGGGCTGCTGCTTTCTGCGGCGTTAACCTCGTTCCTGACCGGGATTACCGAGCCTATCGAATTCTCGTTCCTGTTTATTGCGCCGGTGCTCTACGTCATCCATGCGCTGTTTGACGGGCTGGCATTCATGCTCGCGCACATGCTGCATATCACCATCGGGCAAACCTTCTCCGGCGGTTTCATCGACTTCGTGCTGTTCGGCATTTTGCAGGGAGAAGCCAAAACCAACTGGATGTTCGTTCCGCTGGTCGGCGTACCGTGGTTCTTCCTTTACTACTTTACCTTCCGCTATCTGATTAACCGCTTTGATTTCGCGACGCCAGGTCGGGAAAAGGAGGCAATGGCTGATGAGGTCAGTCTGCCGCAAAACGAACGCGCAGCCGCGGTGATCGCCGGATTAGGCGGAAAAGAGAATCTGGACGAGGTGGACTGCTGCGCCACGCGTCTTCGCGTCACGGTTAAAGACGGCAGCAAAGTGAATGAGTCGGCACTGAAAGCCACCGGGGCGCGCGGCGTTATCGTGCGCGGCAACGGCGTTCAGGTCATTTATGGCCCGCACGTCACGATTATCAAAAACGAAGTGGAAGAGATCTTATCGTAATGAAAACTGTACTGGATAACCTGAAGGGAAAACTGGTCGTCTCCTGTCAGGCGCTGGAAAATGAACCGCTGCACAGCCCGTTTATTATGTCGCGCATGGCGCTGGCTGCGGCACAGGGCGGGGCTGCCGCCATTCGCGCCAACAGCGTGGTGGATATCGAGGCCATCAGGCAGCAGGTGTCTTTGCCGGTCATCGGCATCATCAAACGGGATTATCCCGAAAGCGAGGTGTTTATCACCGCGACAATGAAAGAAGTGGATGAGCTCATGAGCGTCTCGCCGGACATCATTGCGCTTGATGCGACGGCGCGGCCACGTCCCGGCGGAGAATCTCTGGAAACGCTGGTCTCGCGCATCCGCGCACGTTATCCCGCGGTGCTGCTGATGGCGGATATCTCCTCCGTGGAGGAAGCCGTGACGGCGCAGGCGCTGGGCTTTGACTGCGTCGGCACCACGCTTTACGGCTACACGGCGGAAACGGCGGGCCATTCACTTCCGGAAAACGACTGCGCCTTCCTGAAGGCGGTGCTGGCCGCCGTGACGGTGTCCGTGGTTGCCGAAGGCAACGTGGATACCCCCGAGCGTGCGGCCAGGTGTCTGGCGCTGGGCGCGCATACGGTGGTGGTCGGCGGCGCGATCACCCGTCCGCAGCAAATCACGGAACGGTTTATGGCGGCGATTGGCGCGTAAAGCACCGATGGAGCATGACCATCCGGCGGGGATCTGCGATACTTATCGTTTATCCCCTTTACTGAGATGACTATGCAGTACCCGATTAACGAGATGTTCCAGACCCTGCAAGGCGAGGGTTACTTTACCGGCGTTCCCGCTATTTTCATTCGTTTACAGGGATGCCCGGTTGGCTGTGCCTGGTGTGACACCAAACATACGTGGGATAAGCTCGCAGATCGGGAAGTGTCGCTGTTTAGCATTCTGGCGAAAACCAAAGAGAGCGATAAGTGGGGCGCGGGCAGTGCCGAAGATCTGCTCGCCATTATTGGCCGTCAGGGCTGGACGGCGCGCCACGTCGTGATCACCGGCGGTGAACCCTGCATCCACGATCTGACGCCGCTGACCGAGCTGCTCGAAAAGAACGGCTACAGCTGCCAGATCGAAACCAGCGGCACCCATGAAGTGCGCTGCTCGCACACCACCTGGGTGACGGTATCGCCAAAAGTGAATATGCGCGGCGGGTATGACGTGCTGTCTCAGGCGCTGGAGCGCGCGGATGAGATTAAGCACCCGGTAGGACGCGTGCGTGATATCGAAGCGCTGGATGAACTGCTGGCCACGCTGACGGACGAAAAGCAGCGGGTGATTGCCCTGCAGCCTATCAGCCAGAAAGACGATGCAACGCGCCTGTGCATTGAAACCTGTATTGCGCGCAACTGGCGCCTGTCGATGCAGACGCATAAGTATCTGAATATCGCCTGAAAAAAAGCCCGGTGGCGCGAGCGCTTACCGGGCCTGGGTTTCGAGGCTTTTGTAGGCCGGGTAAGGCGAAGCCGCCACCCGGCAAGCATCACTCGCCGCGATAGATGCAGCCCGCGGTGCAGGTCTCTTTGATCATCACCGCGCTCAGCAGCGGTACCCGCGGTTTCATCTGATCCCAAATCCATTTTGCCAGCACTTCGCTGGTCGGGTTTTCAAGGCCCGGGATCTCATTCAGGTAGTAGTGATCCAGACGATCGTAGGTCGGCTTAAACGCCGCCTTCAGCTCGGCAAAATCCATGATCCAACCGGTATGCGGATCAACTTCACCGGTGATCTCAAGACGCACCATGAACGAATGCCCGTGCAGACGGCCACATTTATGCCCTTCAGGGACATGCGGAAGGTGGTGGGCGGCTTCGAAGGTGAAATCTTTAAACAGTGTGGTGGACATGATCGCTCTCAGTAATGCGGAAAAAACCGCCGCATAGTACCGGAAAGCACAAATTTTAGCATTAACTAAAACGGCTCTGAGCGGCAACCGCCTCGTATACGGGGTGTTTATCGCTATTTGTTCTTATATTTCAAATAATTATTTAATCGGTTTTATCGCTAAGCATGACAACCAAAACAGGTTAGTCCATTTGGTTATTTATTATTTCCATCCCTTCTTTAATTGTTATTATCCTCGCCGTTAACCTTATCTTCAGTTTGGATTTATTCGCTTAAAGTCCGCTTGGCTACTGGAACATAACGACGCATGACAACACAGGCCCCACCTTCAAACTTGCTTCCCCTGAACCCGGAGCAGCTGGCGCGCCTTCAGGCTGCCACCTCTGATTTTTCTCCCACTCAGCTTGCCTGGGTCTCCGGCTATTTCTGGGGAATGCTCAATCAGCAGCCTGGCGCTGTGGCGGGTGCACCGGCCACGGCCGTAGAAATTCCGGCCATTACTCTGATTTCCGCCTCGCAGACGGGTAACGCCCGCCGCGTGGCCGAAGCGCTGCGTGACGACCTGCTGGCCGCCAGGCTGAACGTGAACCTGGTCAACGCCGGGGATTATAAATTTAAGCAAATCGCGTCAGAAAAACTGCTGGTAGTGGTGGCTTCTACGCAGGGTGAAGGTGAACCCGCAGAAGAAGCGGTGGCGCTGCATAAGTTCCTGTTCTCGAAAAAAGCGCCGAAGCTGGATGGCACGGCGTTTGCCGTCTTTGGCCTGGGCGATACCTCCTATGAATTCTTCTGCCAGTCCGGCAAAGACTTCGACAGCAGGCTGGCGGAGCTGGGCGCAGAGCGCCTGCTGGACCGCGTTGACGCGGATGTCGAATACCAGACCGCCGCCGCCGAATGGCGCGCCCGCATCGTCGACGTGCTAAAAGCGCGCGTGCCGAAAGAGACGTCAGCCCAGGCCGCGTTCACCGCGACGGGTGCTGTTAACGACATCCACACCAGCCCGTACACCAAAGAGGCGCCGCTGGCGGCGAGCCTGTCGGTGAACCAGAAAATTACCGGCCGCGATTCTGAAAAAGACGTTCGCCATATCGAAATCGATCTCGGCGACTCGGGCCTGCGCTATCAGCCTGGCGATGCGTTGGGCGTCTGGTATCAGAACGATCCGGCGCTGGTGAAAGAGCTGGTTGAGCTGCTGTGGCTGAAAGGCGACGAGCCCGTCACCGTTGACGGCAAAACGCAGCCGCTTTCTGAAGCGTTGCAGTGGCATTTTGAGCTGACGGTGAATACCCCGAATATCGTCGAAAATTATGCCACCTTAACGCGCAGCGAATCCCTGCTGCCGCTGGTGGGCGACAAGGCGAAGCTGCAGCATTACGCCGCGACGACGCCGATTGTCGATATGGTGCGCTTCTCTCCGGCTCAGCTGGATGCCGATGCGCTGATCGGCCTGCTGCGTCCGCTGACCCCACGCCTGTACTCGATTGCCTCGTCTCAGGCCGAGGTGGAGAGCGAAGTGCATATCACCGTCGGCGTGGTGCGCTACGACATCGAAGGCCGCGCCCGTACGGGTGGAGCATCGGGCTTCCTGGCAGACCGCGTGGAAGAAGAGGGCGAAGTGCGCGTCTTTATCGAGCACAACGACAACTTCCGCCTGCCTGCAAACCCGGAAACGCCGGTCATCATGATTGGCCCGGGCACCGGCATTGCGCCGTTCCGCGCCTTCATGCAGCAGCGTGCGGCGGATGGCGCACCGGGTAAAAACTGGCTGTTCTTCGGCAACCCGCACTTTACGGAAGATTTCCTCTACCAGGTGGAGTGGCAGCGCTACGTCAAAGAAGGCGTACTGACCCGCATCGATCTGGCCTGGTCCCGCGACCAGAAAGAAAAAGTATACGTACAAGACAAACTGCGCGAACAGGGCGCAGAGCTGTGGCGCTGGATCAATGACGGTGCCCACATTTATGTCTGCGGCGACGCCAATCGCATGGCGAAAGACGTTGAGCAGACTTTGCTGGAAGTGATTGCCGAATTCGGCGGTATGGATGCCGAAGCGGCGGACGAATTTTTAAGTGAGCTGCGCGTTGAGCGCCGTTATCAGCGAGATGTCTACTAATGAGCGAAAAACATCCAGGGCCACTGGTGGTCGAAGGTACACTGACAGACGCCGAGCGCATGAAGCTGGAAAGCAACTATCTGCGTGGCACCATTGCTGAAGATCTGAATGACGGTCTCACCGGCGGTTTCAAAGGCGACAACTTCCTGCTGATCCGTTTCCACGGCATGTACCAGCAGGACGACCGCGACATCCGCGCCGAGCGTGCAGAGCAGAAGCTGGAGCCGCGTCACGCGATGCTGCTGCGCTGCCGTCTGCCGGGTGGGGTGATTACCACCAAACAGTGGCAGGCGATCGACAAGTTTGCCGGTGAAAACACGATCTACGGCAGCATCCGTCTGACCAACCGTCAGACCTTCCAGTTCCACGGCATTCTGAAGAAGAACGTCAAGCCGGTGCACCAGATGCTGCACTCCGTTGGGCTGGACGCGCTGGCGACCGCCAACGACATGAACCGTAACGTGCTCTGCACCTCGAACCCGTATGAGTCCGAGCTGCACGCTGAAGCGTACGAGTGGGCGAAGAAGATCTCCGAGCACCTGCTGCCGCGCACGCGCGCCTATGCGGAGATCTGGCTCGATCAGGAAAAAGTCGCGACCACCGATGAAGAGCCGATCCTCGGCCAGACCTACCTGCCGCGTAAGTTTAAAACCACGGTAGTGATCCCGCCGCAGAACGATATCGACCTGCACGCCAACGACATGAACTTCGTGGCGATTGCCGAAAACGGCAAGCTGGTGGGCTTTAACCTGCTGGTGGGCGGCGGCCTGTCCATTGAGCACGGTAACAAGAAAACCTATGCCCGCACCGCGAGCGAGTTCGGCTTCCTGCCGCTGGAGCACACGCTGGCCGTGGCGGAAGCGGTGGTGACGACCCAGCGCGACTGGGGTAACCGTACCGACCGTAAAAACGCGAAAACCAAATATACCCTGGAGCGCGTGGGCGTGGAGACGTTCAAAGCGGAAGTGGAGCGTCGCGCGGGCATCAAGTTTGAGCCGATCCGCCCTTACGAATTCACCGGTCGCGGCGATCGCATTGGCTGGGTGAAGGGTATCGACAATAAATGGCACCTGACGCTGTTTATCGAAAACGGCCGTATTCTGGATTATCCGGGGCGTCCGCTGAAAACCGGCCTGCTGGAAATTGCGAAGATCCATAAGGGCGAGTTCCGCATTACGGCTAACCAGAACCTGATCATTGCCGGCGTGCCGGAAAGCCAGAAGGCGAAGATCGAGAAGCTGGCGCGCGAACATGGGTTGATGGATGCGGTGAAGCCGCAGCGTGAAAACTCAATGGCCTGCGTGTCGTTCCCGACCTGTCCGCTGGCGATGGCGGAAGCGGAACGTTTCCTGCCGTCATTCACTGACAAGGTAGAAGCGATTCTGGAAAAACACGGCATTCCGGACGAGCATATTGTTATGCGCGTGACGGGCTGCCCGAACGGCTGCGGTCGCGCGATGCTGGCCGAACTGGGGCTGGTGGGGAAAGCGCCGGGGCGCTACAACCTGCACCTGGGCGGTAACCGTATCGGCACGCGCATTCCGCGTATGTTCCGCGAGAACATCACCGAGCCGGAAATTCTTGATTCCATCGACGAGCTTGTCGGGCGCTGGGCGAAAGAGCGCGAAGCGGGTGAAGGCTTCGGCGACTTTACGGTGCGTGCGGGCATCATTCGCCCGGTGCTCGATCCCGCCAGGGATTTCTGGGAGTAAACACGAGAGGTAATTATGTCCGTACTCGATCTAAACGCCCTTAATGACCTGCCAAAAGTCGAACGCATTCTGGCGCTGGCAGAAACCAATGCCCACCTTGAAAAGCTGGACGCTGAAGGGCGCGTGGCGTGGGCGCTGGAAAACCTGCCGGGAGAGTATGTGCTCTCGTCAAGCTTTGGTATTCAGGCGGCGGTCAGTTTGCATCTGGTGAATCAGATCCGTCCGGACATTCCGGTGATCCTCACCGATACCGGCTATCTGTTCCCGGAAACCTACCAGTTCATTGACGAGCTGACGGACAAGCTCAGGCTGAACCTGAAAGTTTACCGCGCGACGGAAAGCGCGGCCTGG
Organism: Enterobacter sp. GER_MD16_1505_Eko_090; assembly: GCF_003331015.1. Lineage (NCBI taxonomy): Bacteria > Pseudomonadati > Pseudomonadota > Gammaproteobacteria > Enterobacterales > Enterobacteriaceae > Enterobacter > Enterobacter sp. GER_MD16_1505_Eko_090. Next base: position 145,807 of record NZ_PUQF01000012.1, on the reverse strand, counting down.
CAGGAGGCGCGCTACGGCAAGCTGTGGGAGCAGGGGGTTGAGGGCATTGAGAAATACAATGAGATCAACAAAGTTGAGCCGATGAACCGGGCGCTGAAAGAGCTTAATGCGCAGACGTGGTTTGCGGGCCTGCGCCGTGAGCAGTCCGGCAGCCGGGCAACCTTACCGGTGCTGGCGGTGCAGCGCGGGGTGTTTAAAGTGCTGCCGATTATCGACTGGGATAACCGGACGGTGTACCAGTACCTGCAAAAGCACGGGCTGAAATACCATCCGCTGTGGGACCAGGGCTATCTGTCGGTGGGCGATACCCACACCACGCGTAAGTGGGAACCGGGCATGGCGGAAGAAGAGACGCGATTCTTCGGGCTGAAGCGCGAGTGCGGGTTGCACGAAGGGTGATAACCTTTTTGCCCGGTGGCGCTGCGCTTACCGGGCCTACTAAGGCTCGTTCCATATGTAGGCCCGGTAAGGCGTAGCCGCCACCGGGCTTAACGGCCTCAGGCTTTCCCCGCTTTCGCCAGCTCCTTCACCAGCGGCAGCATCACCTTCACCACATCACGACTGCGGTGCTCAATCCGCTGCGGCAGCGCGCGATCGATGTGCTGCTGATTGTCCAGCATCACGTTGTGCCAGCTCGTCCCGTCCGGGAAGGCCTTCGATTTAGCCCGCTGCTGGTAGCCATCTTTTTTGCCCAGCGCCCAGTTCGTCGCTTCCACGTACAGCACCGGAATGCCCGCCTTATCGAACACTTCCCCGTCGTTGCAGCAGCCTGTGCCTCGCGGATAATCCGGGTTACCGCCGGGGTTGCTGGTGGCATAAACCCCATGGCTGCGGGCTATCGCCAGCGCCCGGTCGCGCGTCAGTTTCCGCACGGTACCCGGCGTACTCTGCCCGCTGTTGAAATAGAGCTTGTCGCCGACGATCAGGTTGTCGAGGTTGATCACCAGCAGCGTATTTTTCTTCTCCTCAGCGCTCATGCGCTTAAGGAGATTCTCAGCGCCGAGTTTGCCCTCTTCCTCACCGCTGGTGGCAACAAAACGAATGCCATATTGGGTGGGAATATCTTTCATCCGCTCGGCCAGTTCGAGCATCACACCCAGGCCTGCGGCATTATCGTCCATGCCCTGCAGCGTCAGCCCGCCAAGATTGTTATCCGTATCGGCGTCACTCATCGGGGCGTAGGTATCAAGGTGCGCCATAATGATAATTTGCTCTTTTGCGCTGCCTTCGTGGGCCGCAATCACCGTACTGCCGGTCACGTTATGCCAGTTTTTCGTTTTATTTCGCGAGGTATAGACGTAGCGGCTGTGAAACGATCGGATATCGCTCTGGTAACCCATGTCGGCAAACTGCTGACGAAGATAGTCCGCGGAGAGCATTTCCGCAGGCGATCCGGTCATGCGGCCAGGGAAAACGGTGGCAATATGCCGCGCCTGCATAGTGGCGATTTCACCATAAGGTTGGTTTTTTGCCTGGGCAGGAAGAATAAAGCAAACGCCGAGCGCCAGGGCAGCAATACGGTGGCGCGTTGCGGAAAACATAGTGAGTCCTTAAAAACAGAGCAAAATAATAACCCGCCTAGTATGAAACTGTGATCGTCCATACACAATTTGAATCGTTCTTAAATGCCCGAAATTTCGCGCGTTAAGCACTTTTTGGTATTAGCTTTTTCACAGCGTTATTCCATTGAGTAACTACTCATTCCAATTCGTAATTTCATTCGGTCTAAGCCGCCCCCTATAGTCCCTCTATTCCTCGTTGTTAGTGAGTTGTTGCCTGTGGACTATCTGCCCTTATTTGCTGCGATTAAAGAGAAACCGGTGCTGGTGGTTGGCACGGGTGAAATCGCCGATCGCAAAATCGCGTTTCTGCAGCGCGCAGGGGCCCAGGTGCAGGTCGTTGAAGAGGCGGATTTCGACGAGTCACAAATCGACAGCGTCGTGCTGGTAATTGCGGCGACCGAAGATCGTGAACTGAACCAGCGGATCTCCGACGCCGCTCAGGCCCGTTACCGCCTGGTGAACGTGGTGGACGACCAGCCTTTATGCTCGTTTATTTTCCCGTCGATCGTTGACCGTTCGCCGCTGCTGGTGGCGATCTCCTCCGGCGGTACCGCACCGGTGCTGGCGCGCGTGCTGCGGGAAAAAATCGAAGCGCTGCTGCCGACCAGCCTCGGGCGCATGGCGGAGAAAGCCAGCTACTGGCGCAACCATCTGAAAACCCGCCTGACCAGCGTGACGGAACGCCGTCGCTTCTGGGAACGCGTGTTTCGCGGCCGCTTTGCCAGCCTGATGCATGCCGGTAATGAGACAGCGGCGCAGAAAATCCTCGAGGACGAACTGGATAACCCCGGCAGTACGGGCGGGGAGATCATTCTGGTGGGCGCGGGGCCGGGCGATGCCGGGCTCCTGACGCTGCGCGGCCTGCAGGTGCTGCAGGATGCGGACGTGGTGTTCTACGACCACCTGGTCACCGACGGCGTGCGCGAGCTGATCCGTCGCGACGCGGAGCAAATCTGCGTCGGCAAACGGGCGGGCGAACACTCGGTGCCGCAGCACGACACCAACCAGATGCTAATTGACGCCGCGAAAGCGGGCAAAACCGTAGTGCGCCTGAAGGGGGGCGATCCGTTCATTTTCGGTCGCGGCGGCGAAGAGCTGCAGGCGGCAGCTGAAGCGGGCGTTCCGTTCCAGGTGGTGCCCGGCATCACGGCGGCTTCTGCAGTAACGGCCTACGCCGGTATCCCGTTGACCCACCGCGATTACGCCCAGAGCGTCACCTTTGTGACCGGCCACTACAAGGCGGACAGCACGCCGTTCGACTGGTCGCATCTCGCCCAGAGCCGCCAGACGCTGGCGATATACATGGGCACGATGAAAGCGGCGGACATCAGCGAACAGCTTATTCAGCACGGTCGCGAGGCGACGACCCCCGTTGCCGTCATTTCTCGCGGCACGCGCGTCGATCAGCATGTTGCTGTCGGCACACTTCAAGACCTTGCAACCCTGGCGAAAGATGCCCCGATGCCTGCCCTGATCGTGGTGGGGGAAGTGGTGCAGCTGCACAGCACGCTCGCCTGGTTTCAGCACACAACCGATACAGAAGGCTTTGGTTCTTCTGTTGTAAATTTGGCTTAAGGAACGGTTATGGACCAAAAACGTCTTACACACCTGCGGCAGCTCGAAGCGGAAAGTATCCATATTATCCGCGAAGTGGCCGCCGAGTTTTCTAACCCGGTGATGATGTACTCCATCGGTAAAGATTCCAGCGTCATGCTGCATCTGGCGCGTAAAGCGTTTTATCCGGGCACGCTGCCGTTCCCGCTGCTGCACGTGGACACCGGCTGGAAATTCCGCGAGATGTACGAATTCCGCGACCGTACCGCGAAAGCCTACGGCTGCGAGCTGCTGGTGCATAAAAACCCGGAAGGGGTGGCGATGGGCATTAACCCGTTCGTGCACGGCAGCGCCAAACACACCGATATCATGAAAACCGAAGGGCTGAAGCAGGCGCTGAACAAATACGGTTTTGACGCGGCCTTCGGCGGCGCGCGCCGTGACGAAGAGAAATCCCGCGCCAAAGAGCGTATCTACTCCTTCCGCGATCGCTTCCACCGCTGGGACCCCAAAAACCAGCGTCCGGAGCTGTGGCACAACTACAACGGCCAGATTAACAAGGGCGAAAGCATCCGCGTCTTCCCGCTCTCCAACTGGACCGAGCTGGATATCTGGCAGTACATCTATCTGGAAAACATCGAGATCGTTCCGCTGTATCTGGCCGCCGAGCGCCCGGTGCTGGAGCGTGACGGCATGCTGATGATGATCGACGACGATCGCATCGACCTGCAGCCGGGTGAAGTGATTAAAAAACAGATGGTGCGTTTCCGCACCCTCGGCTGCTGGCCGCTGACCGGCGCGGTGGAATCCAACGCCCAGACGCTGCCGGAGATCATCGAAGAGATGCTGGTGTCGACCACCAGCGAGCGACAGGGGCGCGTGATTGACCGCGACCAGGCAGGCTCCATGGAGCTGAAGAAACGTCAGGGTTATTTCTAAGGAGCCGCCATGAATACCACTATTGCTCAACAAATTGCCAACGAAGGCGGCGTGGAAGCGTATCTGCATGCGCAACAACACAAAAGCCTGCTGCGTTTTCTGACCTGCGGCAGCGTGGATGACGGGAAAAGTACCCTGATTGGCCGCCTGCTGCACGATACGCGCCAGATTTATGAAGATCAGCTCTCCTCCCTGCATAACGACAGTAAGCGTCACGGTACCCAGGGCGAAAAGCTGGATCTGGCGCTGCTGGTTGACGGCCTGCAGGCGGAGCGCGAGCAGGGCATCACGATTGACGTGGCCTACCGCTATTTCTCTACCGAGAAGCGCAAATTTATTATTGCCGACACCCCGGGGCACGAACAGTACACCCGCAATATGGCGACCGGCGCGTCGACCTGTGACCTGGCGATCCTGCTGATCGACGCCCGTAAAGGCGTGCTGGATCAGACCCGTCGCCACAGCTTTATCTCCACGCTGCTGGGGATCAAACATCTGGTGGTGGCGGTCAACAAGATGGATCTGGTGAACTTCAGCGAAGAGAAGTTCGAGGAGATCCGCCAGAGCTACCTGACCTTTGCCGAACAGCTGCCGGGCAACCTGGATATCCGCTTTGTGCCGCTCTCGGCGCTGGAAGGGGATAACGTCGCCTCCCAGAGCGCGAACATGCCGTGGTACAGCGGCCCGACGCTGCTGGAGGTGCTGGAGACGGTTGAAATTCAGCGCGTGGTCGACACCCAGCCGATGCGCTTCCCGGTGCAGTACGTGAACCGTCCTAACCTCGACTTCCGCGGTTTCTCCGGCACCCTTGCGTCAGGCTCCGTAAAGGTCGGTCAGCGCGTCAAGGTGCTGCCATCCGGCGTGGAATCGACCATCGCACGCATCGTCACCTTCGACGGTGACCTGCAGGACGCAGGCGCCGGTGAAGCGGTTACGCTGGTGCTGAAAGACGAGATTGATATCAGCCGGGGCGATCTTCTGGTGGATGCCCAGGAAACGCTGGCCGCCGTGCAGGGGGCTTCCGTGGATGTGGTGTGGATGGCGGAGCAACCGCTGACGCCGGGCCAGAGCTACGACATCAAAATCGCCGGCAAGAAGACCCGCGCCCGCGTGGACGGTATTCAGTTCCAGGTGGACATCAACAATCTGACCCAGCGCGAGGTTACCGAGCTGCCGCTGAACGGTATTGGTCTGGTCGATCTGACCTTTGACGAACCGCTGGTGCTGGATCCGTATCAGCAAAATCCGGTGACGGGCGGCCTTATCTTTATTGACCGCCTGACGAACGTCACCGTCGGCGCGGGGATGGTCCGTGAGCCAAACGAACAGGCGTCCGCAGCTTCAGAATTCAGCGCCTTTGAGCTGGAGCTGAACGCGCTGGTGCGTAAGCACTTCCCGCACTGGGGCGCGCGCGATCTGCTGGGAGGCAAGTAATGGCTGCCCATGATGAGAACGTCGTCTGGCATCCTCATCCGGTCACCGTCGCCCAGCGCGAACAGCTCCACGGTCACCGTGGAGTAGTGCTGTGGTTTACCGGGCTGTCCGGCTCGGGTAAATCGACGGTGGCGGGCGCGCTGGAAGAGGCATTGCATCAGCAGGGCGTAAGCACGTACCTGCTGGATGGCGACAACGTGCGCCATGGCCTGTGCAGCGATTTAGGGTTCAGCGACGACGACCGCAAAGAGAACATCCGCCGGGTCGGGGAGGTCGCCAGCCTGATGGCCGACGCCGGGCTGGTGGTGCTGACCGCATTTATCTCTCCACACCGCGCCGAGCGCCAGATGGTGCGCGAACGCGTGGGCCAGGATCGCTTTATCGAAGTGTTTGTGGATACGCCGCTGGAGGTTTGCGAAGCGCGCGACCCGAAAGGGCTGTACAAAAAAGCGCGTGCCGGAGAATTGCGCAACTTCACCGGCATTGACGCGCTATACGAAGCGCCTGAATCGCCTGAAATTCACCTGGAGGGTCAACAATTGGTAACAAATTTAGTAAGCCAATTATTAGACCTGCTCAGACGGGACGATATTATCAGATCCTGAGACGGTATCGTTCGGGAGCTGTCTTCCCGAACGATGAGTCACGGTCACAGGACTAGCTATGCGCAACAGTGAACATTACATCACCACCACCGGGTCGGAGCCGCTTGCGACCGACGACGAAACGACCTGGTCATTTCCTGGGGCCATCATTGGCTTCGTCTCATGGTTGCTGGCGCTGGGTATCCCGTTTCTTATCTACGGCGGCAACACGCTGTTCTTCTTTCTCTACACCTGGCCTTTCTTTCTGGCGCTGATGCCCGTGGCGGTTGTCGTCGGCATTGCGCTTCACTCGCTGCTCAACGGCAAGCTCCTGTACAGTACCGTGGTCACGATTGTGACGGTGGTGCTGATGTTTGGTCTGTTATTTTTGTGGCTCATGGGCTAACTTCAGCCATAATTCAAACCGTAACCAACTGTGTAACGATATTGAGCAGGACGATTCTGCGGAAAAAATGTGGTACATTTGCCCGCGATGTTGCGGCATCTCTGTTACCCCGGCGTAGTGCTCTGGGGAAGTCTTGGGATGATGATGCCGTTTTTCAGGGGGCAGGATGGGTAAACTAACGCTGCTGTTGCTGGCTTTGCTAATCTGGCTGCAATATTCGCTGTGGTTCGGTAAGAACGGACTGCACGACTATAGCCGGGTGAGCGATGACGTCGCAGCTCAGCAGGCAACAAACGCCAAACTTAAGGCGCGAAACGATCAACTCTTCGCTGAAATTGATGACCTCAATGGCGGGCAAGAGGCGATTGAGGAACGCGCACGCAATGAACTCAGTATGACTAAGCCGGGCGAAACCTTTTATCGTCTGGTTCCGGATGCGTCTAAACGCAATCAGGGCTCAGCACAAAACAATCGATAATCAGGCCCAGGATTACGACATGGCAGTAACTTTTTCGGACGTATGCGCCGTGGTGCCGGCCGCAGGTTTTGGCCGGCGCATGCAGACAGAATGTCCCAAGCAATACCTCTCTATTGGCGATAAAACGATCCTCGAGCACGCCGTGGCGGCGCTGCTGGCGCACCCGCGGGTGACGCGGGCGATCATCGCTATCAGCCCCGGCGATGCGCGCTTCGCGCAGCTCCCGCTGGCAAATCATCCACAGATTACCGTTGTCGATGGCGGTGCCGAGCGCGCCGATTCCGTGCTGGCAGGCATTCAGGCGGCCGGTAACGCGCCGTGGGTGCTGGTGCATGACGCGGCGCGTCCGTGCCTGCATCAGGACGATCTCGCTCGCCTGCTGGCATTGAGCGAAACCAGCAAAGTGGGCGGCATTCTGGCCGCTCCCGTGCGCGACACCATGAAGCGTGCCGAGCCGGGCAAACGGGCTATCGCCCACACCGTCGATCGCGTCGATCTCTGGCACGCGCTGACGCCGCAATTTTTCCCCCGCGAACTGCTCCACGACTGCTTAACGCGCGCGCTTAACGAAGGTGCGACCATCACGGACGAAGCCTCTGCGCTGGAGTACTGCGGTTTCCACCCTGAGCTTGTTGAAGGACGTGCTGATAATATTAAAGTGACGCGTCCGGAAGATTTACAGCTCGCGGAATTTTATCTTACCCGTTCGACCCATCAGGAGAAGGCATAATGCGAATTGGACACGGTTTTGATGTACACGCCTTTGGCGGCGAAGGCCCAATTATCATTGGCGGCGTGCGCATTCCTTATGAAAAAGGGCTGCTGGCGCATTCTGATGGCGACGTGGCGCTGCATGCGCTGACCGACGCGCTGCTGGGCGCGGCCGCACTGGGTGATATCGGCAAGCTGTTCCCGGACACCGATCCGGCGTTTAAAGGGGCGGACAGCCGTGAACTGCTGCGCGAAGCGTGGCGCCGCATCCAGGCGAAAGGCTATACCCTTGGCAACGTCGACGTGACGATTATCGCCCAGGCCCCAAAAATGCTGCCGCACATTCCGCAGATGCGCGTATTTATTGCAGAAGATCTGGGCTGCCACATGGACGACGTGAACGTGAAAGCGACGACGACCGAGAAGCTGGGCTTTACCGGTCGTGGCGAAGGGATTGCCTGTGAAGCCGTGGCGCTGCTGGTGAAGGCGAGCAAATGACAGAATTCGACAACCTGACATACCTGCACGGTAAGCCGCAGGGGAACGGGGTGCTGAAAGCCAGCCCGGAAGATTTCCTCGTGGTGGAGGATCTGGGCTTTGAGCCGGATGGCGAAGGCGAACATATCCTGGTGCGTATTCTGAAAAATGGCTGCAATACCCGCTTTGTGGCCGACGCGCTGGCAAAATTCCTCAAAATTCATGCCCGCGAGGTGAGCTTTGCCGGGCAGAAAGATAAACACGCCGTCACGGAACAGTGGCTCTGCGCGCGCGTTCCCGGCAATGCGATGCCTGATTTAAGCAAATTTGAGCTTGAGGGCTGTAAGGTACTGGAATATGCCCGCCACAAGCGCAAACTGCGTCTGGGCGCGTTAAAAGGCAACGCGTTTACGCTGGTGCTGCGCGACGTGACTGACCGTGAAGACGTTGAAAAACGCCTGAATGCCATCAGCGACCGCGGCGTACCGAACTACTTTGGCGCGCAGCGCTTTGGCATCGGCGGCAGCAACCTGCAGGGCGCACTGCGCTGGGCGCAAAGCGACGCGCCGGTGCGTGACAGGAATAAACGCAGTTTTTGGTTGTCGGCGGCCCGCAGTGCGTTGTTTAATCAGATTGTGAGCGAAAGGCTGAAAAAACCGGACGCGAATCAAGTTGTTGTTGGCGATGCGCTACAATTAGCGGGACGCGGAAGCTGGTTTGTGGCAACGGCCGAAGAGATGGCCGATGTCCAGTCGCGCGTGGACGCAAAAGGGCTGCTGATCACCGCCGCGTTGCCCGGTACGGGCGACTGGGGAACCCAGGGGGAGGCCCTGGCCGCCGAGCAGTCAGCCGTGGCGGATGCGCCAGAATTGCAGTCCTTGCTGGTGCGGGAAAAAGTCGACGCGGCACGCCGCGCGATGCTGCTCTATCCGCAGCAGTTAAGCTGGAACTGGTGGGATGACGTGACCGTCGAGTTACGCTTCTGGCTGCCGGCAGGCAGCTTTGCCACCAGTGTTGTCAGGGAACTTATCAACACCTCGGGTGATTATGCGAATATTGCTGAGTAACGATGACGGGATCCACGCGCCAGGCATTCAGACCCTGGCGAAACACCTCCGTGAGTTTGCGGATGTGCAGGTTGTGGCGCCCGATCGTAACCGCAGTGGAGCGTCTAACTCGCTGACGCTGGAGTCGTCGCTTCGCACCTTTACCTTTGAAAATGGCGATATTGCCGTACAGATGGGCACGCCGACCGACTGTGTTTTTCTGGGCGTGAACGCGCTGATGCGGCCGCGTCCGGATATCGTCGTCTCCGGCATTAACGCCGGGCCTAACCTCGGCGATGACGTGATTTACTCCGGCACCGTGGCGGCCGCAATGGAAGGCCGCCATCTGGGATTCCCGGCGCTGGCGGTCTCGTTGAACGGCTACACGCACTACGACACCGCCGCCGCGGTGACCTGTTCGATCCTGCGGGCGCTCGGCCGCGAGCCGTTGCGTACCGGACGCATCCTCAACATTAACGTGCCGGATCTTCCTCTCGATGAAATTAAAGGCATCCGCGTCACCCGTTGCGGGAGTCGACATCCTGCCGATCAGGTGATCCCGCAGCAGGATCCGCGCGGCAACACGCTTTACTGGATCGGCCCTCCCGGCGATAAGTGCGATGCGGGTCCGGATACCGACTTTGCCGCCGTGGAGGAAGGCTATGTTTCGGTTACCCCGCTGCACGTAGATTTAACCGCGTATAGCGCGCATGATGTGGTGTCGGGCTGGCTGGATCGCGCAGGAGTGAACGCGCAATGGTAAACAAACGTGTACAAACTCTTCTGGAACAACTACGCGCGCAGGGGATCCGCGACGAGCACGTGCTTGAAGCGCTCGCCCTGGTTCCGCGTGAGAAATTTGTAGACGAGGCGTTTGAACACAAAGCGTGGGAAAACGTGGCGCTGCCCATCGGGCAGGGCCAGACGATTTCGCAGCCTTACATGGTGGCTCGCATGACGGAGCTGCTGGAGCTGACGCCCGATTCCCGCGTGCTGGAGATTGGCACCGGGTCGGGGTATCAGACCGCGATCCTGGCGCATCTCGTTCATCACGTATGCTCCGTGGAGCGGATCAAAGGTTTACAGTGGCAGGCGCGTCGTCGCCTGAAACAACTTGATTTACATAATGTTTCGACACGACACGGTGATGGATGGCAGGGTTGGAAGGCTCGTGCCCCGTTTGACGCGATCATCGTGACGGCGGCCCCGCCAGAAATTCCAGCTGCCCTGTTGTCGCAGCTGGATGAGGGGGGCATTCTGGTTCTGCCTGTCGGGGACGAGCAGCAGCTGTTGAAGCGCGTTCGTCGGCGCGGCGGCGAGTTTATTATCGACACCGTGGAAGCCGTGCGCTTTGTGCCTCTGGTGAAGGGGGAGTTGGCCTGAGACTCGGAATTATCCAGGGTTATTAAGGCAAATTCAGCGTATGGTGTGGCGCGAAAGATTCGTGCCATCACGGTAAATTTTAAGTCACTGGTAGTTAACACATTCCTGGGGGATAAATGAGCGCGGGAAGCCCTAAATTCACCATCAGCCGTGTTGCGGCATTATCACTGGTTTCGCTCTGGCTGGCAGGCTGTACAAGTTCTAACAACGCGCCTGCGCCCGTCAGTTCCGTCGGCGGAAACAGCGGCTCCGGTAACACGTCCAGCGGAATGTTAATCACGCCGCCACCTAAAATGGGAACGGCTGCGCCGCAGCAAACACCACAAATTCAGCCTGTGCAACATCCTGTTACACAGCCAATGCAGGTTCAGCCAGTTGAACAGCCTGTTCAGACCCAAAACGGCCGCATAGTCTATAACCGCCAGTATGGGAACATTCCGAAAGGCAGCTACACCGGTGGCAGCACCTATACCGTGAAACGCGGCGATACGCTGTTCTACATTGCGTGGATCACCGGGAACGATTTCCGTGACCTCGCGCAGCGCAACAACGTCCAGGCCCCATACGGTCTGGAAGTCGGGCAAACGCTCCAGGTGGGCAACGCGACGGGTACGCCGCTTACGCCTGGCAACACGGTTTCAGCGGCCGATGTGACGGCTCAAAATAACAGCGTTAAGCCTGCACAAAAATCCACCACGGTGGTTGCTTCACAACCTGTAATTACGTATTCTGAGGATTCAGGTGATCAGACTGCTAACAAAATGTTGCCGAATAATAAAGGGACTGCGACTGCTGTCACAGCACCGGTTACGGCACCTGTGGTTAGCTCTACTGAACCGACTGCCAGCAGTATGACCTCCAGTTCGCCGATTTCTGCATGGCGCTGGCCGACTGACGGCAAGGTTATCGAGAACTTCTCTTCTTCCGAAGGGGGAAATAAAGGGATCGATATCGCAGGGAGTAAAGGACAGGCTATCATCGCGACCGCAGATGGACGCGTTGTGTATGCCGGTAACGCTCTGCGCGGTTACGGTAATCTTATCATCATCAAACACAACGATGATTACCTGAGTGCCTACGCCCATAACGACACAATGCTGGTCCGGGAACAACAAGAAGTTAAGGCGGGGCAAAAAATCGCTACCATGGGTAGCACCGGAACCAGTTCTACACGCTTGCATTTTGAAATTCGTTACAAGGGGAAATCCGTAAACCCGCTGCAGTACTTGCCGCAGCGATAATTTGACGGGGCATGCCAGCCAGGGTGTCTCGTTCAGGGATCACGGGTAGGAGCCACCTTATGAGTCAGAATACGCTGAAAGTTCATGATTTAAATGAAGACGCGGAATTTGATGAGAACGGAGTAGAGGCTTTTGACGAAAAAGCCTTAGTAGAAGAGGAACCCAGTGATAACGATTTGGCTGAAGAAGAGCTGTTATCGCAGGGCGCCACACAGCGTGTACTGGACGCGACTCAGCTTTACCTTGGGGAGATTGGTTACTCCCCACTGCTAACGGCCGAAGAAGAAGTCTATTTCGCACGTCGTGCTTTGCGTGGTGATGTGGCCTCGCGTCGTCGCATGATTGAAAGTAACCTGCGACTGGTCGTGAAAATTGCCCGCCGTTACGGCAATCGTGGTCTGGCTCTGCTGGATCTGATTGAAGAGGGCAACTTAGGTCTCATCCGCGCAGTTGAGAAGTTTGACCCGGAACGCGGGTTCCGTTTCTCAACCTACGCGACCTGGTGGATTCGTCAGACCATCGAACGGGCTATTATGAACCAGACCCGTACGATTCGCCTGCCGATTCACATCGTCAAAGAGTTGAACGTGTATCTGCGTACCGCGCGCGAGTTGTCCCATAAGCTGGACCACGAGCCAAGCGCAGAAGAAATTGCCGAACAACTCGATAAACCGGTTGATGACGTAAGCCGTATGCTGCGTCTCAACGAGCGCATTACCTCCGTTGACACCCCGCTGGGTGGCGACTCCGAAAAAGCGCTGCTGGACATCCTGGCCGATGAAAAAGATAACGGTCCGGAAGACACCACGCAGGACGATGACATGAAACAGAGCATCGTCAAATGGCTGTTCGAATTGAACGCCAAACAGCGTGAAGTGCTGGCGCGTCGTTTCGGTTTACTGGGGTATGAAGCTGCGACACTGGAAGACGTCGGCCGCGAAATTGGCCTGACCCGTGAACGTGTTCGTCAGATTCAGGTTGAAGGTCTGCGTCGCCTGCGTGAAATCCTGCAGGGGCAAGGTCTGAATATCGAAGCGCTGTTCCGCGAATAAGCAACCTTTCGTCAAAAAAGGCCCGTCGTGAGACGGGCCTTTTTCTTTTGTGTTACGGCTGCGTCGCCGTCTCGTGCAGCAGACGCCAGGTTATTTTGTCACCTTCCTGATTAAGCACCGCGGTTGACCAGCGCACGTTAACGGGCAGGTCTGGCCGGGTTTGCGTCTCCCGGTAGTGAAGCACTGCACCCCGTTCGCCGCTCTGGATCGTGGTTAATTCGTCAATGACGATTTTCAGCCCGGGACGGCTTCCGCGCTGTTTTTCCAGAAAACTGGCCAGGCCGTTATAGTCGACCTGCACACCGCCCGGCGGGATCATCAGAAAATCGTGCTGGAAACGGGCGAGCAGCGCGTCGGCCTCGCCTTCACCTTTGCCTAACCATGCTTCAAGCGCAATGTGGAGGTTGATAATGTCGTGTTCGAAAGGCGTCATGAATTCTCCTGTCGCAGCGGGTTTAGCACCTGCGTATTGTTAAGACGAAAAACGTACGGTACAGGCAGCAAGGTCATGCCTGCGGCAAAAATAAACATCCCGTGCCAGGCGGCGTGTGGCGTCAGCCACGCCTGCGCCAGGTTCAGCACCTGCGCCAGCAGCAGGGCACCGGCAAAAAAGCTCAATTGACGATTGAGATTCCACAGCGCGCTGGCATCCGGCATCTCGTCCCGGCGCGTTGTCAGAAACGCGCTGCTCTGAGCCGTGCTGCTGCACAGGCTTCCCCCGGCGCCCATCAGGGCAAACGCGACGGCAGGCAGCAGCGTAGCCGAACTGACGTCAATCAAAAGCAGAATGCCCGTCGCCTGCAACAGGCAGCCGATGACGATCAGGGGGCGGGGGCCGATACGGTTAAAATAACGTCCCGTTGCCGTGATGGCGAGAAACGATGCCACAGACCACGGCAGCATGAGCATGCCCGTAGCGGCTGGGCTCATGTTCGCCACGTTCTGAAGATAAAACATGCCCGTGACGTTCACCCCAATAAATACGCCGGGTACGCAGATATACACAAGCATGGAAAAACGCAAAAGCGGGTCCGCGAGCAATGACAGGTTTAGCAGTCTGGCCGCGTTCATCGCAGGCATTTCGTGTTTAAGCCACAGGCAGGCCAGAACGAAGGTCACGATAGCGACCGGTAGCGTGGCGAAAAATATCCATCGCCAGCTTAGCGTCTGTACCAGCAGTCCCCCGATAGCCGGGGAGCAGGCCGGGGCAAGCAGCGCGACCAGCATCACCGCCGAGGAGAGCTTCGCACGCTCCTGAGGCCTGAACTGTTGCCAGGTCAGCGCCTGTCCGACGGGGATCAGTAAGCCTCCTCCCACGCCCTGAAGCACTCGCCAGGCAATCAGACTTTCAAGCGTTGCAGACAGGCCCGCCGCAGCGGAGGCGGCACTGAACAGAAAAAGCGAAAGCAGGATGACGCGCTTTGGCCCAATGCGGCGCGAGAGCAGGCTGCTGAACGGGATCGCCAGCGTCAGGCCGGCAATGTACCCGTTACTGACCCAGGTAAGGGCCGAAGGCGTGGTGTTAAAGGCGTGAGCCATCGCCGGAAAGGCGACGCTGGCAATAAACATGTTGATCAAATCAAGAAAAAAGCCCAGCAGATAGACAACGGCAACTTGGCTGCGATACGTCATGGTGGATCCTCCGGTGAGGTGGCGTATCGTATCGATCCGGGAAGCACGGATAAACCTGACAAAGCGCGATATACTGTCAAAAATATTTTGACAGTAAAGGGTGTGATGATGATTAACCTGCAGCGGACGCAGATGTTTGTCGCGGTGGCCGACACCGGCAGTTTTACGGCGGCCGCCGAGGCGATGGGGCTGACAAAAGCGGTGGTTAGCTTCAATATCCGCCAGCTTGAAGATGAGCTGGGCGTTACGCTGCTGCTGCGCTCCACCCGCCGCCTGACGCTAACCGAGGCGGGCGTGCTTTTTCATCAGCGCAGCGTCGCGCTTCTGAAGGAGGCCGAACGGCTGCAGGATGATGTCCGTGCGAACCATGCGGGGCTCACCGGCGAACTGCGGATCACGACCACGCCTGAATATGGCGCCCGGGTCGTGGTGCCGCTGCTGGCCAGGTTTAGCCAGCAGCACACGGATCTTCGCGTCCGACATGTTTCGTCGTCACTGCACGCAGACCTTATCTCGGAGCGCTTTGACGTGGCCATCCGGCTGGGAACGCTTGTTGATTCGCGCAACCACGCCGCACTGATTTCTCACTTTTCTATTCTCCCCGTCGCGACGCCCGAGTGGCTTGCGGGAAACCCTATCGAATCGATTGCGCAGCTGGCGCAGGCCGACTGGATTATCCACGAGCGCTTAGCCTCGCCGCTGCGCTGGCAGGTGAAAGATGCCCGCGGTGCGCCTGACATGCTGGAGATAAAAAAGGCGCCGCGTTTGTTTGCCGACAGCGCTCAGGCCCTTATGGCTTTTGCGCTCGCAGGCGGTGGGGTGGCGTTACTGCCGGAATGGCTGGTGCGCGATTCGCTTGATGCGGGAACGCTGGTGACGATTTTACCGGAGTATACCTTTGCGCGGCAGGGGATCTATGCGGTCTATCCTGATGCCCGGCATGTGCCCGCAAAAGTGCGCACCTTTATCGATTTTATGCGCACCAGCGTGAGTTAATCGTGCATCATCTTTTTGATGAGCGCAGAGAACTGCTCCCGCTCGGCCTTGTTAAGGCGTCCTAAAAAGGCCTCATCAACCTCATTGCCTACCGGCTTACAGTCTGCAAGCAGGGCCTCACCTTCTGGCGTGAGGAAGACAAAGCGACGGCGCTTATCCGCAGGGTCGTGCTCGCGTTTGACCAGCCCGCGCGCCTCCATGCGGCTCAGCATTTCCGCCAGGGTCGCTTTCGTGCTGACCGCGACTTCAGTCAATGCCACCTGTTCAATGCCCGGATGCTCGGCAATCGAGCGCATCACCGCATACTGCGGCTTGGTCAGTTCCGGCAGGGCATGTTGCCACTTCGCGGTATGCTGTTGAAAAAGCTGACGTAACAGGTGGAACGCCTCTTGTCTTAGTTCCATGAACACTCCGACAGAAAAAATCACCCCCTATGATAGCCGCTAAAGTCCAGGATGATAATGCGGCATTTTTTAGCATTTTGTGTGATCGTGTACGAACAATCTTGTCAGAAAAACAATCCGGGAGTAGTTTACCTCTAATGTTCGTACACGAACAAATTGATTGAGGTGATGAATGAGATTGATCGTGGGAATGACGGGGGCGACGGGTGCTCCGCTGGGCGTGGCGCTGCTGCAGGCGCTGCGGGAAATGCCGGAAGTAGAGACGCATCTGGTGATGTCGAAGTGGGCAAAAACCACCATTGAGCTGGAAACGCCTTACACCGCCCAGGACGTTGCTGCCCTGGCTGACGTCGTCCACAGCCCGGCTGACCAGGCCGCCACTATCTCCTCCGGCTCGTTTCGTACCGACGGCATGATCGTCATTCCCTGCAGCATGAAAACGCTGGCCGGGATCCGCGCGGGCTATGCCGAAGGGCTGGTGGGCCGTGCGGCGGATGTGGTGCTGAAAGAGGGGCGCAAGCTGGTGCTAGTGCCCCGTGAAACGCCGCTCAGCACCATTCATCTGGAGAACATGCTGGCGCTCTCCCGCATGGGCGTGGCGATGGTGCCGCCCATGCCTGCGTAC
Source organism: Enterobacter sp. GER_MD16_1505_Eko_090 (assembly GCF_003331015.1). Classification (NCBI taxonomy): domain Bacteria; kingdom Pseudomonadati; phylum Pseudomonadota; class Gammaproteobacteria; order Enterobacterales; family Enterobacteriaceae; genus Enterobacter; species Enterobacter sp. GER_MD16_1505_Eko_090. Next base: position 129,283 of record NZ_PUQF01000012.1, on the reverse strand, counting down.
TACAACCACCCGCAAACCGCCGATGACATTACCCAGCATATTGTGACCCGCGTGCTCGACCAGTTTGGCCTGGAGCATAAAAAGGCGCGCCGCTGGAACGGGTTGCGGGAGGCGAAACATTTTTCACAGGAGAATAAAGATGGCATTTGATGATCTGAGAAGCTTCCTGCAGGCGCTCGATGAGCAAGGGCAACTGCTGAAAATTGAGGAAGAGGTGAACGCCGAGCCGGATCTGGCGGCGGCAGCCAACGCGACAGGCCGCATCGGTGACGGCGCACCCGCGCTGTGGTTCGACAACATTCGCGGCTTTACCGATGCCCGCGTGGTGATGAACACCATCGGCTCCTGGCAAAATCACGCTATTTCGATGGGGCTGCCTGCGAACACGCCGGTGAAAAAGCAGATCGACGAGTTTATTCGCCGCTGGGATAAATTCCCGATTGCGCCAGAGCGCCGCGCCAACCCGGCCTGGGCGCAGAATACGGTGGACGGTGAAGACATTAACCTGTTCGACATCCTGCCGCTGTTCCGCCTGAACGACGGGGACGGTGGTTTTTATCTCGACAAAGCGTGCGTTGTCTCGCGCGATCCGCTCGACCCGGATAACTTCGGCAAGCAGAACGTTGGCATCTACCGCATGGAAGTGAAGGGCAAGCGCAAGCTCGGCCTGCAGCCGGTGCCGATGCACGATATCGCCCTGCATCTGCACAAAGCGGAAGAGCGCGGCGAAGACCTGCCGATTGCGATTACGCTGGGCAACGACCCGATCATCACCCTGATGGGCGCGACGCCGCTGAAATACGATCAGTCGGAATATGAAATGGCCGGTGCGCTCCGTGAAAGCCCGTACCCGATTGCCACCGCGCCGCTGACCGGCTTCGACGTGCCGTGGGGTTCTGAAGTGATCCTGGAAGGGGTGATTGAAGGCCGTAAGCGCGAAATTGAAGGGCCGTTCGGCGAGTTTACCGGCCACTACTCCGGTGGCCGTAACATGACGGTTGTGCGTATCGACAAAGTTTCTTACCGCACCAAACCGGTTTTCGAATCCCTTTACCTCGGCATGCCGTGGACCGAGATTGATTATCTGATGGGGCCGGCCACCTGCGTGCCGCTCTACCAGCAGCTGAAAGCGGAGTTCCCGGAAGTGCAGGCGGTAAACGCGATGTACACCCACGGTCTGCTGGCGATCATCTCCACCAAAAAGCGTTACGGCGGCTTCGCCCGCGCGGTTGGCTTGCGCGCCATGACCACGCCGCACGGTCTGGGCTACGTGAAGATGGTGATCATGGTGGATGAGGATGTCGACCCGTTCAACCTCCCGCAGGTGATGTGGGCGCTCTCATCGAAGGTCAACTCGGCAGGCGATCTGGTGCAACTGCCGAACATGTCGGTGCTTGAACTCGACCCAGGCTCCAGCCCGGCGGGCATTACCGACAAACTGATTATTGATGCCACCACGCCTGTTGCACCGGACACCCGTGGCCACTACAGCCAGCCGGTACAGGATCTTCCCGAAACCAAAACCTGGGCTGAAAAACTGACCGCGATGCTGGCTGCACGCCAATAAGGAGGAAAAGATGATTTGTCCACGTTGTGCCGATGAGCATATTGAAGTGATGGCGACGTCACCGGTGAAAGGGGTCTGGACCGTTTACCAGTGCCAGCATTGTCTGTATACCTGGCGCGATACCGAACCGCTGCGTCGTACCAGCCGCGAGCACTACCCGGAAGCGTTCCGCATGACGCAGAAGGATATTGACGAGGCGCCGCAGGTGCCGACAATCCCGCCGCTGCTCTAAAAAAAAGCCCGGTGGCGCTGCGCTTACCGGGCGATAATATTGTGCGGCCTTTTGCCCGGTGGCGCTGCGCTTACCGGGCCTACGGTTTTGTAGGTCGGGTAAGGCGAAGCCGCCACCCGACAAAACAGACCGCAGAAAACTAAACCAGACTCTTCAACCGATAAATCCACTCCAGCGCCTGACGCGGCGTCAGGGAATCAGGATCGAGATTCTCCAGCGCTTCCACAGCAGGCGATGTCTCTTCCGCTGGCACCAGCAGCGACATCTGCGTACCATCGATCTGCGTCGCCGCCGCATTCGGTGACAGGCTTTCCAGCTCACGCAGTTTCTGACGCGCGCGCTTGATCACCTCTTTCGGTACACCGGCCAGCGCCGCAACGGCCAGACCATAGCTCTTGCTTGCCGCGCCATCCTGCACCGTGTGCATAAAGGCGATGGTGTCGCCGTGCTCCAGCGCATCAAGGTGGACGTTAGCCACGCCTTCCATTTTCTCCGGCAACTGCGTCAACTCGAAGTAGTGGGTGGCGAACAGCGTCATGGCCTTGATTTTATTCGCGAGGCTTTCCGCACAGGCCCAGGCCAGCGACAGACCATCGTAGGTTGACGTTCCGCGTCCGACTTCGTCCATCAGCACCAGGCTGTGCTCCGTCGCGTTATGCAGAATGTTAGCCGTTTCAGTCATTTCGACCATGAAGGTTGAGCGGCCGCTCGCCAGATCGTCCGCAGCCCCGACGCGGGTAAAGATACGGTCGATGGGGCCAATCTCCACGTTTTGCGCCGGAACGTAGCTGCCGATATAGGCAAGCAGGGCAATCAGCGCCGTCTGACGCATATAGGTACTCTTACCGCCCATGTTCGGACCGGTAATGATCAGCATTCTTCGCTGGGGCGACAGGCTCAGCGGGTTGGCGATGAACGGTTCGTTCAGCACCTGCTCGACCACCGGATGACGGCCTTCGGTAATGCGAATGCCTGCCTTGTCGGTAAAGGTCGGGCAGGTGTAGTTCAGCGTTTCCGCGCGTTCGGCCAGGTTCACCAGCACGTCCAGTTCCGCCAGCGCGCTGGCGCTCAGCTGCAGGTCGGCCAGGTGTGGCATCAGCATGTCAAACAGCTCTTCATAGAGCTGTTTTTCCAGCGCCAGCGCTTTGCCTTTCGAGGTGAGAACTTTGTCCTCGTACTCTTTCAGCTCGGGAATGATGTAGCGTTCAGCGTTTTTCAACGTCTGGCGGCGCACGTAGTGAATCGGCGCCAGGTGGCTCTGCCCGCGGCTGATTTGAATGTAGTAACCGTGAACCGCGTTATACCCCACCTTCAGGGTGTCGAGACCAAGACGCTCGCGCTCGCGGATCTCCAGCTTATCAAGGTAGTCCGTCGCGCCGTCGGCCAGCGCGCGCCATTCGTCCAGCTCCTCGTTGTAGCCCGGGGCAATCACGCCGCCATCACGCACGAGAACCGGAGGCGCATCAATAATGGCGCGTTCAAGCAGCTCGCGGAGTTCGGTAAATTCGCCCATGGTTTCGCGGAGTTTCTGTACCGGCGCGCTGTCAACGTCACTCAGCTGCGCACGCAGTTCCGGCAGCTGCTGGAAAGCATGACGCATCCGCGCCAGATCGCGCGGTCGCGCCGTGCGCAGCGCCAGACGGGCCAGGATACGTTCCAGATCGCCCACCTGACGCAGGACCGGCTGCAGCTCGGTATAGCGATCCTGCAGGGCGGCAATCGTCTGCTGACGGCAAACCAGCGTAGCGGTATCGCGAATCGGCATATGCAGCCAGCGTTTCAGCATACGGCTGCCCATTGGCGTTACCGTATTGTCGAGGACCGACGCGAGCGTATTTTCTACGCCGCCCGCCAGGTTCTGGGTGATCTCCAGGTTACGGCGCGTGGCGGCATCCATGATGATGCTGTCCTGCTGGCGCTCCATGGTGATAGAGCGGATATGCGGCAGGGCGGTGCGCTGGGTATCTTTTACGTACTGCAGGAGGCAACCTGCCGCACACAGCCCGCGCGGGGCATTTTCAACGCCAAAGCCAATCAGATCGCGGGTGCCAAACTGCAGATTCAGCTGCTGGCGCGCGGTATCAATTTCGAATTCCCACAGTGGACGGCGGCGCAGCCCGCGACGACCTTCAATCAGCGCCATTTCGGCGAAATCTTCGGCGTAGAGCAGTTCTGCCGGGTTGGTGCGCTGCAGTTCGGCAGCCATCGTTTCACGATCGGCCGGTTCACTCAGACGAAAACGCCCGGAGCTGATGTCCAGCGTCGCGTAGCCAAAGCCTTTGCCGTCCTGCCACAGCGCGGCCAGCAGGTTATCCTGGCGCTCCTGAAGCAGGGCTTCATCACTGATGGTGCCCGGCGTGACGATGCGCACGACCTTGCGTTCCACCGGACCTTTTGAGGTTGCGGGGTCGCCGATCTGTTCGCAGATGGCAACAGACTCACCCTGATTCACCAGTTTCGCCAGGTAGTTTTCTACCGCGTGGTGCGGAATACCGGCCATTGGAATGGGTTCACCAGCCGATGCGCCCCGTTTGGTCAGCGAGATGTCGAGCAGCTGCGATGCGCGTTTGGCATCGTCATAAAACAGCTCGTAAAAATCGCCCATACGATAGAACAGCAGGATTTCCGGATGCTGTGCCTTCAGCTTCAGATACTGCTGCATCATCGGCGTGTGGCTAGAGAAGTCCTTATCAATGTCTTCATTCATATTGATTTTACTCATTTTTTAATTCTTTCAAGTGCTCATGTGGCCTCAGGTAAAACCCCTTTAAACCCACATAAACCCATAAATTTGTAGCTCACTTGTAGCCCAAGGCGTGATAGATTGGTTGTACTCCTTCTTTGGGCTACAAATGGTGGTGATACTTTGAAAACAACTCTCAACCAGGCTTTTATTATCAACAAGTTAAGTATTAATGTTAAGCCTGAACTCAGTAGCTCTGGAAAAGTCGTTTTCGAAGCCAACCCTGACCAAAAGCCTTACATAGTTTTTGACGATCATCGAGATTCACCTGTTGGCTTTGGTGTGAAGGTCAGTTTGACGAAAAAAACCTATGTAATCCAGCGAAGAGTAGCCTCGTCAGATCGTAATGTCAGCGAGGGTAAGAAGCCAAGCTCTGTCTTGAAAGTAAAGGTTGGAAATGTGTCTGATTTTCCGAGTATCGATCAAGCCCGTGAGGTAGCTCGACAGTTGGTTCAGACCATGATCGCAACAAAGAGAAATCCCAACAAGATTAAGAGGGAACTCGATCTTGCTGAATTGACCGTGAGTGAAGCTTTTGCCCAATACAGGAGCCACTTACTTGGCAGAACCAAACCCGCTAAACCAAACACTCTCAATGTGTTAGACAAAGCTGAGAATCGGTTGAAAGAATGGCAAAACCTTCGGATAAAAGATCTTACGGGTACTGAAATCCTTAGTAAGTTTGATGAAATTGCTTCAAGAGCAAGAACGGCTGCTGAACAAACTTTCCGATGGGCTAATGTTGCAGTTAAACATGCGATTGAAATTGAAGCTGGCAATGCCCAGACACAACAACGACAACCTTCGCTGTCCTATAATCCTTTTTCAATTTTAAAGGTACAGAAGAAGTTCAGAACGCGATCTGAACTGGAGGATAGCTATCGTGCCAAGGGAGTACGAAACCCATTGTCTCCCAAAGATACCCTGGGACGTTTTCTAACTGCATTACACAATAAGCGAGGTTTTAATCGGTTGGGTTGTGATTATCTGTTGCTAACCGTTCTGATTGGAGCCCGGAAAGAAGAAACCGCTGCACTGTGCTGGCGAGAGACTCTGACAGAAGAGGAAGCCAGAACGACAAGCTACGTCGATCTTGAAAACCGAATGATTCGATTCTACGACACCAAAAACCGTAATGACCATGAGTTGCCAATCTGCGATGCTACAAAGCGAATTCTGGAAGATCGAAGAGATATCGTCAACGATAACGAAAAGCGAGCAGATAAACGCAAATGGGTTTTTCCGGCTCGTTCATCACGAAGTAAGGTTGGACACTATTCCGACAGTAAAAGCCTACGTGAGTATATCTGTCAGGAAGCAGGCATAACGAAGTTGGGTATGCATGATCTGCGCAGAACCTTTGGCCGTGTTGCAGAAGAGCTAACTTCATATGCAGTTGTGAAAAAGTTGCTTAACCACCGCAATACCACCGATCCTACGGAAAGGTATGCTGTGCCAGATAATCAGCGAGTTTTTGAGGCACTTCAAAGGATTGAGTTGCATATGCTAATGACTGCACCTAAATTGTATAATGCACTTTTAGCATCTGCGAAGTATCCGCCATTACCAGAAAGGAAAGAGGGATGAGTGTTGTTGAGACGTTAAGAGAGTTTTCAGAAGTATGGAAGCTTTTTAGTGAGATTCCTGATGACGCGACACTTAATGTTGAGTTGGCATCTCTGTATCTTGGTATTAGTGTAAAATCACTTGCTCGATATAGGCAAAATGGCGGGGGACCAGCATATATCCAGTACCAAGTAGAAAATAGCAAAGCGAGAAACCAGCGAGTAAATTACTTGCTAAAAGATCTTCGAGCGTGGCGTGATAATCATAAGGTCCAAAATACTATGCACGCAGCTCAAATCCGTGGATTAACATTTACGTCATTAACCGATTTATGTGAGCCACATCCATTTTGGCTGTCTAATTTTTCAGGACAAAAAATAATATCTCATGCTTTGACAACCTCTGATGATCTTTTTAGAAAGTTATTGTCAGAGCCTAATGTTGATATAGTCTGGATTTCTGTTGAGCAGGCTATTTTCAAAGAGTGGGAAAATAAAAATGAACGAATTATTTGGCACAATATTTTCATAACAATTCTAAATAATTTGAGCTATGCTTCAGAAGCAGCGCAAGAAAGATATACAATGAATGATGTCTTGGGGAGTTAAATATAAAGACCCTTTTCTGGTTGAGTTAAAATATCAGTATGCAATATTGATTTATTTTCTGTGTGTGATAAGAATCTATAATAGAAGCAATAATTTCTTAGAGATTTAAAAAATAAAAAAGATAAGTAAATACTAAATTAGCAAGAAAAAAATCACGGTCTTTACTTTTCTATTTTCTCTCATTTTATTCTGGATTGAAATTATTTATAGAGTTTTCTTTTTGTTATTTTAATATATCCATGGCTATTAAATGTTCTCTATTAATTGCTATTGACACATAAAATTCCAACCAGAAACCATATAATATCTGATATGGTTAAAATAGACACTTGACAATGTTTTATATTGTATTATTTATAGAGTGGTAAATAATTTAATATATAACACTCCTTTTTTAATTAGAGGTATTTAATGATATTCGGAGGGGTAATATGAGAGGGGGATGATAATGAGAAAAGAAATATATAATGAGGATAAATACAAGAGCCAAATACAAAAATATGCTCTATGCTGTGATGATTTTAATGATGGTGTATACAGGAAACCGAGAGAGAAAGCTACCTTAAAGAAATATATAGGATATAACAATAAATATTTTATAAATGGTTTTGTTTTTGATGTGGATCATGAATATGGGGCAATTGCATGGGATATGGCTGGACTGCCTAAACCAAATGCGATCATACAAAATACAATAAATGGTCATGCTCATTTACTTTATGCTCTAAAAATACCAGTATTAAAAACAAACTCTGCAAAAATAAAACCACTAAGATTAGCTTCTGTTGTGCAGTGTGGATTTACAGAAAGATTAAAAGCAGATAAATCTTACGCTGATATTCTAATGAAAAACCCTCTTAACATCTTTGAATGGAGAACCACGTGGACAGATATTAAAGCGTATGATCTATACTATTTAGCTGATTTTGTTCCTGATGTAATTAGAAAGAATGATAGCAACAAAAGAAATATATATGGATTGGGGCGCAATGTTAATTTATTAGAAGATCTAAGAGTAATTGCATATAAAAATATACTAAAATATCAAGAGAGTAAAAATGAGCATGAATTTTATAATTATTTGTATTTAACGGCTGATATAATTAACAAACAGAGCAACTCTAACAACCCATTATCACATAATGAAATTAGGCAAATTTGCCAAAGCGTTTGTAAGTGGACGTGGAAAAATTTCTCAAAAAAACAGTTTTCAATTATTCAATCTAAACGAGGGATGAATAATTTTGGAAAAATAAAAAATACTGATACCAAAGAAAAATTAGAAAAAGCATTGAGGATATTATTATGATTATAAACGGTAAAAAAATAAAAGCGAAAGATTTAGCGAAATTAGCAGAAGTATCACGTTCAACTGTTATTAAATACTATGGTATTTCTCGTGAGGATTACTTGAAAGAGGCATCTAAAAAAAGAAGTCTTTCATTTCAGTTGAGATCGTCCGGTTTGAAATGGAAAGAGGTGGCTCAAAAGATGAATACTACACAGCACAGTGCGATTGGGTATTATAGAAGATATTTAGCATCACATAAAACCGAATAATTCTTCTCTCATTAAATAAATAACTTTAGTGTTATGTGCAGCAGATAAAATCTCACTGTGTAATATTGTACGGATGATTAGTGTCTATTGACACTTGTAAAAAATGTGATAATTGTATTAATAATTCAAGGTTTTTATCATAATAGGAAAGGTTAATATGAAAAATACAAAGCTTGATCTTATGGAGAGGTATTTAATTATTCTCGATAAGTTTGTGAGTAAAATATCAGAATCTGGAGTGCCGCAACAAAAAGTCATCGAACAATCATATCTATTTTGTTCTGGCTTTTATATTAAATATAAGCAAGAAATTGAAAAGATAAAATTCTCTAATAGTGATGTTGTTTTGACGTTTCTACTCTATTCATACTATAAATTTATTAATAAGTTAGATGATGATTTAATTGATAAGAGACGTATAAGGAAAATATGCTCTTTGCTTATTAATTTTATTGTCGATAATGGTAGCCAATCAGAGAAGGTCTATGTTCAGGAAAAAAAGAAGTATGATGCTTTCCAGTTACAAAGAGATTTATCAATGAAAAATAAGAGAAAAAAATATGGGTTGTAATGATAGTAAAAGCCTGTAGATTTGATACAGGCTTTTGCTCTATTAGAAGTCTTATCTTTTAGTAGTTTCGTCTTCACACTGTTTTGCGTCTTATTTTTAAGGACTGATTTTCAACCGAGGAGCAGCCAACCAGAACCAGAAATGTGAATGAGGAGATAATTATTCTTTCTTATATAAATCGACTATCCTTATGATGATGTTTTATTTTTAACTAAATTATAAATAATATTTCTGATTTCGTTATCAAACCTTGAACTTTTTCTTTTCATCCATTGGATGCAGATAAAAGTTGCTGAGCGAGATAGGAGATATGTTAACCACTCATATTTGTGTTCATTGAAAACATACCCATCTTTATATCCTGCAAGTAAAATACAGAAGGCAATGAAAGAAGCTAAGCAAAGCAAAGTGAAAAGGATATAAAAAAGTTTGGGAACAGGCATCACTTTGTAGTGTGATGCCATTGATACATTATTTAATAACATTGTCATGAATGCAGGTATGACAATGAGTTTTCTGCTTAAATTTACTTTATACTCACCTGTATTCTCATTTACGATCAGAGCATCGTAATTTACACTACACCGCTCATATCCACTATATTGGCGCAACTCATATTTATGAATGCGGTGTGAATTCCTGAATGTAATACCGTAGTCAGAAATTTTTGTTTCCTCACCTGAATCATTCCTTACTAAGATCTGTTCATTAAATGATTCGATGACTTCGCCTGAAAAAGTTTCAACAAACTCGTAGGTTTCCCCTAAGAAAACGAATTTAGGAGCAACAGTTTCTGCTTGTTTACTGTTGCTCTTCATAGAGTAAATGCTCATACCGATTCCTTTTAAGTAAATGACGTTCATATTCGATGTATGAAGCAATTCAAGCTTTTGAATGTGCTGAAACTGGACATAAAAAATCTACTTTTCTCGGTTGTAAATAAATAGCCTAGATAAATCAGTCTGTTATGTCGGTTATTACAAATTTTCATTTTGACTGATTTTGAAAAGAAGGCAAATCACTTGTACCGATCGATTGAGTAATAATGATAGTTATAGGCTATCATGAATGATTTATCGATCGGTATAAACGATCGATTGTGATGCGCGTTCTATCCATCCAAAGACCGAAAAAGAAAAGTTATGCCTACAATGATGGTGATCGTTTGCGGTGTACCGAGACAGGCTCATCTGTTGTGGCGAGGCATAAAGGGGCTATCTTCGTAATCCTTATCTTGCTGATAATACTAGGGTTTTTAGGGCGTTTAAGTGTTAGTATTTTGATGTTTTTTAGTAGACTAATAACTGCATCAATATAGGGAATTGTTTCTAGCCATCTAAACTTAGGTATTTCTAAGCTTAATTTTTGAGCATCAGTTAACAGCCCTTCGCTATTACTAGGAATTGTCGAGATACATTCTTTGGTATAATCGGTATCGTATCTATCGTCATGAGAAGTTTTACAAAGTGCAAGCATTTCTATCGTGGGATTAACCTCTTCTATTACAATCCCAGAAGGAGGTATCATATCAAGAGTTTCACTGCAAGATGCTTTTAAATTGAAAAGAAAACCGTTGTCGCGATCTGGAATATAATTGATCCTGTTCTGTAGAGCAGGCCATGAGTAGGTTTTTCCTAATTGCGATGCTTTGAAAGCCATATTTCCATATTTAAACGAGAATCCATTCATACGACCAGTAGATGAGATGTTTGGAACAGCTACAATGTTCTTTTCTTTGAGTTGATGTACAAATTCTATAGTCGAAAGATTTTTGACAAGCAAGGTTTCAATGGCTTCCTGGATTATGACTTTAGAACATGGCTTACCAGTTCTTTTTTCCAACATATCCTCACCACGACTTTTTTTATTTTTCGACTTAGATGATTGCGCTCCAATAGCTGATGGCCCTCTAGTTCGGGTTAATTTATAATCTTCTTCCAGTTCTTGGATAATACGTGTACTGATGAGATTTTCATTTTTACCTAAGTAGACTCTGCCATCAATGAGATCAATACGACAGGCGATAATGTGGATATGTTGACCGCTAATATCATCATGTAGAACATAGCATTTTAGATGTGTTTCCGAGAAACCCATACGTGCCATGTAATCATCAGCGATATTAGACCACTGATAATCTGTAAGCGTATCATCTTTTGGTAATCGAAGTGAATTGTGCCACACCGGTTTTACTATATCTTCTCGAAGCTTTTTGGCTGTATTAAATTCATCGATTAACTCAGTAGTAGAGCTTCCCAGCATGTTTCCACCGATTACTCTTGGTACAGTTTTATGATGAGATACTGATTTCAAAGCATAGTGAATAATTCCTGAGAAACATTTTCCTCTTTTAATCTTCTGCATTCCCTTCATCAGATATCCTCCAAAGATCAATATTTATGAGATGCAAACGAAGCTCAGAGATTTGACGTCTAACGGCAAAAAGTTCTGTATTTGTCAAACAGCTTCCATCACTCTTGTTATCAAGATGGATATTGAGCTTATTTAGGTTTTGCGATATCTTCCCTAATTCTTTCCAGGCATCGAGATTGATTGGAGGAATGAGGGTGGGGGTTGTGTTCAGAAAGCTCTTTCGAAGCCATTCACCTTTTCTTATGTTTCCTCGTTTTTCATTTAAAAATTGTAATTCCTCTTTATTAAGTCTAACACTAACACAGTGTTGCCTTAGTTTATCTCTATATAAATTAGCGTTATTGGATTTTAAATCAATGTTTTTATTTTTGTAATTGTAGACGCCAGTATTATTTTCAAACATACAAACTCCTTTTTTATTTTTATAAATTTATTATTCTTTATTTGCTGTAATGTCAAGTGGTGTTTATTGATATATGTTTATTTATCAGCATTACTCTTGACATTTTATAATGATCAGATAACTTGTGGGAAATATAATAACAAGGCGGAGGGAATATGGAAAAATATATTTCAGCATTCAATGAGATTGATTTGCTTATGGAAGGATTATTCGAGAGATTAAATATAGGGATAGGCGAAATTAATGCATATCCAAGTGAAGATATGTTTAGAATTATCGTAAATAAGACAGAAGTTGAGAGTTTGAAATCAATAAATGAGATGTTTGCAAAGAATTATTTTTCGGAAGCTCATAGGCTTATGAGCCAGAATGTGTATATATTTGTGAATTGGTGGTGCGATAATTTAAATTTTATGTCGGTAGATATACCTTCGCTAATTGCTTCAAAAGAAAAAGAATTAATCATTTCAAATGCTGGAAAATTACGTTCTGGAAATTTTGATAAAAAAAGACTATGACCTGCATCTTTCAGTGTAATTTAATAAATGGTTATTTATAGTCTCTTTAAGAAGTGTGTGCGTATTTTTTCGACTGAAAGGAGAAAAAACAAGGGAAACTTTAATAAGCGTAGCTTCTTAAAGTTAGCCCTTGCTTATCTTACAAACAATTTGTTGATGGAGATCTTCACGGTTTTTAGCTATAATTGTCTTCCAATGATATGGCATATCACGAAAAGGTGATTTAATGAGTGAAACTAAAAATTTAAAAGAATCGAATAAAACTACTATATATGCAGTTATAACTGTACTCTGCGTTGTTATATTTTTAATTCAGTTAGGCATCGAAGGATATGTTAATATCAAGAATATTTATGCGGGGCTCGGTATCTCTGGAGGGGTATCCGTCATATCGTTGTTATTAGTTAATATCATTCCTCAAAACTTCAAACATATTCTGGTCTTTTGGCGGGTTAAACGAGTATTGCCAGGAAATAGAGTTATTGAACTTTGTCGTAAAGATGAACGTCTGAACATGAATGATTTACAAAACAAATGGCCTGAGCTTTTTCTGCATGATATGCCAGAGCAAGATAGGAATCCCTTTTGGTATAAAAATATTTATAAGAAAACTGATTCAAGTGCTCAGGTGATTGATGCTCATAAAAATTTTCTTTTATTTAGAGATTTATGTAGCGCAACCTTAGTTATGTTTTTATGTGCTGGTTTATTGAAATTTATTTCAATTGATGGCTTGCATATAAAATGGATTGTGCTTGCCTTTCTTTTCATAATGACCTTTATTTTCTCAGTTATTTCAAGACATTATGGTAATAGGATGGTTACAAGTGCAGTGGCTGTCGGTGCTGATAGTTAGTATTTAGTTCTTAGTAATAAGAGTATAGTTTGAAATTATACTCTTATTTTTTAAAAATAGAGATTAATATTGCATTTTGAATGTGAATCTATAACGTATATTCTTTTTCTACTGTAAGTGAGCCGATGTAGTGCCCGAGAGATGCGTCATATACTTGTTCATCAATCAAAGAGTCTTTTTCATAGGCTGCATTCGATACGTAAAAATGAACTTTATCATCGATGCATTTCATTGTAATATCACCGGCTCTGTTTTGGGTTATTTTTTGGTATCCGGTATAGTAATTTAAATGTCGAGATGGGGCTTCTCCGATGATAATATATTGAGGATCTAACTTTTTCAGCCATGAATCTGGTATTTTTCCTGACTTTCTACCATGATGTGCTGCAAAAACAATTGTGGTTTTTTCTAAGTGTATGTCATTAGCAATATTTTCCATAAATTCAGTTTCAAGGTCTCCTAACCACATTATGCTGGCACCATTATTGAGGCTATATCTAATTACTGCTGAGGCATTGTTATAACTTTCACCTGTTTCGCAGGCACTTAACGCCTCAATAAAGAAAGGGTTATTTAGTTCAGGCCATAGAACACTTATTCCTGAGCTTGAACGGTTTTCATCACTTTTATTCATCCATTTACGTGTGCATCCCTTAGAAATATAAAAAGCTTTATCACAATCATCACGTAAGGAACAGTATCTCTCAAATGAAACTGTAATATCTTTTTTTATCGCTTTATTTTTTATTACATAAAAGTTATGGATTTTTATTTCATCATCAAGCAGATGAATACCCCCGAAATGATCTTCATCAGGATGAGTTGAAATAAATCGCATTATACTCTTTTGAGCTGATTGCTCTTTTATTTCTTCTATAATGCCTTTGGCATTTCCAGTATTAATGTTACAATCAATGATTGTGAAATTATCACTATTATGCTTTATATAACACATATCACCATTTCCTACTGAAAAACTTTTAATTATAGACACTTTGCTCTCCTTAATTTATAGTCTTTTCTAAATCGTTGTTGTTTGATTTTGATATTTAAATTGGTATATCTTTTTTCCATCTGCCGCTGCCAAATAACAATTAGATATTACATTTTGATTAGGAATTATTAAAATTATAAAAAATGGTCTGTTATGTTTAGATTTGGTAAATAACTCATGAATGCTATTAATATCAGTAGGTGATGGGTTTGCAATAGTCTCGTTGTGTGTATGCCAGTCGCCTAAATAATGGAAACCATTTTCAAATTGTATTAGTATTTCTTGTTTCGCTTTTTTCTCATCTAATTTGAAATAGTTTCTTTTCCTTATATCAGATGAGCAAGGTATTGAGATTTTATTTATTTCTATTTCTGTGTTGTCAAGTTTATTTGTAAATAACATTCCTCCAGACTCTTTACTTAGGAAATTTTTCTGTCTATAAGAAAATAACTCTTCCATAATATCTTCACTGATGCATATATAAAAATTTAAATCATAACTATAAAATTTATGCATCGTTATTCATCCAGTTTGAGTTTTCATAAATCAAAGAAATGATTCGATCGCCTTTATTTGGATTGCCAAATTTATTTATCCAACAATCATTCCATTGACCACCAAGTTCTACCAGTTCTTCTTGTCTACCAAGATAGCTATATGCAAAGGAACTGTCAGGAAATCTATTCAATATTAAGTCAATTATTGTTCTTGCAGCAAGTGAATGTAAGTTTGCTAAAGGTATCGCTCCATAAGGCTGAAATTCTCCAGCACAAGCAGCAATTCTTTTTTTTGTATTTTCTTTCCAATATGTAGCAGGATATCTCAATGCACCTATTTTTTCACCTTGTGTGTAATGCCAGGCATTAAAGGCACCAGAATCTATTTGATTTACTATTACATGTCCAGCCATTGCATGGGCTTCAACAAAAGCAAAAACAAGAACTCCCAAATTACACTGAGATTGTTTACTTAACAGTTGTTGCTCGGTATTCCAATCGGCAGTGCAGCTTAGGATAAGGTCAGCCTCAGTAATTCTTGTACTTGATTCAGCGTTTTCGGACCATTCTTCATTAAAATACTCTATATTGGTGTTTGGAAATTCTAAACGAAGTTTGGATGCGAGAGCAGATGCTTTATTTTTGTTAACAGAATCGAACCCCAGGAGATGTCGTGAAGAATTTTCTGATTTCATAGAGTCTTCATCCCAGAGCATTATATTTGTAATGCCAGATTGTATTAACAGCCTCGATATAGATGAACCGACTGAGCCACATCCGATTATAGCTACTGTATGCTCAGATATTTTTTTATAAGTAGGATTATGATCTCTACCCATTATCCATGAGTTATCGTTACGTTCAACTAAGATGTTTTGTGCTTTTAACTCACCAATTCTATTCTTTAAAATGCGGCCATTGATATAATCTCTATGACCATCTAATAATGAATTAATGTGGAATCGACCGTTAGCGATAGCTCTTGTATCATATCTATCTGTATGACGATCACCTACATTCTCAGAAATTCGAATTCCTATAATATTCATTCCTGAGGGCGTAGGAAATGCTATTAAAACAGTTGGGTTGCGATTATATATATTTGCTATTGATTTTAAAATAAACTCATCAACTATATCTGGCTCATTATGATATTCATTGATTAAATTGAATAAATCTCTTATTGTTCTTGGATATTGTTCTGGATACCATGCATTTTCAAAAAATATTAATGGAATAGATATTATTCTGGAAAGTTGTCTTTGACGTAGGTTTTTATCTCTTGCATTAGAGTTATCTGAATTGGAAGATAGTAGTTTCTGGTTATCTAACCAATTAATTAATTTTTGTTCACCATCAGAATATATCCATCCTAATGTTTTTGCTTTGTAGCCGTATACTAATCTTGTGTTCTTTATGTTCAAATCACATAGGCTAATAACACGTTCTATTTTATTGCAATGATAAATCCAGTAATTCTGAAACTCGTCAATAAAATCATCTCTAAGATCTCCTTTGATGCCTTTTTTCAACATCGAATAGGCATCACTTAATAATTCAAGAACATATGAATTATCACTCAAATCAATAATGTATGTATTTGGCCAAACACATAGTTTACCATTTTTTTCTATATGAGGTAATTGACATACATTTATTGCTGGAGATGATACAAATACTTCTGGGATATCATGCTGTGTTAAACTTTTATACCTTATTTGTAATACAATTGAGTCGTCATTGAATACTAAATCTGTAGGTAATTCCCAGACACATATATATTTTTCATCAAGAATAGATAATTCAGTATTGGACAGCTTCCTTGCACCATAAGGTGCAAGGATTTTATTTAACTGATCTATCTTTTTTTTAAGACAATCAGGCATAACCACCACCACCTTGTCTATTTACGACAGTATTAGATGATTCTGCCATACCTAATGTAGATGCCGCTATCTTCTTAATACCATTACTGGAAATTTCAATTTCCAAAGGAACATTTTTCCCATTTTTTTTATGATCAGATACGCACAGAAATTGACCGTTTTTATCATCTGTTATTTTTTCATACTCTTCTTTTGCTCGGTAAGCTGGAGGATCTTTTTCATCGTCTTCAATTGTTTTCGAACTTGATATAATGAAAGCATTTTGTTTTGCACGGTTAAATACCTCCATTGCTTTTTCAGAGGTTTTTGCATCATCGCCTTTTTGGCTTAGACTATCATGAGATATACTGTGCCAAGAACAATGATGTGGTGTTTGTAAGATATCATAATCTAACCATGACATTTCATTCTTGTCTGACAGACGATCCTTCACACCTTCCCAGCACACAACCTCAGCATCACCTCCACTTAAAAAATAAGCAGTTTTGTTATCACCTTTTAATTCAAAGTTTATGATAACACTCGAATGATTTTTACCTAATTTATCTTCTAACTCGTCGAGATCTTTCTTGGGTGATGGACCTAATAACCGGGCTTGAAAAACTGATGAAGATTCTCCGTTAATATAACTGGTTGTATTATCTAATTCTAAAAGAATATATGGTATATCATCAGTTTTACCATTCTCGTCTTTTCCTAAAACCAAGACTTGATTTCCGACACCATCCAAGTAGCCCTTCTCTTTGTAAAGATTAACTCTTCTCTTCACTTCTGTATTTAACGCTATTGCATCATCACATAATGGGTGATTTTGAGCATGATGGCGTCTAAATACAATTGGGCTTGACCAAATTTCATTGATAAAAATTTTATCGCTCTTTTCACTCCAATTTTCAGGTTTCCCCAAGTGAAAGTGATCAGATACTCCATCACAATGATCTGAATCAGGATGCGTCCAAATAAAAAGATTGACGAAAAGACGCCCTTCGCTATCTCGAGAGAGTTTTTCTCTAAGTTGTGAGCGGACATCAGGATGTTCTTCTCCATCCCTAATACGGCAATCGATTAATATATTTTTTCCATCTTCAGTTTGAATAAGTGTCATATCCCCATTACCTACGGGGAAGAAACATAGTTTTGCAGTCATATTATTTCCTTTTTAACTGTTTCTTGATGGTACTATGTTGTCATTGCTGTGTAGGATTTTAAAATCCCAAAAAAGTAGTCATAACTACATCAACAATTTTGCCAACAGGCTTGTTTACATTCAACCCTCAAAAAATGGCAAATCATATGCTCATAGTTTCTACTACCGCATTTTTGTGATGGATTTAACATTTTGAAACTAGTTAAGAAATAGAGAAACCAAGAAAACACATACTTAACCCATAGCCCTCGACAGATACCATACGTGCCAACGACCATCCAAACAGTTTTTGACGTATTACCTAGAAACGCCATACGCAGCGGAGATGGCATCGGATTTCCTAAGACACAACAGTAAACCTGCTGTGAATGATGTTTTTGCCGATGAGTTTTTAGAGGAAAACTTACCTTTTAGAAATCCAGCTTATACAAGAGCAGCCAGATTGATTTCACTATTTGTAGCCTATAGGTAGCTTGTTGTGTTTGTTTTTATTTAAATATTCATACATATCAATTTACTATAATCTTATTTTCTATACTGCTGCATCATCGGCGTATGTGCGTCGAAATTGTCGAGTGTGCTCATGGAGTTATGATGTCCATTTCTTTGAATATAAACCGTTTTGAGCGGCTCAGTGGCCGTTTGTTCCTTCTATTGTCGCATGAAAAAAAGGTACGGCGCAGAAAAATGTCGCCGCTTTACGAGGCGTCTTCCGGCATGAGCTCAATGACGATTTTTCCATGCTCCACACCCACTCGCACCCGGGAGTGGGTGGTAAACCCTGCCTTTTCAAGCCAGTCACCTTTTAAGCTCAGTGCCGCATGCACGCTGTAGCGCTTCGGTATCTTGGTATTGCGGTCTTCATGGCGCTTTCTGAAATATCCCACTGTTAAATGGCGATAGGGTTTGTTGATAGCGAGTTCTTGCATAGGGTCTCCCGACAACACGGATAAAAGTCATTACTGATGCCTGTATAAAATACCAGTGATGGTTGGGCCTTGCAGGGCTAAAACTGGAATCAGGCTTCAGAAAACGACATGCAATAACTGAAATCCCGCATTGAAAGGTGTATTATTTTTGCACTTTATTGTTCGGTAAGTCGCTATGTCCGGTAAACGAATTTCACGCGAAAAAGAGACCATCGCGAAAATGATCGCGCTGTATCAGAAGCAATGTCCTCAGGCCTCTGTGGAAGAGGGGCACTATCAGGCGCTAAATGCCTATGCCGATAAGCGTCTGGATAAATGCGTTTTCGGGGAGGAAAAGCCCGCCTGTAAACAGTGTCCGGTCCACTGCTACCAGCCTGCAAAACGCGAAGAGATGAAGCAGATTA
The DNA here is from genome assembly GCF_003331015.1 of Enterobacter sp. GER_MD16_1505_Eko_090. NCBI lineage: Bacteria > Pseudomonadati > Pseudomonadota > Gammaproteobacteria > Enterobacterales > Enterobacteriaceae > Enterobacter > Enterobacter sp. GER_MD16_1505_Eko_090. Next base: position 110,429 of record NZ_PUQF01000012.1, on the reverse strand, counting down.
TGCGCTGGGCAGGCCCGCGAATGCTCTGGCGTCACCCCATTCTGACCGTCCGCCATCTGATGGATGACCGTCGTCCCGTACCGGAACTGCCGGAAAAGTATCGTCCGAAAAAGTGACCGGTTCAGCTTCTGAGCGGGCGGCAAATCACGTTAAGGGCCAGCGCGCTGCAGAGCGGGAAGAGGGCGAGCAGCAGCCAGGGGAGCATCGCCTGCGTTGAGGGCACCAGCGCGCGATCCAGCAGGCTGCCAAACAGCAAATTTCCGGCCAGTACCGCAATGCCTCCGGCGGTGGCGAGTGCGCCGTAGTGCGCCCCCAGCGTGGACTCCTCGGCAAACCGGGGGACCAGGTCCTTAGCCGAGGGTACCAGCAGCATCTGTCCCAGCGTCAACAGCGTCACGAAACAGACCGACGGCAGCAGGCGCAGCCAGCCCTCTGGCGGTGCCGTCGGTGCAAAGATTGCCACGCTTGCAAAGGCGGCGGAGAGGAATAAAAAGCCCACCGGCAGGATCCTCACCGCGCCCACGCGCCGGGCGAAACGCGCCAGCGGCAGCTGTAAAGCAACAATCAGTACAGAGGCCAGCATAAAAAGCGGGCCGAGATCTTTCTCGTTACCGCCGGCGCGCTGTATCTCTACCGGCAGCGCCAGATAGAGCTGGTTATAGCTCAAAAGCCACGAGCTATAGGCAATGATAAAGGCGACAAAGCGGGGCTGGCGAAAGGTCGTCCACCAAGGAACGAGCTTCAGCGTCCGCGCGGCATGGCGTGACGCGGGCAGGCAAAAGTAGAGAACCACCATCGCAACGAGAAAGACGCCAGCGCCCGCCAGCGCCACCTGGCGAAAGCCCAGGCCGGTGAGCAGGGCGCCGGCAACCGGGCCCAGTACCGCACCGAGTTCCCCGCAGACCGCAAACAGCGCGAACCACTCCGCCCGGCTTCGTTTACCTTTCGCCTCGCTGTGCGTGCCCGCTTTCGCCAGCAATGCCTCAATAGAGGGAGAAAACAGCGCGCCGCCCACCCCCGTCAGGCACGCGCCCAGAATAATCGGCCACAGCGATTCTCCAAGCGCCAGCAGCAGATACCCCGCGACGCGAATAATGCACCCGCTCAGGATAACGATTTTCGCGCCAAACCGGTCCGAGAGCGCGCCGCCGACGATAAACATCCCCTGCTGAGAGAACGTGCGCAGGCCGAGGATCAGCCCGATCAGCCCGCCGGAGAGCAGCATATCGTCGCGCAGGAATATCGCCAGGAAGGGGACAACGGCGTAAAAGCCGATGTTAAAAACAAACTGGCTACCCAGTAAAACGGGCGGCCAGAGCGTGGTGGCAGGGCGAAGGGGCATCGTTGGTCACTCGCCCCTAAACGATAAAGTGAATGTGTTTTTTGCCATGAAACGGCGAGATCTCGATTTTGGTTTTGACCCGGAATACGTCCCAGAGCAACGACTCGGACAGGATGTCCTGCGGTGTCCCCGTCGCCACAATTTGCCCTTTCTGCATCACAATCAGCGAGTCGCAGAACATCGAGGCGTGGTTGAGATCGTGGATAGCGACAATGCTGGTGACCGGTAATTCGCTGATCAACTGCATCAGCTGCATCTGATGATGAATGTCCAGGTGGTTTGTTGGTTCATCCAGCAGGATTTCCGTCGGGGTCTGGGCCAGCGCGCGGGCAATGTGGACGCGCTGGCGCTCGCCGCCGGAGAGGCTCAGCCAGCCCTGGTCACTTTTATCCAGCATATCCACGCGCTGCAGAGCGGCGGTGACGGTTTCGTCATCGTGCGTGCTCCAGTTGGAAAAGGCGGAGTGGTGCGGAATCCGCCCGAGTTTGACCACGTCGCGCACGCGCATGTTGGCGTCAGTCATGCCGTGCTGCTCCACGAAGGCGACCCGGCGGGCCAGCTGCTTTTTGGCAATACGAGAGATGTCCTGGCCGTCCAGCGTCACACAGCCCGCATCCGGGCGACGCAGCCCCGCGAGGATACGTAAAAGAGACGATTTGCCGCAGCCGTTAGGGCCAAGCAGTCCTACCGTTTCGCCCCGTGAAACCTTCAGCGAGACGTCATTAACGATGACTTTTTTGCCGACCTTCCAGGTAATATTTTCAGCGCAGATGCTCATCACTTATTCCTTGAGCGGTAGATAATCACGGCAAAGAACGGAACGCCAACCAGCGCGGTGACCACGCCGACGGGCAGGCTTTGCGGCGCAATCAGCATGCGCGAGGCAATGTCTGCCAGCACCATCAGGATCGCGCCTGCCAGCGCGCTGGCAATCAGCAGCGTGCGGTGCAGCGGCCCGAACAGGAAACGCATGACGTGCGGCACCACCAGCCCGACAAAGCCGATTGACCCCGCCATGCTGACGATGGTCGCGGTGATCAGCGCGGTGGTGGTAAAGAGCGCCAGGCGCACCCAGGGGACAGCAATGCCCAGCGACGCCGCGGCGTCATCACCGAACGTAAAGGCATCCAGCGCCCGGGAATAGTAGAGGCACACGGCTAACCCAATCAGCACCACGACCAGCGCCAGCTGGAATTCAGGCCAGCGTACGCCGCTGAAGCTGCCCAGCAGCCAGAACATCACGTCGCGCGCCTGCTGGGCACTGGCGGAGGTGCTAATGGTGTAGGCGGTAATGGCGTTAAAAAGCTGCGAGGCGGCGACGCCTGCCAGAATCGTACGTTCATTCCCGCCGCGCGCCCCGTTCGTCAGAAACGCGACAAACGCAAACGCGGCGAACGCCCCGGCAAAGGCCCCGGCAGAGAGCGACACCGCACCGGTGCCGATCCCCAATACGACGACAGAAACCGCCCCGGTCGATGCGCCCGCGGACACGCCGAGCACGTAGGGTTCCGCCAGCGCGTTCTTCAGCAGGCTCTGCAATACGGCCCCGCAGATGGCCAGACCTGCGCCGCAGCAGGCCGCCACCAGCGCGCGGCTCAGGCGGAAGTCCCAGATCACGCTCTCATAGATGCGAGTGAGCGGAACATCGGTGAGCCCCATTTTATTGCTGATGGCGTAAAACACGTTATCCAGCGGGATGGACAGCTCGCCGACGCTGACGCTCAGCGCGATAACCAGAAATAGCAGGACAAAGGCGAGCAAACACGAGGTCGTCAGAACCAGGCTCTGCCTGGCCTGAAGGACAGCGGTGCTCATCAGTTCAGCCCCAGTTTTCTGAGCTGTTCGCCAACCTGCTCAGCCCCGTAAATCGTGCGAATTGTCGGGTTCATGGCCTGACCGTCCATCACCACGATATGGCCTTTTTTCACCGCGTCCAGCTGGCTGACGGCCGGATCGCTTTTCAGGAATTTGATTTTCTCTTCCGCGTTATCCAGCGCCCAGCGGTTGCGGTCCAGGCTGGAGACCACAATCACATCCGGATTGGCGGCAATAATGCTTTCCCAACCCACGGTTGGCCATTCGGTCTCGGAGGTGATGGCGTTATGCCCGCCCATCAGGCTGGCGATAAACCCGGAGGGGCTATTTTTACCGCCTACGTAGGCGTCCGCAGAAGGGGAGGAGCTTGAGAACCAGAAAACAAAGGAGAGATCTTTTTTGTTTTTACTGAATTCCTGGCGCAGGTCAGCCTCACGTTTTTTGAAATCGGCAATCACGGCCTGACCGCGGTCTTCAACGTTAAAGATTTTGGCGAAATCCTCAATCTCCTGATAGAGATACGTCATATCCCACAGTTTCTGGCGGCTGCCGTACATATCGCCGGTGGCTTTTTTGGTCGCACACATGCCCGGGGACACGTAGCTGTTCACGCCCAGGGTCATCAGATCGTCGCGTTTTGCGACCTTGCTTTCTGGCCCCAGCAGCAGCGGTGACTGCGCGGGGACAAAGTCGGGATTTTGCGCAAGCACGGATTCAAGGGTAGGGATTTCGACCGTCAGGGTTTTGATTTTTGTGTTCTGGTCCGCCAGCTGCGGCAGCACTTTCGTCGGCCAGAAGGCGCTGGCCTTCACCTTATCTTCCAGCCCCAGCAGGAGCAGAATTTCGACGGTATTCTGACCCAGAGCCACGACGCGTTCCGGCGCTTTGGTGAATGTCTCTTTATAGCCACAGTTTTCAATCGTCAGAGGATATGTGGTTGCCAGAGCAGAACTGACCGACGCAACCGCCAGGCCTAACGCGCAGATGACCTTCTTCATGAAACGCTACCCTTGATTAATATTATTATTGATGCAAATGAAACTCATTATTAAGGCGGAATTTTATACAGAGGAAACGATTTTGTGTCAATGAGGGACAATTGCGCAGGGTAACGAAAGGCGGTGCCAGAAAAACACCGCCGGATTGGGGGCTTAAACCAGGCTCTCTTTGTCGATCCCGAGACGCTTCATGCGCGACAGCAGGGTAGTGCGTTTTAACCCTAAACGCTGGGCGGCACCTTTTGGCCCGGCGACCACGCCGTTGGTCTCTTTGAGCACGCGCATAATGAGCTGATATTCATCTTCTCCCTCTTTCGCCGTCTCGGCGGCGGGTACGGTCACGTCAGGCAGCGTCACTTCAGGCAGGGAGAGCTGCAGCACATTGCCACGCGTCAGCAGCACCGCACGCTCGATGACGTTTTCCAGCTCGCGCACGTTGCCGGGCCACTCCATTGATGAAAGGGTACGTAACGTCTCGGCAGGAATGCTGTCGATGTTTCGCCCCATCCGACGCGCGATCTTGGCGGTAAACGCTTTGACCAGCAGGGGAATATCTTCCGGGCGCTCGCGCAGCGGCGGCAGGAAGATCGGGAAGACGTTCAGGCGATAGTAGAGATCGCTGCGAAACTCACGGTCGGCGACCATTTTTTTCAGGTCGCGGTTGGTGGCGGCAATCAGCCGCACGTCAGTCTGGATAAGCTTGTTGCTGCCAAGACGTTCAAACTCCTGCTCCTGCAGAACGCGCAGCAGTTTCGGCTGTAGCTCCAGCGGCATATCGCCCACTTCGTCGAGAAACAGCGAGCTCTTGTCCGCCAGCTCAAAACGGCCCAGCCGCTGGCTGCTGGCCCCGGTGAATGCACCGCGCTCGTGGCCGAACAGGTCGCTTTCCAGCAGGCCTGCGGGCATCGCCGCGCAGTTCATCTTCACCATCCGACGGCTGTTGCGGTTGCTCAGGTTGTGGATGGCCCGGGCAATCAGCTCTTTACCCGTACCGGTTTCGCCAAGGATCAGCACCGTGCTGTCGCTTTGCGCCACCATCTCAACCTGCTTGAGCACGCTGTACATGGCGTCGCTGCGCCCGATGATTTCACCAAACTCGCTGTCCACGTTGTTGAGCTGTTCGGTCAGGGCCAGGTTCTCATCCACCAGCCGCTCTTTCAGGCGGTGGATCTCCTGATAGGCGAGGGCGTTATCCAGCGCGATGGAGATACGCTCGGCGATCTGGCGCAGCAGCTTCAGGTTGGCGGTGGTAAACACGGCTTCATCACACTGCGCCAGCTTCAGCACCCCCAGCATGGTGTTGCCGGACATCAGGGGAAGCAGGCACAGGGTCTGAATCTTGTTGCCCCAGGTGTTAAACAGCATCCGCTCGTACGGAGCCACCGGGTCCTGCTCGCTCAGGTTGAGCAGCAGGATCTCTTTGCTTTTAAATACCCGCTCAGAAAGGGTGCCCGCTTCGTCCACTTCGCTCTGCTCGTGCGCCGGGTTGGCTTCATCCAGATAATGCGTGGAGTAGATGTTCAGCTTGCCCTTGCGATGGCCGCGCAGCGCGATGCTGATGGCATCGATTTTGAAATAGTGGTGGATCTCTTTCGACACTTCGCTGACCAGCTCGTCCATATCAAGGCGCGACAGCACGGCGTTGGTGATGGCGACCAGAATGCGGAAGTTGTCGCGCTCGCGGCTCAGCAGGTCGTAATCCACGTTATTGGTCACGCGGCTTTGGATCTGCTCCGCGACGACGGCCACAATCTGGGTAAAGGTGTGCAGACGCTCGTATTCCGCCTCGCTCCAGGGCTGGTCAGTCGTGCGAATAAACTCGCAGCCACCAAAAATATGTCCCTCCGCCGCGAGCGGCAGCATGCTGTAGTGGCCGAACGGCTGGTAGAGGTTGCTCTCCGCGAGCCGCGGCCACGCCGTGCGGAACTCCTCAAAGTTGCAGTGCAGCGCTTCCGGACGGGAGAGAATACGGCGCACCGGGCCATGCGCGAGATACGTTTCGTCTTCGTACTCAAACGTTTTGCCATTATCGCGCGTTGAGTAGTAGCTCGCGCGGTGCGTTCCGCTATGCCACAGTACAATCGCCGCGCTGTCGGCCAGCGCTGATTGCCTGACCAGCCGCGTCAGGGCATCGCTCAGCGCGCCGAGATCGGGCTGCTGTAAAAGTGTGCGCGTGATATCAAACAGGCCCTGCTGTCCAAGATCGCTCATCGGTGTATACGGCATTATTGCTTTCCAATAGAAACTGGCAAAAAAGAGACATTCAGTGCTGACCGCTTATGGCGCGGCTCTAGCAAATTCGGGGTAACGGTTCCGCGTGCGGCAGGTCCAGCGTGCGCTTCACGCCGTAAAGTCCGGTCAGGCGCACCCCCTTGCGCTCAACCACTTCGCCGATGATGGCGGCCTCTTTCCCTAATGGATGCGCGCGCAGCTCAGCAAGAACGGCTTCTGCCGCCGCGCGTTCCACGCCGATCACCAGCTTGCCTTCGTTAGCAAAGTTCAGTGGGTCAAGTCCCAATAGTTCGCACAGCCCCCGCACAGCAGCTTTTACAGGCAGGCCACGCTCGGTCAGTTCAATCCCGCACCCGCTGCTTGCGGCGAATTCGTGAACCACGGCATTCACCCCGCCGCGGGTGGCATCACGCAAGGCCTTCACGCCGGGAATAGCACACAGCGTCTGAATCAGCGGGGTGAGCACCGCGCAGTCGCTGCGCAGTTCACCGTCCAGCCCTAAGCCTTCGCGCAGGTTAAGGATAGTCGCTCCGTGGCAGCCCAAAGTGCCGGTTACCAGCAGCACGTCGCCCGCGCTAAGCCGCTGTGCGCCCCAGTGAATGTTGGCGGGGATAGCCCCCATTCCGGCGGTGTTGATAAACAGCTTATCGGCCGCACCGCGCTGGACCACTTTGGTGTCCCCGGTGACGATAGCGATACCCGCCTCGCGCGCGGTGTGTGCCATGCTGTTCACCACCGCCGAGAGCGTCTCCATCGGCAGACCCTCTTCAAGGATGAATCCGCAGGAGAGGTAGCGGGGAATGGCGCCGCTGACGGCCACGTCGTTGGCCGTGCCGCAGACGGCGAGCTTGCCGATATCGCCGCCGGGAAAGAACAGCGGATCGATGACGTAGCTGTCGGTGGAGAAGGCCAGCCGGTCGCCCTGGGCGGTGAGGGTGGCGAGGTCAATGCGCGCCTGGTCTTCCTGCTCGGCGAGCCAGGGGTTGTTAAAGGCCTCCATGAACAGCCGGTTAATCAGCTGCTGCATCGCCTGTCCACCGCTTCCGTGCGCCATTTCCACCGTGTTCATGCTTCACACTCCTGGTTGCGATATTGATACCACGCGGCGCATGCCCCTTCGGAGGAGACCATCAGCGCGCCAAACGCCGTTTGCGGGTTACAGGTTTTGCCAAATAACGGGCACTGATGCGGTTTGCATTTGCCGGTGAGCACCTCGCCACAGCGGGCCCGGGGATCGTCGCAAACCTGCTGCGGCTGCGGGCGGAAATGCGCTTCGGCATCGAACGCGCGATAGGCTGGCGTCAGGCGCACGCCGGATTCGGCAATCAGCCCCAGTCCTCGCCACTCGCTGTCGCCTTCGACGCTGAACACCTCCGCAATGGCACGCTGAGCCCGTTCATTGCCGGCATCCGGCACCACGCGGCGGTACTGGTTTTCGACCGCGCTCAGGGCCGCTATTTTCTGCTCAACCAGCATGGTGACACCTTGCAGTAGATCAAGTGGTTCGAAACCAGCGACCACTAACGGACGATTGTACTGTTCAGCGATAAAACCGTAGGCGTCTGTGCCAATCACCATGCTGACGTGGCCCGGTGCCAGAAAGGCGTCAATGCCGTTGCCTGGCGCTTCCAGCAGGCTGCGCAGGGTGGGGATAAGCGTAATGTGCTGGCAGAAGAAGAAAAAGTTATCGACGCCGCGCGCTTTCGCCTGCTGCAGCGTGATGGCGGTGGCGGGCATGGTGGTTTCAAACCCCAGGGCAAAAAACACCACCTTGCGCGCGGGGTTATCCGCTGCCAGCGTCAGGGCATCCATCGGCGAATAGACGATCCGGATGTCCGCCCCGCGCGCTTTCGCCTGCAGCAGCGAGCCGTTTTTCCCCGGCACGCGCATCGCGTCGCCAAAGGTGCAGAATATGACGTCGGGCCGGCTGGCAATCTCGATACAGCTGTCGATGCGTCCCATTGGCAGCACGCAGACCGGGCAGCCGGGGCCGTGGATAAACTCAATGTTCTCCGGCAGCAGCTGGTCGAGGCCAAATTTAAAGATCGCGTGCGTGTGCCCGCCGCACACCTCCATGATCCGCAGCGGTTTCTCTTTCGTATAGTCCAGCCGCGCCGCGCGCGTTTTGAGGTGTCCGATAAGCTGCAGCACCTGCTCCGGCGCGCGGTATTCATCAACGTAACGCATGATTATCGCTCCTCGCCGTACAGCAGCGCGCCGACGTCCGGCTCCACGTCGAACATGTTTTGCAACGCATCCAGCGTGTCGCGGGCTTCCGCTTCGTTAATCACGCTCATGGCAAACCCCACGTGGACCAGCACCCACTGGCCGAGACGCGACGCGCCCGTTTCATCGGTGCTGCCCACCAGCGTCAGGTCTACATCACGCAGGATGCCGCAAACCTCGACTTTGGCCTGATTACCGTTGAGGGAATGGATTTGTCCCGGTACGCCTATGCACATCGTTCGTTCTCCAGCCAGCGTAACCAGCCGTCCATGCCGTCGCCGCGCGTGGCGGAGACCAGCAGGATCTCAATCTCCGGGTTCACTTCGCGGGCATACGCCAGGCACTTATCCACGTCGAAATTCAGGTACGGCAGCAGGTCGACTTTGTTCAGCAGCATCAGGGATGCCGCGGCGAACATGTGGGGGTATTTCAGCGGCTTGTCTTCGCCCTCGGTCACCGAAAGCACTGCCACCTTGTGTCGTTCACCCAGATCGAAGCTCGCCGGGCAGACCAGGTTGCCGACGTTTTCAATAAACAGGATGCCGTTATCCGCCAGCGGCAGGCGCGGGGCGGCGTCGGCAATCATCTGCGCATCCAGGTGGCAGCCTTTGCCGGTGTTAACCTGAATTGCCGGGGTGCCGGTTTCGCGGATACGCGCCGCGTCGTTTACCGTTTGCTGGTCGCCCTCGATCACCGCGCAGGAGACGCGCCCGGTGAGGCGTTTGAGCGTTTCGGTCAGCAGCGTGGTTTTGCCGGAACCGGGGCTGGAGACCAGGTTCAGCGCCAGCTGTTTGCGGGCGGCGAAGCGGGCGCGGTTGCGGGCGGCGATCTGGTTATTTTTGTCCAGCACGTTGATTTCCACGTCCAGCATTTGACGCTGGCTCATGCCCGGCGCGTGGGTACCCGCTTCGCCGTGGCCGTAATGCAGGTCGCCCGCGTCGGAACGCTGCGGCGCAAAGGTAATGCCGGTCAGGGCTGCCGCAGGGCGCGGGGCAGGGGAAAAGGGCGCGGAGCGAAACGCGGAGTGGGGACGGTGCTCATCCCCTTCTATATACAGGTTGCCTTCGGCGCAACCGCAGGTACTACACATACTTTACTCCTTCTCGATTTCGAGGCGTTGGATCTGCATGCCGTCATCCGCCACGATGCGCAGCCCGGTGCTCTGACACTGCGGACAGCGCTGTACCTTTGATGAGAGCAGGGTGACGTACTGCTGGCACTGTTCGCACCAGCACTCCGCCTGCTGCTCCTCAATATGCAGTTCGCAGCCTTCCGCCAGCGTGCCGCGGCACACCAGCTCAAAACAGAAGGTCAGGGCGCTGGTCTCGACGCAGGAAAACGCCCCGACCTTCAGCCAGACGCCGGTGACGCGTTTCGCGTGGTTTTGCACAGCCTGCTGTTCGATAAGTTCCAGAGCCCGCTGGCAGAGGGTGATTTCGTGCATGACGCCTCCTCAATGAATTGCCCCGGTAATGCAATAACAGTGCCAGCTTGATATTTGTTAAGGCGTGTCGATGTCACCGCTGTCGAAATGACACGTCGACACCGCGATGTTGACAGCGAATTTTTAATTAAATCCATTGAAAATCAAAAACATAAAAACTGGCATGGAATCTGCTTAACAGCCGCTATCTCCATTAAACGGATACCTTTTATGACTATTTGGGAAATCAGCGAAAAAGCGGAATACATCGCGCAGCGTCATCAGCAGTTACAGGACCAGTGGCACCTTTACTGCAACTCTCTGGTTCAGGGCATTACCTTGTCGAAAGCGCGTCTTCACCACGCGATGAGCTGTGCGGCGCAGGGCGATATGCGCTTTGTCCTCTTCGGCCATTTCATCATCAACGTCACCCTGGCGGATAACTTCAACAGCCACACTATCGAGTACTACCTCGAGACAAAAGACGGTGAAAAACAGCGTATTGCAAAGGCGCAGCTGATGGCTGACGGCATGGTGGACGGCCACGTCAGCAACCGCGATCGCCAGCAGGTACTGGAGCACTATCTGGAAAAAATCGCCCCGGTTTATAACGGCCTGTACACCGCCGTTGAACACGATCTCCCGGTCAACCTGAAGCAGCTGATGGACGGAAATACTTCAGCGAACGTGGCCTGACCCCCAGTGTGTCGAGAAGTGTCGACAAGACAGTTTTTCGTCAAAAATGACTATCACCAGAGGATAACCCGGTGAACCGTTTTGTAATTGCTGACTCGACGGTCTGTATTGGCTGTCGAACCTGTGAGGCGGCGTGTTCGGAAACGCATCGCCTGCATGGGCTACAGTCCATGCCGCGCCTGCACGTCATGCGTAATGAAAAAGAGTCTGCCCCGCAGCTCTGCCATCAATGTGAAGATGCCCCCTGCGCGGGTGTCTGTCCTGTGAACGCCATCACCCGCGTGGATGGCGCAGTCCAGCTGAACGAAAGCCTGTGCGTAAGCTGCAAGCTGTGCGGCATTGCCTGCCCGTTCGGTGCGATTGAATTCTCCGGCAGCCGCCCGCTGCATATTCCGGCCAATGCCAATTCGCCTAAAGCCCCGCCCGCGCCTCCGGCGCCTGCACGCGTCAGCACGCTGCTGGACTGGGTGCCCGGCATCCGCGCCGTTGCGGTGAAGTGCGACCTGTGCAGCTTCGATGAACAGGGCCCGGCCTGCGTGCGCACCTGTCCAACCAAAGCGCTGATTCTGGTGAACATTCGCGACATCGCCCGCACCAGCAAGCGCAAGCGCGAGCTGACCATTAATACCGACGTCGGCGATCTTTCGCTTCTGCAGGCGCTCAACGAGGGGGTGAAATGAACGCGATTACGATGATTACCAGCGCCGTGGCGTACTTTGCCGCCGCCGCCGTGCTGGCGTGGCTTCTGTCATTCCATAAAACCCTGAGCGGCTGGATCGCCGGGATCGGCGGGGCGGTCGGCAGCCTGATGACGCTGGCGGCGGGTGGAGTTGTCCTGCTCGGCGGGCAGTCCGCAGAGGCCGTGATGCCGCTGATTCGCCACACCGTAGCGATTACGCCGCTGAACGCCATCTGGCTGGTGACCTTTGGCCTGTGCGGGCTGTTTATCAGCCTGTTCAATATCGACTGGCACCGCCATCCGCACGCCAAAGCCAACGGCCTGCTGGTGAACCTGCTGATGGCGACGGCGGTCTGCACCGTGATCGCCAGCAACCTCGGCGCGCTGGTGGTGATGGCGGAGATCATGGCGCTCTGCGGCGTGTTCCTGACCGGCTGCAGCGCCTCCGGGAAAGTGTGGTTTGCGCTTGGACGCCTCGGGACGCTGCTGCTGGCGCTGGCCTGCTGGCGGGTGTGGCAGCGTTTCGGCACGCTGGAGTTCGCTGCACTTAACGGGCATCCGCTGGGCAATGACGTCTGGCTGCTGGGCGTGATCGGCTTTGGCCTGCTGGCCGGGATTATCCCGCTGCACGGCTGGGTGCCGCAGGCGCATGCGAATGCCTCCGCGCCCGCTGCCGCGCTGTTTTCTGTGGTGGTGATGAAGGTCGGTCTGTTCGGGATTCTGGCGATGACGCTGACCGGCGGCCAGCCGCCGCTGTGGTGGGGCGTGGTGTTGCTGATTGCGGGCATGATCACCGCCTTCATCGGCGGCCTGTACGCGCTGATGGAGCACAATATCCAGCGTCTTCTGGCGTACCACACGCTGGAGAATATCGGCATCATCCTGCTCGGCATGGGCGCGGGCGTGACCGGGCTGGCGCTTAATCAACCGTCGCTGATTGCCGCCGGCTTTATCGGCGGTTTGTATCACCTGATCAACCACAGCCTGTTTAAAAGCACCCTGTTCCTCGGGGCGGGCAGCGTCTGGTTCCGCACCGGCCATCGGGATATCGAAAAGCTCGGTGGGATTGGCAAAAAAATGCCGGTGATTTCGCTGGCGATGCTGGTCGGGCTGATGGCGATGGCCGCGCTGCCGCCGCTGAACGGCTTTGCCGGGGAGTGGGTGATCTATCAGTCCTTCTTCGCCCTCGGTCAGAGCGAGGCGTTTATCGCCCGCCTGCTGGGGCCGCTGCTGGCGGTCGGGCTGGCGATTACCGGGGCGCTGGCCGTGATGTGCATGGCGAAAGTCTATGGCGTGACCTTCCTTGGCGCACCGCGTACGCGTGAGGCTGAGAACGCCTGCTGCGCACCGGTACTGATGGGCGTAAGCGTGGTCGCGCTGGCGCTGTGCTGCATCGCGGGCGGGGTTGCCGCGCCGTGGCTGCTGCCGCTGCTGGGCCACGCCATTCCGCTGCCGCTTGAGACGGCGCACACCGTCGTTTCCCAGCCGATGATTGCACTGCTGCTGATTGCCGCGCCGCTGCTGCCGTTCGTGCTCATGCTGTTCTTCAAACGCGACCGGCTCACCTCCCGCTCGCGCGGTGCCGCGTGGGCCTGCGGTTATGAACACGAACAGTCGATGGTCATCACCGCCCACGGTTTTGCTATGCCGGTGAAAGAGAACTTCGCCGCCGTGCTGAAGCTGCGCCACTGGCTGAACCCGGTGGGCTGGGTACCCGGCTGGCAGAACGCTGCCGCGCCCGCGCTGTTCCGCCGTCTGGCGCTGATCGAGCTGGCGGTGCTGGTAGTGATTGTGATTTCACGAGGAGCCTGACATGAGTCTGTTACTGGCAATTCTTCAGGCGCTGGTGCTGTTCGCCGCCGCGCCGCTGCTGTCGGGCATCACGCGCGTGGCGCGTGCCCGGATGCACAACCGTCGCGGGCCTGGCGTACTGCAGGAGTACCGCGATCTCTTCAAGCTGCTTTCTCGCCAGAGCGTGGCCCCGGATGCCGCAGGCTGGGTCTTCCGCCTGACGCCGTTTGTGATGGTGGGCGTGATGCTCACCGTCGCCACCGCGCTGCCGGTGGTGACGGTGGCTTCGCCGCTGCCCGTGCTTGGCGATCTGATTACGCTTATCTACCTCTTCGCCATCGCCCGCTTCTTCTTTGCGATTGCGGGCCTGGACACCGGTAGCCCGTTTACCGGCATCGGTGCCAGCCGCGAGGCGATGCTCGGCGTGCTGGTTGAGCCGATCCTGCTGCTGGGGCTGTGGGTCGCCGCGCAGGTTGCGGGTTCCACGCACATCAGCTTTATCACCGACACCGTTTACCACTGGCCAGTTGCCCGCTCCCTTCCGCTGGTGCTGGCGCTGTGCGCCTGCGCGTTCGCCACGTTTATCGAGATGGGCAAGCTGCCGTTCGATCTGGCCGAAGCCGAGCAGGAGCTGCAGGAAGGGCCGCTCACCGAATACAGCGGCTACGGCTTTGCGGTGCTGAAGTGGGGCATCAGCCTCAAACAGCTGGTGGTGCTGCAGATGTTTGTCGGCGTCTTCTTCCCGTGGGGGCAGATGACGCAGTTCTCTGCGGGTGGACTGCTGCTGGCCGTCGTGGTTGCCGCCCTCAAGCTGCTGGTCGGCGTGCTGGTCATTGCCCTGTTCGAAAACAGCATGGCGCGCCTGCGTTTTGTGGAAACGTCCCGCATCACCTGGGCCGGGTTTGGTTTTGCATTTTTAGCGTTCGTCTCCTTGCTGGTGGCGTGATTAAAGAGAGTATTTATGTCTGAAGAAAAGAAAGGTCAGCAGTATCTCGCCGCGTTGCATCAGGCTTTCCCGGGCGTGGTGCTGGAGGAGTCCTGGCAAACCAAAGACCAGATCACCGTCACCATTAAGGTGAACTATCTGCCGGAAGTGGTGGAGTTTCTCTACTACCAGCAGGGCGGCTGGCTGTCGGTGCTGTTCGGTAACGACGAGCGCCAGCTGTGCGGCAGTTACGCGGTGTATTACGTGATGTCGATGGAGCAGGGCGAGAAGTGCTGGATCACCGTGCGCGTCGAGGTCGACCCGAATAAACCGGAATACCCGTCCGTCACGCCGCGCGTGCCCGCTGCCGTCTGGGGCGAGCGTGAAGTGCGCGACATGTATGGCCTGGTGCCGGTTGGCCTGCCGGATGAGCGCCGTCTGGTGCTGCCGGACGACTGGCCGGACGAACTCTATCCGCTGCGCAAAGACAGCATGGACTACCGCCAGCGTCCGGCGCCGACTACCGACAGCGAAACCTACGAGTTCATCAACGAGCTGGGCAGCAAGAAGAATAACGTGGTGCCGATCGGCCCGCTGCACGTCACCTCTGACGAGCCGGGCCACTTCCGCCTGTTCGTTGACGGTGAAAACATTATCGACGCCGACTACCGCCTGTTCTACGTCCACCGCGGCATGGAGAAGCTGGCGGAGACCCGCATGGGCTACAACGAAGTGACGTTTCTTTCTGACCGCGTGTGCGGCATCTGCGGCTTCGCCCACAGCACCGCCTACACCACCTCGGTAGAGAACGGCATGGGGATCGTGGTGCCGGAACGCGCGCAGATGATCCGCGCCATCCTGCTGGAGGTGGAGCGCCTGCACTCGCACCTGCTGAACCTCGGCCTGGCCTGCCACTTCGTCGGCTTTGACTCCGGGTTTATGCAGTTCTTCCGCGTGCGCGAAGCGTCGATGAAGATGGCGGAGATACTCACCGGGGCGCGCAAAACCTACGGTCTGAACCTGATCGGCGGGATCCGCCGCGACCTGCTGAAAAACGACATGATCCAGACCCGCCTGCTGGCGCAGCAGATGCGCCGGGACGTGCAGGAGCTGGTGGACATGCTGCTCAGCACGCCCAACATCGAGCAGCGCACCGTCGGCATTGGCCGCCTCGATCCGGAGATCGCCCGCGACTTCAGCAACGTCGGCCCGATGGTGCGCGCCAGCGGGCACGCCCGCGACACGCGTGCCGATCACCCGTTCGTCGGCTACGGCCTGCTGCCGATGACCGTGCACAGCGAGCAGGGCTGCGACGTCATTTCCCGCCTGAAGGTGCGCATCAACGAGGTGTTCACCGCGCTGAACATGATCGACTTTGGTCTGGACAACCTGCCGGGCGGCCCGCTGATGGTGGAAGGCTTCACCTACATTCCAAACCGCTTTGCCCTCGGCTTTGCCGAAGCGCCGCGCGGGGACGACATCCACTGGAGCATGACCGGCGACAACCAGAAGCTCTACCGCTGGCGCTGCCGTGCGGCGACCTACGCCAACTGGCCAACCCTGCGCTACATGCTGCGCGGCAACACGGTCTCCGACGCGCCGCTGATCATCGGCAGCCTCGACCCGTGCTACTCCTGCACCGACCGCATGACCGTCGTGGACGTGCGCAAGAAAAAAAGCCAGGTGGTGCCGTACAAAGAGCTTGAGCGCTACAGCATCGAGCGTAAGAACTCGCCGCTGAAATAAGGATTCGCCATGTTTACCTTTATCAAAAAAGTGATCAAAACCGGCACGCAGACCAGCCGCTATCCGCTGGAGCCGATGCCGGTCGACAAAAACTTTCGCGGCAAGCCGGAGCACAACCCGCAGCAGTGCATCGGCTGCGCGGCCTGCGTCAACGCCTGTCCGTCGAATGCCCTGACGGTGGAAACGGATCTCAAAACCGGCGAGCTGGCCTGGCAGTTTAACCTTGGACGCTGCATCTTCTGCGGCCGCTGTGAGGAGGTCTGCCCGACGGTCGCCATTCGCCTGTCTCAGGAGTACGAGCTGGCGGTGTGGAAGAAAGAGGATTTCCTGCAGCAGTCGCGCTTTGACCTGTGCCACTGCCGGGTCTGCCAGCGCCCGTTCGCCGTGCAAAAAGAGATCGATTACGCCATCGCGCTGCTGCAGCACAACGGCGACGCGCGCGCGGAACACCACCGCGAAAGCTTCGAAACCTGCCCGGCGTGCAAGCGTCAGAAATGCCTGCTGCCGTCCGACCGCATTGATATCACCCGTCACATGAGAGAGGCCAGCTGATGGAAAACCTACTGGGCCCGCGCGACGCAAACGGCATTCCGGTGCCGATGACGGTGGACGAATCCATCGCCAGCATGAAGGCGTCGCTGCTGAAAAAAATCAAACGCTCGGCCTACGTCTACCGCGTGGACTGCGGCGGCTGCAACGGCTGCGAGATTGAGATCTTCGCTACGCTGTCGCCGCTCTTTGACGCCGAGCGCTTCGGCATCAAGGTGGTGCCGTCCCCGCGTCATGCGGACATCCTGCTGTTCACCGGGGCCGTCACCCGCGCCATGCGCTCGCCCGCGCTGCGCGCCTGGCAGTCCGCGCCGGACCCGAAAATCTGCATCTCGTACGGCGCCTGCGGCAACAGCGGCGGCATCTTCCATGACCTCTACTGCGTCTGGGGCGGCACCGACAAAATCGTGCCGGTGGACGTCTACATCCCGGGCTGCCCGCCGACGCCCGCTGCGACGCTGTACGGCTTCGCGATGGCGCTCGGCCTGCTGGAGCAGAAAATCCACGCGCGCGAGCCGGGCGAACTCGACAACCAGCCGGCCGCCATTCTGCACCCGGACATGGTGCAGCCGCTGCGGGTGAAGGTTGACCGCACGGCGCGCAGGCTGGCGGGGTACCGCTACGGGCGCCAGATTGCCGATGATTATCTGCGCCTGCTGAGCCAGGGTGACCACCAGGTCGCGCGCTGGCTGGAGGCGGAAAACGATCCGCGCCTCAATGAGATTGTGGCGAACCTGAACAGCATCGTCGACGAGGCGCGTATCCGATGAGTGAAACGGTGGTGTTCAGCCAGCTGAGCCGTAAGTTTATTGATGAGAACGATGCCACGCCGGATGCGGCGCAGCAGGTGGTCTATTACAGCCTGGCGATTGGGCATCACCTCGGGGTGATTGACTGCCTGGAGGCCGCGCTGAGCTGCCCCTGGCCGGAATACCTGGCGTGGATTGCCACGCTGGAGGAGGGCAGCACGGCGCGGCGCAAAATGGAAGGCGTGCCGAAGTACGGCGAGATCGTGATCGATGTGAACCACATTGCCATGCTCGCCAACGCCTTTGACGCGGCGCTGGGCAGGCAAACCCCCGAGCAGCAGACTTGGAGCAAAACGCTGCTCGGCATGCTGCATGATATTCATCAGGAGAGCGCCATCTACCTGATGGTGAGGAGATTACGTGACTGACGTTTTACTGTGTGTCGGCAACAGCATGATGGGCGACGACGGCGCGGGTCCGCTGCTCGCAGAGATGTGTGCCGCGAACCCGCAGGGCGACTGGGTGGTGATTGACGGCGGCAGCGCGCCGGAAAACGACGTGGTGGCCATCCGCGAGCTGCGTCCGGACAGGCTGTTGATCGTCGATGCCACCGATATGGGGCTCAACCCCGGCGAGATCCGCCTGATTGACCCGGACGACATCGCCGAGATGTTTATGATGACCACCCACAATATGCCGCTGAACTACCTCGTGGATCAGATCAAAGGTGACGTGGGCGAGGTGCTGTTTTTGGGCATTCAGCCGGATATTGTCGGGTTTTATTACCCGATGACGCCGCCGGTGAAAGAGGCGGTGGACGTGGTGTATTCACGGCTTGCCGGGTGGGTTGGGGATGGAGGTTTTTCTCAGCTCTGAGCAGCGCCCGGTGGCGCTACGCTTACCGGGCCTACGGTTTTGTAGGCCGGGTAAGGCGAAGCCGCCACCCGGCAAAACAGGCTACTCGAGATCCGCCCCGTTACTCGCAATCACCTTCTTATACCATCCGAACGATTTCTTGCGTTTCCGTTCCAGCGTGCCGTTCCCGGCGTCGTCGCGGTCAACGTACACAAACCCGTAGCGCTTGCTCATCTCACCGGTTGAGGCCGAGACCAGGTCAATGCAGCCCCAGGTGGTGTAGCCCATCAGCGGCACGCCGTCCTCAATCGCATCCCCCATTGCGCGGATGTGCTCGCGCAGGTAGCTGATGCGGTAGTCGTCGTTAATCTCGCCGTTTTCATCAACGACGTCTTTCGCTCCCAGGCCGTTCTCCACCAGGAACAGCGGCTTCTGGTAGCGGTCGTACATCATGTTCATGGTGATGCGCAGCCCGAGCGGGTCGATGCCCCAGCCCCATTCGCTCACCTGGATGTGCGGGTTGCGCAGGGACTTCACGATGTTCGCCGCGCTGGTGTTGCCCGCGTTCATGTCCGCCGAGGCGCAGCGCGAGGCGTAGTAGCTAAACGACACAAAGTCGACGGTATTTTTCAGCAGTTCGTCATCGCCCGGATCTTTAACAATCACCACGCCTTTCTCGCGGAACACGCGGGCAGAGTAGGCCGGGTAGCTTCCGCGCGCCTGCACGTCGATAAAGAACAGGTTCTCGCGGTCTTTCTCCAGCGCCATCCACACGTCTTCCGGCTTGCAGGAGTAGGGGTAGAAGTTACCGCCCGCCAGCATGCAGCCGACCTGGTTTTCCGGGTTTACCTCGTGGGCAATTTTGGTCGCCAGCGCGCTCGCCACCAGCTCGTGGTGCGCGGCCTGGTATTTCACCTGGTCTTCGTTTTCGCCTTCCTCAAACACCAGTCCCGCGCCGGAAAACGGGCTGTGCAGCATGATGTTGATTTCGTTGAAGGTCAGCCAGTATTTCACCAACCCGTTAAATTCTTCGAAGCAGGTGCGGGCGTAGCGGGCGAAGAAATCGACCATCTTGCGGTTGCGCCAGGAGCCGTACTCCGTCACCAGGTGCATCGGCACGTCAAAGTGGCAGAGGGTCACCAGCGGCTCGATGTTGTACTTTTTGCACTCCTCGAACACCGCGCGGTAAAAGGCAATGCCTTCTTTGTTCGGCAGCGGCTCGTCGCCGTTCGGATAGAGGCGGCTCCAGGCGATCGAGGTGCGGAACACCGTAAAGCCCATCTCCGCCATCAGGGCGATGTCCTCTTTATAGCGATGGTAAAAATCAATCGCCTCGTGGCTCGGGTAGAACTCGTCGTCACGCAGCGAGAAACGCTTTTCCTTACCGAGCTTCACCGCCAGGCGATTCGCGCCGTGGGGGATCATATCGACCGTCGTCAGCCCTTTGCCGCCTTCACGGTAAGCCCCTTCGCTCTGGTTGGCGGCAAGCGCGCCGCCCCATAAAAATCCTTGTGGAAAAACAGACATTCTTACCTCGCTTTCAATTTATGCTTTTGCTGCGTTGTTCTGTACCGGTGCGGTCTGCAGGGCGCGCGCTTTTTCAGCCTCGTCTTCGACCGGAATATCCTCAAAGCCCAGTATCAGGGTCAGAATAAACGACAGCACCACTGCCAGACCCATCACGCCAAACACCCAGACGATGGTCATTGGGTTGGCCGGGTCGAAGAACTGCACGCTGGTGAACAGCCCCGGTGCCGCCATCGAATGGCTGGCAAGACCGGCTATGCCCGCCACCGCGCCGCAGATAAAGCCGCTGATCAGGCTGGCAATCAGCGGGCGTTTCAGACGGATCGCGACGCCGTACAGGGCCGGTTCAGAGATCCCCGCCATGATGGCGGAGGCCGCCGCCGCCAGCGCCGTCTGGCGCAGCTCCGGGTTTTTCGTTTTCCACGCCACCGCCAGCGACGAACCGCCGAGCGACAGGTTGGCGCCAATTTCCGACGGCATCACCATCCCTTCCTTGCCCGTTTCGGCAATGGTCTGAATGATGGTCGGCGTAAAGACGCGGTGCATCCCGGTCATCACCAGCAGCGGCCACAATGCGCCCATGATCGCCACGGAGAGCCAGCCCAGGTAGCCGTGAATGGTGTAGACCAGCGCGGAGATGGCGCTACCGATCCAGATCCCCAGCGGGCCAATCAGCACGATGGCGAGCGGGGCGGCAATCAGCACGATCAGCATCGGCTTGAGGAAGTTTTTCGTCACCGCCGGGGTGATGCGATCCACCCAGCGTTCGATGTACGACAGGCACCAGGTCATCACCAGCGCGGGGATGACGGTGTAGGTGTATTTCACCGCCGTCACCGGGATAAAGGCGAACTCAACGTGCTCGCCCTGCGCGGCTTTCGCCATCAGCTCGATAAAGCTCGGGTGCACCAGCACGCCCGCAATGGCTATCGCCAGCGACATGTTGGTTTTGAATTTTACCGCCGCCGAGGCCGCCACCATCAGCGGCAGGAAGAAGAACGCGCCGTCGCCGATGACGGTCAAAATGGTGAGCGTCGGCGCGCCTTTGGGCAGCACGCCGGTCATCTCAAGGATCATCGCCAGCAGCTTGACCATCGAGCCGCCGATGATCGCCGGGATCAGCGGGGACATGGTGCCAATCAGCGCGTCGAGGATCCCGGCGCCAATGCGGCGCAGCGTCAGCTTTTGCGGGCCTTCCGGCACCGCGGGCTGCAGGTCAGCGGGCAGCAGGCTTACCACCTCGCGGTACGCCTGAGAGACGGTATTGCCAATAATCACCTGGCACTGGTTGTCGTTACGCACCACGCCGAGCACGCCGCTGATGCTTTTCAGGCGCGCGGCGTCGGTGAGGGTTTCGTCTTTCAGAACGAAACGCAGTCGCGTCATGCAGTGGGTGACGGCGACGATGTTCTCTTTGCCGCCCAGCGCGCTGATAACGTCGTTCGCCAGCGCAGCGTAATTTTTGGCCATCGGATGTGATCCTGTTATCGTTGTGTGAAATGTAGGAAACCGGTTCCACATAATCATCATGAGTTTTTATGAATGAAACAAGATCGCTTTTTGACCATTTTTTCGTTTCGTGATGAATGTCGCAATGAGGTGCCGAAAGCGTGATGTCGCCGCTGCGACAATTTTTCTGCAGTGCAGTACACTGCCCGCATGAGTTTCGGATGGAAAAAAAACATGACCACGATGCTGGAAGTGGCGAAGCGGGCAGGCGTTTCGAAAGCGACGGTGTCCCGGGTGCTGTCGGGTAATGGCTACGTCAGCCAGGAGACCAAAGACCGGGTGTTTCAGGCCATTGAAGAGAGCGGCTATCGCCCAAATTTGCTGGCGCGCAACCTGGCGACCAAACGCACCCAGACGCTGGGCCTGGTGGTGACGAACACCCTTTATCACGGCGTCTACTTTAGCGAACTGCTGTTTCACGCCGCGCGCATGACCGAAGAGAAAGGGCGACAGCTGATCCTCGCGGACGGCAAGCACAGCGCCGATGAGGAGCGCGAGGCGATCCAGTATCTGCTGGATATGCGCTGCGACGCGGTGATCATCTATCCGCGTTTTCTGAGCGTGGATGAGATGGATGCGATCGTCGAGAAGTGCGAGCAGCCCATTATGGTGCTCAACCGCCGCCTGCGGAAAAACAGCAGCCACAGCGTCTGGTCCGATCATAAAGCCTCCAGCCAGGACGCGGTGTCACAGCTGATTGCGAAAGGGCATCGGGAGATCGCCTTTATCACCGGCTCGATGGATTCCCCAACCGGGGTCGAGCGTCTCTCCGGCTACAAGGACGCGCTGGCGCAGCACGGTATTCCGCTGCGCGAGGGGCTGATCGCGCAGGGGAAGTGGAACCCCGCCAGCGGCGCGGCGGCGGTGTCCGACCTGCTTGCGCGCGGCGAACGCTTTACGGCGCTGGTGGCGAGCAATGACGATATGGCCATCGGTGCCCTGAAGCAGCTGCACGACAGCGGCGTGGCCACGCCGGACGCGGTGTCGGTGATCGGTTTCGACGATGTGGCCATCGCGCCCTACATCGTGCCGTCGCTCTCCAGCGTACGCATTCCGGTAACGGAGATGATTCAGGAGACCATCAGCCGCCTGATCTTCATGCTCGACGGCGGCGAGTTTAAATATCAGCAAACCTTCTCCGGCGAGCTTGTCCTGCGCGACTCGGTTATTGACGGCCCACACCGCTGATGTCGACAGCTGTCATCGTCATAAGTGACGATGACAGCGCCGCTGTGATTTTAAAAGTCCCATAAAATCAATGTGTTAATTATTGGCACGGTTTATGAATATCTCCGCGCATAACTGTAATGCTGGAGAAGCAGATGAACCGTTTTATTATGGCCGATGCCAGTAAGTGTATTGGTTGCCGTACCTGTGAAGTGGCGTGCGTGGTCTCCCATCAGGCGGAGCAGGACTGTGCGTCGCTCACCCCTGACACCTTCCTGCCGCGCATCCACGTCATCAAAGGCGTGAATATCTCCACCGCCGCCATCTGTCGCCAGTGCGAAGACGCTCCGTGCGCGAACGTCTGCCCGAACGGGGCGATTAAACGCGAGAAAGGCTTTGTGCATGTGATGCAGGAGCGCTGCATTGGCTGCAAAACCTGCGTGGTTGCCTGCCCGTATGGCGCGATGGAGGTGGTGGTCCGTCCGGTGGTGCGCAACAGCGGCATGGGGCTGAGCGTGCGGGCGGAGAAAGCCGAAGCCAACAAGTGCGACCTGTGCTACCACCGTGAGGCCGGCCCGGCCTGTATGGAAGCCTGCCCGACGCACGCGCTGGTCTGCGTGGATCGCGACAAGCTTGAGCAGATGAGCGCCGAAAAGCGCCGTCGCGCGGCGTTCGACACCTCGTCATCACTGCTGTTCTGAACCGTATGAGCAGCAACGGCGTTCAGCTGCGGGTGCGCGGCAAGGTGCAGGGCGTGGGGTTTCGTCCCTTCGTCTGGCAGCTGGCGCAGGCGCTTCAGCTGACCGGTGACGTCTGCAATGACGGAGAGGGCGTGCTGGTGCGCCTCGCGGGTAATGGGGGGGCCTTTACCGCGAGGCTGCATCAGGACTGCCCGCCGCTGGCACGCATTGATCGCGTGGAAACGCAGCCGTTTACCTGGGCGCACGTGCCGGAGGACTTTACCATCCGCCACAGCGGGGCCGGGACGATGGACACCCAGATTGTCCCCGATGCCGCGACCTGCCCGGCGTGTCTGGCTGAGATGTGCGACCCACGCGAACGCCGCTATCGCTATCCGTTTATCAACTGCACCCACTGCGGGCCGCGGTTTACCATTATCCGCGCGATGCCCTATGACCGTCCGGCCACGGCAATGGCGCCGTTCCCGCTCTGCGGGCCGTGTGAAGCAGAGTACCGTAATCCTGCCGACCGCCGTTTTCACGCCCAGCCGGTCGCCTGCCCGGACTGCGGACCCGCGCTGGCGTGGCGTGCGGGCGACATGACCGCTGAGCGCGAGGCTGCGCTGCGCGCGGCGGTAGCGATGCTGAAAAGCGGCGGTATTGTTGCGGTTAAAGGGCTGGGCGGCTTTCACCTCGTCTGCGATGCGCGTAACCCGGAGGCGGTTGCGACGCTTCGGTCACGCAAGCAGCGCCCGTCGAAGCCGCTGGCGGTAATGATCCCGCATGCGGATGACCTGCCGGAGACGGTTCAGGCACTGCTGCGCTCACCCGCCGCACCCATTGTGCTCACACCAAAAGTCTGGCTGCCCGCGCTCCCGGAAGGTATCGCGCCCGGTCTGGATTCCGTGGGCATCATGCTTCCTGCGAACCCGCTGCAGCATCTTCTAATGATGGACTGTCAGCGCCCGCTGGTGATGACCTCCGGCAACCTCAGCGGCAGACCGCCTGCCGTCACCAACCGCCAGGCGCTGGATGAGCTCAGCGGCATCGCGGACGGCTTCCTGCTGCATAACCGCGATATCCTGCAGCGGATGGACGATTCGGTGATGGATCGGGACGGTGCGATGCTGCGTCGCGCGCGCGGCTTTGTGCCCGATGTCATCACGTTGCCTTCCGGGTTCGACAATATCCCCGCCATGCTGTGCACCGGGGCGGAGATGAAAAACACCTTCTGCCTGGTGCGTGGGAACCAGGCGGTGCTGAGCCAGCATTTTGGCGATCTCGGTGACGAGGGTGTGGAAGCGCAGTGGCGTTCCGCGCTGTCGGTGATGCAGGACATTTACGCCTTTCAGCCGACGCGCGTGGTGTGCGATGCCCATCCTGGATACCGCGCTCGCCAGTGGGCGCAGGCGCAGGCGTTGCCCCTTGAAGAGGTACACCACCATCACGCTCACGCCGCGGCGTGCCTGGCCGAAAACGGCTGGCCGCGCGAGGGCGGAGACGTTATCGCCCTGACGCTGGACGGGATCGGCATGGGGGAAAACGGCGCGCTGTGGGGCGGAGAGTGCCTGCGGGTCAGCTATCTCGAATACGCGCATCTGGGTGGCCTGCCTGCCGTTGCGCTGCCGGGCGGCGATCTGGCGGCGCGGCAGCCGTGGCGCAATCTGCTCGCCCACTGCCTGGCGTTTGTGCCTGACTGGCAGCAGTACCCGGAAACCCACGCGGTACAGCGCCAGAACTGGCCGCTGCTGGCGACGGCGATCCAGCGTGGCCTCAACGCGCCGCGGGCCTCGTCCTGCGGTCGCCTGTTTGATGCAGTCGCCTGCGCGCTGGGTATCGAAACCCAATCCTGGGAAGGTGAGGCCGCCTGCCGGCTGGAAGCCCTGGCATCGCAGTGCGCGGGTGTCGACCATCCGGTGACGCTGGACGCGGATAATCTCGCGCTTTTCTGGCAGCAGTGGCTGAGCTGGCAGGCGGAGCCCTGCGCGCGCGCCTGGGCGTTTCACGACGCGCTGGCAAAAGGGCTGGCGCAGCTCGCCGCGTTTCACGCCCGGCGCCTGTCGCTGTCGACAATCTGCCTCAGCGGCGGGGTATTGCACAACCGTCTGCTGCGCGCGCGTCTGCGTCATTATCTTTCTGACTTTACGCTTCTTTTTCCTTCGCGCCTGCCCGCAGGTGACGGAGCGATCTCCTTCGGGCAGGCGGTGGTCGCCGCTGCCCGGTCATGTTTACAAAGGACTTAAAATGTTACGACTGTTACGCAATGAACCTCGCGCCGCGCTCCTGCTGCTGGCTCTGGTAATGGCAAACCTGCTGGCCTGGGGATGGGCATGGCACACCTTTAGCGGCAGCACGGCGCTGATGGCGGCAAGCCTGCTGGCGTGGTGCTACGGACTGCGTCACGCGGTGGACGCTGACCACATTGCCGCCATTGATACCGTGACGCGTAAGATGATGCAGCAGGGCAAACGCCCCTCTGGAGTGGGGGCGTGGTTCTCGCTGGGCCACTCTACTATCGTGGTGCTGGCCTCCATTGCCATCGCCGCTACCGCCACGGCGTTTCAGAAGAACATGGCGTGGTTCCACGAAACCGGCAGCCTGATTGGCACCGCCGTTTCCGCGACCTTCCTGCTGGCGATGGCGCTGGTGAATATGGTGATCCTGCGCGGCGTCTGGCGCAATTTTCAGGCGCTAAAACGCGGCAGGCCGGTGCAGGACGACATCACGCTACCTGTTCAGGGCGGGGTGATGAACTGGCTGTTCGGCAAGACCTTCCGCCTCGTCAATAAAAGCTGGCAGATGTACCTGGTCGGTTTCCTGTTTGGTCTCGGCTTTGACACGGCCACCGAGATCGGCGTGCTGGGGATCTCTGCCGCCAGCGCGTCCAGCGGAATGTCGGTGTGGTCAATCATGATCTTCCCGGCACTCTTCGCCAGCGGCATGGCGCTGGTGGATACCCTCGACAACCTGCTGATGGTGGGTGCCTACGGCTGGGCGTTTAACAAACCGCAGCGCAAGCTTTACTACAACATGACCATCACCGGCACCTCCGTGGTGGTGGCGCTGTTTATCGGCGGGCTGGAAGCGCTGGGTCTGCTGATGGATAAATTTGCCCTCAGCGGCGGCCTCTGGGATCTGATTGGCGCGGTGAACGACAATCTGGGCAACGCCGGGTTTGTCGTCGTGGGTCTGTTTGTCGCCTGCTGGCTGATCTCGATGGCGAATTACCGCTGGCGCGGCTACGACGCGCTGGTGGTACGTTCCTGAACGAACCAGTCCAGTGGCGCTACGCTTTCACGGGTCTGCATGTAGGCCGGGTAAGCGGAGCGCCACCCGGCAATACGAGGGTTAAGCAGGGAGCGATTTCAGCAGGGCGAAGGCCTCCTTCATTCTGTCCTCACTGACGACAAAGGCGCGCATCTGACCGTCGGTATCGGTGCCGCGCGCCACCATGCCCTGCGGCGAAAGGGCAATCTGCCAGTCCAGATCCTGACGCTGCGTTTCGCCTGCGAGATGCAGCGGTAATTCCGGCGTTTTCACTTTGACCAGCATGGCGGGTAATTTCACCGGGGCGTTGCCGCCGAGCAGGTTTTTCGCCAGGCACATGGCGCTTAACTGAATCGGTTGCAGGAACGGCAGCACCTGGCCGTTAATTTCCGCGCAGTCGCCCAGGGCATACATGTCCGGCTGGGTGGTTTGCAGGTAGCTGTTAACCTTCACGCCGCGGTTGATTTCGGCGCCTGCGCGGTGCGCCAGCGCCGTTTCCGGGCGCAACCCCGTCGCCGCAATCACCACATCCACCTCCACGCTGCGGCTGCGGTCGAGCGTCGCACGTATGCCGCTGCCGGTTTTGCTCAGGCTCTGCAGCTGCGATTTCAGCAGCAGATGCACGCCCATGTCGGTCAGACGATGCTGTAAGCGACTGCTCACTTCCGCGGGCATCAGCGCTGACAGAATGCTCGCCGCGTGGTCGACCAGGGTCACGGATTTTCCCGCCCGGCAGAAGTCCATCGCCAGCTCGGTACCGATCAGCCCGCCGCCGACAATCATCACCCGCGTGGCGTCGCGAAGCTCCGTTTCGCTGGCCTGATACGCCTGCTGGCTGTTGAGCGTGACCATCAGCTCGCGGCCCTCAACCGGCGGCACAAACGCAGAGGCACCCGTGGCCAGCACCAGCTTGTCGTACTGCCAGGTTTTATCTTTCGCTTTCACCAGACGGGCGTTGGCGTCGATATCGGTGACCCAGGTGTACGGAAACAGACGCAGGTTAAACTGTTCTGCGAACGCCCCCGCCGTCTGGCGGGTGAGATCGTCTGCGCGCTGGTTCTGGCTAATGACGTGGCTTAAATCAGGCTTGTTGTACTCGTCCATGCTGTCGGCGGCGATCAGCGTCAGCGGCACGTTAGCGTCCTGCTTGCGGATATTTTTCACTAGCTGGCGGGCGGCAAAGCCCGAGCCGATAATGACGATGCCGTGGCTCATTTTGCCTCCGTTGCCAGTTCATCAAAGACGTCTTTCCCGAGGGAACATTCCGGGCAGAGGAAATTGTCCGGCACCTCGCTCCACGGCGTGCCCGGGGCGACATCCTGCAGCGGCTCGCCCCGTTCCGGGTCGTAAATCCACTGGCACACGCTGCACTGCATGCAAGGACCGAGGTCGGCAGCGGCGGCTTCAGCTACGGCTTCCGGCGCAACCGCCGCAGCGGGGGCGGTTTCCGGCAGCGGTGCGAGCGCCCACTGACGGGCAATGTCGCGGCCGTGCTGGCGGCAGATTTCCAGGGCGTCGATATCCGGCCGCCATTTCGCCTTCAGACTCATCGACATCTCAAACCCTGCATCCTGTAAACGGGTGGAAAGGCGGTCGACCGCGCCGCCGCTCCAGCCGTGGGAGCCAAAGGCGCTGGCGCGCTTGTTGCGAAAACGCAGGCCGGTCATCTCTTCGACCAGACCGGCAATCTTCGGCATCATCACGTTGTTCATGGTGGAGGTGCCCACCAGAACGCCCTTGGAGCGGAAGACGTTGGTGAGGATCTCGTTTTTATCGCTGCGCGCCACGTTGAAGATTTTCACCGCCACGTTCGGGTCCACTTCGTTGATGCCCTGGGCAATGGCGTCCGCCATCATGCGGGTGTTGTTGGACATGGTGTCGTAGAAGATCGTGATGCGATCTTCCTGGTAATCCGCCGCCCACTTCAGGTACAGCTCCACGATCTGGGTGGGGTTTTCACGCCACACCACGCCGTGGGAGGTGGCAATCATCTCCACCGGCAGGTTAAAGCCGAGGATCTCGGTGATTTTAGGCGTCACCAGACGGCTGAACGGGGTGAGGATGTTGGCGTAGTAGCGCTGGCACTGTTCGAACAGCTCGGTCTGATCCACCTCGTCGTTGAATAGACGTTCATCGCAGTAGTGCTGGCCGAAGGCGTCGTTGCTGAACAGCACCGCGTCGCCGGTCATGTAGGTCATCATGCTGTCCGGCCAGTGCAGCATCGGCGTTTCCACGAAGATCAGCTGCTTGCCGTTGCCGATATCCAGCGCGTCGCCCGTTTTCACGGTGTGGAAGTTCCACTCCGGATGGTGGTGGTGACCGTTGATCGAGTCGATGGCGTTGGTGGTGCAGTAGATCGGGGTGTCCGGAATATACGACATCAGCTCGGTCAGGGCCCCGGCGTGATCCTCCTCCGCGTGGTTGATGATGATGTAGTCGATGGCGTTCAGATCGATTTCGCCGCGCAGGTTCTGCACGAACTCGCGGCTGAACTTGTGATCGACGGTATCGATCAGCACATTTTTGCCTTCACGAATGAGATAGCTGTTGTAGCTGCTGCCGCGCAGCGTTTTATATTCCGTCCCGTGGAAATCGCGCACTTCCCAGTCACGTTGACCCACCCAATGAATGTTATTTTTAACCAGAATAGACATAGCAAACCTCAGCGTAATATCGCGTTTTTCAAATAGGATGGTTTGCTTATATCAAGCCGCGTGCCAACTTTTAATATATTGATTTTTATAGGTTAATATTTTGACGATCCGAAGTGGGTAGTCATTATGACTATTAAAAACAGTGTCACTATGACAACATGCATTGTCAAAATGACAGCGAGGCAGAGATGAGCTTTTCCGTAGACGTGCTGGCGAAAATCGCCATTGAACTGCAAACCGGTATTGGTCATCAGGACCGCTTCCAGCGGCTGATCTCCACGCTGCGCCACGTGCTGGCGTGCGACGCCTCGGCGCTGCTGCGCTACGAGGGGCGGCAGTTTATTCCCCTGGCCATCGACGGCCTGGCGAAGGACGTGCTCGGGCGGCGCTTTACCCTTGAAGGCCATCCGCGTCTGGAAACTATCGCCCGCGCGGGTGACGTGGTGCGTTTCCCGGCGGACAGCGATCTGCCCGACCCGTACGACGGGCTGATTCCAGGCCAGGAGAGCCTGAAGGTGCACGCCTGTATTGGCTTGCCGCTGTTTGCCGGGCAGAATCTGATTGGCGCGTTAACCCTCGACGGCTTGTCGCCGGACCAGTTCGATACCTTCAGCGATGAGGAGCTTCGCCTGATTGCCGCCCTGGCCGCCGGGGCGCTGAACAATGCGCTGCTGATTGAACAGCTGGAGAGTCAGAATATTTCTCCCGGCAGCCCGGCGGCGTTTGAGCAGGTGACGCACACGGAGATGATTGGCCTCTCGCCGGGCATGGCGCAGCTCAAAAAAGAGATTGAGATTGTTGCCGCGTCCGATTTGAACGTGCTGATCTTCGGGGAGACCGGCACCGGCAAGGAGCTGGTGGCGAAGTCGATTCACGAAGCGTCGCCGCGCGCGGTCAGTCCGCTGGTGTACCTCAACTGCGCCGCGCTGCCGGAAAGCGTGGCGGAAAGCGAATTGTTTGGTCACGTCAAAGGGGCGTTTACCGGCGCCATCAGCAACCGCAGCGGCAAGTTCGAAATGGCCGATAACGGCACGCTGTTTCTGGATGAAATTGGCGAGCTCTCTCTGTCGCTCCAGGCCAAACTCCTGCGCGTATTGCAGTACGGCGATATCCAGCGCGTGGGGGACGACCGCAGTCACAGAGTGGACGTTCGCGTGCTGGCGGCGACCAACCGCGACCTGCGTGAGGCGGTGCTTGCCGGGCAGTTCCGCGCCGACCTGTTCCACCGCCTGAGCGTGTTTCCGCTTACCGTGCCGCCGCTGCGCGAGCGCGGGGACGACGTGGTGCTGCTGGCGGGCTATTTCTGCGAACAGTGCCGTCTCAGGATGGGGCTTTCCCGCGTGGTGTTAAGCCCGGGGGCGAGGGCGCATCTGCTGAGCTACGGCTGGCCGGGCAACGTGCGCGAGCTGGAGCACGCGATTCACCGCGCGGTGGTGCTGGCGCGAGCGACGCGTTCGGGTGATGAAGTGGTTATACATGCCCGGCATTTTGCGCAGCATGATGAAACCGCACCGACGATTGCCCATGCAGCTCCGGAGATAACGAGCGAAAACCTGCGTGACGCGACAGAGGCGTTTCAGCGTCAGATGATTATCCGCGCGCTGGATCAGAACAACCGCAACTGGGCGGCGTGCGCCCGGGCGCTGGAGATGGACGTCGCCAACCTGCACCGGCTGGCGAAGCGTCTCGGGCTGAAGGGTTAGATAATCCCGGCCTGATAGAAATCCTGCAGGTTAATGGCACCGCACAGTCTGCCGGTGTCATCCACCACCGGTGCGGCGGTGATTTTGCGCTTCATCAGCACCTCTTTGGCTTCAATGGCGCGGCTCTCGGCGTTCAGCGTCAGCCCGCCCTGGGTCATGGCGTCCGACACGTCTGTTTCCAGCTTACCGCCGCCCACCAGCCAGCGGCGCAGGTCGCCGTCGGTGAACACGCCTTTGACGTATCCGTCGTCATCGCACACCGCCACCAGCCCCAGACCGGTACGGCTCAGCTCCAGCATCGCGTCCATGACGCTGGTATTGAGTTTGACCTGTGGAATCGCATCTTCTGTGCGCATCAGGTGGTGGACCTTGTTGAGCAGGCGCGCCCCGAGCGCCCCCGCCGGATGCGAGCGGGCGAAATCTTCTTCGTTAAACCCGCGCGCCTGCATTACCGCCATCGCCAGCGCGTCGCCCATCATCAGGGTATTCACGGTGCTGGAAGTGGGGGCGAGGTGTATCGGACAGGCTTCACGCTCAACGGAAATATCCAGCGTTGCCTTGGCGGCCAGCGCCAGGGGCGAGCGGGATTTCCCGGTCATCGCCAGCAGGGCGACCGATTTTTCCTGCAGGCGTGGAATAATGAGATCCAGCTCTTTCGCCGAACCGGAGTAGGAGATAAACAGCATCACGTCGCGGCTTTCAATCATTCCCAGATCGCCGTGCAGCGCTTCGGCAGGGTGCACGAAGAAGGCCGGGGTGCCGGTGCTGGCCAGCGTCGCGGCAATCTTTTTGCCGATGTGACCGGATTTACCGATGCCCGCCACGATCACTTTGCCTTCGCAGTGGATAATGGTGTTGGCCGCGCGGACAAAATCCTCGCCCAGACGTTCCGGCAGGCGGCTGGCTTCCTGCAGCTCCAGCATCAGCGTCTGGCGGCCCGTTTCTAACAGAAAATCACTCATCTCTCTCTCCGGTTACGATCACGTCGATGCCTTTCTCTTCCAGCGCTTTTTTGAACGCCGGATCGATACCCGCGTCGGTAATCAGCTTATCAACGCTTTCAAGGCTACAGACTATGTTGGGGCTTTTGCGGCCAAACTTCGACGAGTCCGCCATCAGAATCACTTCCCGCGCGGCGTTGCACATGGCTTTACTGACGCTGAACACCTCGTTAAACGTCGTGACGCCCGCGTTCAGGTCGATGCCGTCGGTACCCATAAACAGTTTATCGAAGCTGAAGTGGTCGAAGGCGTTCTCCGCCAGCTGCCCGTGGAACGACGCGGATTTTTTACGGAAGGTGCCGCCGGGCATCAGGATGGTCTGCTCGCAGTCGTTCTCCGACAGGGCGTTGACGATGTGCAGGCTGTTGGTCATCACCGTGATGTTGTTAAAGCGGCTGAGCAGGGGGATCATCTGCAGGACGGTACTGCCTGCATCCAGAATGATCGAGTCGCCATCGTGGATAAATTTTACGGCGGCTTCGGCAATCAGCGCTTTCTGGTGGGTATTGATCAGCGTTTTGTGGTCGATAGGCGGGTCCGCTTCGTCTTTATTGAGCACCACGCCGCCGTAGGTTCGAATGACGGCGCCAGAGTTTTCGAGCAATACGAGGTCCTTGCGTATCGTCGTGCCGGTGGTGTCAAAGTAGTGGGCCAGATCCTCTACCGAGCATTTTCCCTGCTTTTGCAGATACTCGAGAATGGCCGCCTGCCGCTGACGAGGTTTCATAGGCGCTTCGTTCCTTAGGTTGCGAAATGATAATTTCGCAAGTCTATATCTTTCACAACGAAATTATCCATGTTTCAGATTAAGCGCTAATGATAGTGCATTCTGACAAAGTGGATCATGGGGAAAGATCACATCGGGCTGCAATTCCTGTAGCGAAATGCCGTTGATTGCCTGGATTTTCACCGGACGGGCAAAGACGGTCATGCCGCGCATGATGAGGGAATCGCAGACCTTGTTGTTTTCATCCAGCGCAACAGCCACGACGACCCGCGGCTTGAAACGTCCACCGGAACGCCCGACGCCCACGCGGCCTTTCTGGCACAGGGCGTCAAACGCGCGGTTAAACCGATGGATTTGCCAGCCGCCAAACGCCATCTGGCAGATCCAGGCGAGGGCGGCGACGGTGATGAGTGCGGTGACCATATCGGCTCCTTTAATTGCCGGGTGGCGGCTGCGCCTTACCCGGCCTACGGGGATTATAGCCCCGGTAAGCGCAGCGCCACCGGGGAATGAACTCAGAACATCACCTGCCCACCGGTGACGTTAATCGACTGTCCGGTGCAGTATGAGGCTTTCGGGCTGGCGTAAAACAGCAGCATGTTCAGCACGTCCTGATAGTCGCACCCGCGCTTGAGCGGCACTTTATCGATGTAGTACTGCTCCACTTCTTCCGCTTTAATACCGAGCTTGGTGGCGTACTGCGGCAGCAGGGACTGGAACATCGGCGATTTCAGCAGATTGCCCAGCATCAGCGAGTGGACGGTAATGCCGTATTCGGCCAGATCCAGCGCCAGAGACTGCGTCAGCCCCACGCCGCCAAACTTCGCCGCGCTGTAGCCGGAGTTGTGCTTGCTGCCCACTTTCCCCGATTTTGAGTTGATCTGAATGATGCGCCCCTGAATGCCGTCGCGGATCATCAGACGGGAAAACTCGCGGGCGCAGAGGAAATAGCCCACCAGATTGACCTGCAGCGAGCGGTCAAAATCCCCCAGCTCGAAGTCGCTGATAAAGGCCGCTTTCGCAATCCCCGCGCTGTAGACCAGCAGGTCGGTGCGTCCAAAAATCTCGTCCACGCCGCGGGCGAGCGCCATCACGCTCTGCTCGCTGGTGGCGTCGGCGCCAAACCCGTACGCCATTCCTTCACCAAACTCGGTGTTGATGGTGTCCGCCACGCGGGCGGCCTTTTCACTCTGAATATCCACTACCGCCACGCGGTAACCCTCAGCGGCAAGCCCACGGCAGAGGAACTCGCCTAAGGTTTGTCCCCCACCAATGACAACGGCAACCTGACTCATGTCTATCTCCTTAATTACGCAACAAATTTTAACGTGCAGCCTGGGGTAACAGCCTGCGGAACCGGGCCCGCGACGTGAACCGTGCCGGGATACTCCGCCTGCGGCTGGCCGTCGAAACGCAGGGTGATGTGGCCCAGCTCGCGCAGGTTTTGTTCTGCGACGTCGCCGACGGCGGTCACGGCATAGCGCGCCTCGCCCAGCTCCAGCTGGCTCCCGGCCTTTAGCTCACCGTTCAGCTCGCCGTGGCAGTGGATGAAGCAAAACTCTTCGATATCCGCAGGCGCCCCTTCGCGAAAGGTGATCAGCATCTGGTCGCTCAGCGCGTCGGTGGCGCTCTGGCCGATGCGGATAATGGTGGTCTGGTAAATCACGGTCATGGCAGGAACCTCTTATTGATAAATAAAGCCGGAGACAAACCAGGCAATCAGCACCGTCGGCGCGCCCGTCAGGAAGCGGCTGACCAGCACGGACGGCACGCCCACGCGCACGGTGTCCTGGCGTGCTTCCGCCAGCGACAGCCCCACGGGGATAAAGTCGCACGCTGCCTGGGCGTTAATGGCAAACAGGGCGGGCAGGGCGAGGTGCGGAGGAATATTCCCCAGACCAATCTGCACGCCAATCAGCACGCCGATGACCTGGGCAATCACCGCGCCCGGGCCGAGGAACGGCGACAGCAGCGGGAAGGAGCAGATCAGCGCCAGCGTCACCAGCCCAAGCGGGTGGCTGGCGAGCGGGGCGAGGCCGTGGGCAATCCAGTCGCCCAGGCCGGAGGCCATGATGATGCCGATCAGCGCCGAGACGAACGCCATAAACGGCAGGATGGTCTTCAGCACCGTGTCGATGGTGTCGCGCCCGGACTGGAACAGCACCGCCACGGCGGACCCCATCCCCATCCCGACCTTCGCCAGCAGGCCGTCGCTCTGCTCGGTAATTTTCTTGCTGGTGTCGTACTCGCGCGGGGCCGCTTTTTGCGGCGCGGATGTGCCCTTCACCAGGGTGATGTTGTCTTCCTTCACGCCTGACACATAAATATCTTCAACGATGTACTGCGCCAGCGGGCCGGATTTCCCGGTGGAGTGAATATTTACCGTCGGAATGCGGCGCTTCGGATAGATGCCGCAGCGCAGCGTGCCGCCGCAGTCGATCACCGCCACGCCAATTTCCGCTTCCGGCGGTTCGCCTTCCTTGAAGCCGTCGACCGCTTCCCAGCCGGTCAGATCGCGCAACGTGTCGACGATCGCCGGGCGCGTGCCCGCGGTGATGTACACAATCTTTTTGCCTTCGGTGGCGTCGAACTCCAGCGGGCCGCCCCAGCCGCCCGTGCCTTTCTCAATGCGGATCCGGTTCATGCTGTTGCTCCTGAAAGATGGACTTTCTGTTCAAGCTGGATGCCCATTTTTTTCTCGAAAATAGCGGTGGTGAGGTCGGTCACCCAGCCGCGGAAGAAGTTGGTCACCAGACCGACCAGCAGGTAGCTCACCGCCAGCGGGCCGAGCGGCAGGCCAAGCGTGGTAAGGCCGCTGGCGATCCCGAGATAGACAAACAGTTCGCCGGGGTTGATGTGCGGGAACAGGCCGTTCATGGAGTGGCAGCTGTAGGAGGCGGCGGCGTAATAGCTCGGCTTGTACTTCTCTGGCATAAAGCGGCCGAGGCTTAAGGTCATCGGGTTGCAGAACACGAAGGTGCCGATGAAGGGTAAAACCAGGTAGCGGGACAGCGGGTTCCCGGCGCAGCGCTGGGCGAAGCGCTCAATGCGCTGCTGGCCGATAAAGTTAATCAGCGCGTTCATGATCACCAGCAGGCTGATCAGCAGGGGCAGGATCCCGGTCACCATGCCGGTGAACACTTCTCCGCCTTTCTGAAACAGCCCGATGAACCACTCGGCGCCGTGGGTGATGGTTTCTATCATTCTTCTCTCCTGTAGGGCGTTTGTTTTTGTCTATCTGTGGCTAATAATAATCACTTTGAAAGGTTTTAAAGTGTTAGTTAGATCTCACAATGAAAGAAAAATGGATTATTTTGAAAGATAATTGACGTGGTGAATGATTTTCGGGGGAAAAAAGCACGGATTTGCGTTGGGGAGGTGCGTACCGCTTCCTTGAGGTGTTGCGGATGCTTTACCATACTGGGTTCTTATCGAACCCGTTAAATGGATGTCTCATGTTCAAGCGTCGTTATGCAGCGCTGTTGCCTGCGCTTATTCTGCTGTCTGCCTGTAGTAGCAAACCTAAGACCGAAGCCGTTCAGCAAACGGCGGGCGCGCCTTCCGGAGGATTCCTGCTGGAGCCGCAGCACAATATGATGCAGATGGGCGGCGACTTCGCGAATAACCCGGCGGCCGAGCAGTTCATCGATAAAATGGTGACTAAGCACGGCTTTGACAGACAGCAGCTGCACGAAATTTTGTCTCAGGCCAAGCGTCTGGACTACGTGCTGCGCCTGATGGACAGACAGGCGCCGACGGCCCAGGTGCCGAGCGGGCCAAACGGGGCGTGGCTGCGCTATCGCAAACAGTTCATTACCCCGGACAACGTGCAAAACGGCGTGGCGTTCTGGAATCAGTATGAAGATGCGCTTAACCGCGCGTGGCAGGTGTACGGCGTGCCGCCTGAAATTATCGTCGGGATTATCGGCGTGGAAACCCGCTGGGGCCGCGTGATGGGCAAAACCCGCATTCTGGATGCGCTGGCGACGCTCTCCTTTAACTACCCGCGCCGCGCGGAGTATTTCTCTTCCGAGCTGGAAACCTTCCTGCTGATGGCGCGCAACGAACAGGACGATCCGCTCGATCTGAAAGGGTCGTTTGCCGGCGCGATGGGCTACGGCCAGTTTATGCCGTCCTCCTATAAACAGTATGCCGTCGACTTTAACGGAGATGGCCATATCAACCTGTGGGATCCGGTGGATGCCATCGGCAGCGTGGCGAACTACTTCAAGGCGCACGGCTGGGTGCCGGGTGGCCAGGTGGCGGTGCAGGCGAACGGTCAGGCGCCGGGGCTGGAAAACGGCTTCAAAACCAACTACAGCATTTCGCAGCTGTCCGCGGCAGGCCTAACGCCAACGCAGGCGCTGGGCAATGCACAGCAGGCGAGTCTGCTGCGTCTCGATGTCGGAACGGGCTATCAGTACTGGTACGGGCTGCCGAACTTCTACACCATCACCCGCTATAACCACAGCACCCACTATGCGATGGCCGTATGGCAGCTGGGGCTGGCGGTATCGCAGGCCCGCGTGCCGGCGGCGTCACCGTTTAGTCAGTAAGTTACCCCGACGGGTAGGCCGGGTAAGGCAACGCCGCCACCCGGCATGGCTGCGCGCACGGTGCGGCCTGTTGCCCTCTCCCATGGGAGAGGGCGTTTTGCAGAAACATTTCGCCACACTCCCTTTTCAACCCTGCCATTTACATCCTAATCACCTTTCATTATTGTTATGTTATAACATTTAAATTGGTGCCGAGATGTCAAC
The DNA here is from genome assembly GCF_003331015.1 of Enterobacter sp. GER_MD16_1505_Eko_090. NCBI lineage: Bacteria > Pseudomonadati > Pseudomonadota > Gammaproteobacteria > Enterobacterales > Enterobacteriaceae > Enterobacter > Enterobacter sp. GER_MD16_1505_Eko_090. The sequence goes on along the minus strand of NZ_PUQF01000012.1, from coordinate 73,408 downwards.
GTCCCTTTTCTCTCTGTCTGCGCCGGTTCGGCTTTTGCTGGCGCTGGTGCTTATCGTCTTTCTCGGCCTGGCCGTGCGCTGGGCGGTGGCATTGCCATGATCGTGATGAATGAACTGGTTGCGGGTTACGACCACCGGCCCGTCACGCGCGCGCTTTCGGGCGTCATTGAACGCGGCAGCATGACCGCCGTTGTTGGGGCCAACGGCTGCGGCAAATCCACACTGCTGAAAACGCTCGCCGGTTTTATCCCACCCGTAAGCGGCGGTTTTCGCTGGCAGGGGAAGCGCCCGGTGATTGGCTGGCTGGCACAGCGTCACGCGCTGGAGGCGCAGTTTCCGCTGACCGTGCGCGATGTCGTCAGCATGGGCTGCTGGCCGGGCATTTCGCTGCTTTCCGGGTTTCGTCGCGAAACGCGGTTGCGTATTGCCAGCGCGCTTGAGCGGGTCGGGTTGGCATCCATGGCATCATCCACCATTGATGAGCTCTCCGGCGGCCAGTTCCAGCGCATGCTGTTTGCCCGCGTCCTGGTACAGCAGGCGCCGCTGGTGATGCTGGACGAGCCCTTTACCGGCATCGATGAAGCCACCTGTAACGTGCTGATGGATGTGATGCTGGAGATGTATATGCAGGGGCAAACGCTGCTCGCGGTACTGCACGACAGCGAGCGCGTGTCGCGCCACTTCCCGCAGACGTTGCGGCTGGATGCTGATGTGCCTCAGTGGAAAACCGAGCGGGTGAGGGTGGCATGATCTGGCACACATTCTTCCAGCCGTTCATCGAGTACGGCTTTATGCGCCGCGCGCTGGTGGTTTGCCTGGCGCTTTCTATCAGCACCACCGCGCTCGGCGTATTCCTCCAGCTGCGCCGGATGAGCCTGATGGGCGATGCCCTTTCTCACGCTATTTTGCCGGGCGTCGCCGTGGGATACCTGCTCAGCGGCCTGTCGCTGCTGGCAATGAGTATCGGCGGTTTTGTCGCGGGCATTACCGTGGCGCTGCTGGCCGGTCTGGTCAGCCGACGCACGCCGCTTAAGGAAGATGCCAGCTTTGCCGGGTTTTATCTTGGCTCACTGGCGCTGGGGGTCACGCTGGTATCGCTTCGTGGGTCGAATGTCGATCTGCTGCATTTACTGTTTGGCTCTATCCTCGCCGTGGACAACGACGCCGCGCTGTTTGTCACGGGCGTGTGCATGTTCACTCTTATCGTGCTGGCGATGTTTTATCGCGGCCTGGTTACCGAAGCGTTTGACACCGCCTGGCTACAGGTGAACGCCCGCTGGCTGCCCGGCCTGCTGCACGGACTGTTTCTGGCGCTGCTGGTTCTTAACCTGGTGGCCGGTTTTCAGGTGCTCGGCACGCTGATGGCCGTCGGTCTGATGATGCTGCCGGCCGTGGCGGCACGCTGCTGGGTACGCACGCTACCGGCGTTACTCCTGATGGCGGGCATCAGCGGTATTGTCTGCGCATGGCTGGGGTTGAGCCTCTCCTGGGCGATGAGTCTCCCGGCCGGGCCATCCATTGTGCTCACCGCCAGCGCGCTGTTCTTTATTTCCATTTTATTGGGTACGCGAAGCAGGCTCGCTGGCAGTCTGCGGGCGTATTTTTAACGCAAGGGGAAACGATGAAACGTACAGGACTAGTAGTGGCAGTGGCGCTCGCGCTGGGGATGATGTCGCAGGCCGTGATGGCGAAAACGCTGAATGTGGTCACCAGCTTCTCGATACTGGGGGACATCACCCAGGAGGTGGGCGGCGATCATGTGAAGGTGACGACGCTGGTGGGGCCGGACGGCGATCCGCATACCTTCGAACCGTCGCCGAAGGACAGCGCGGCGCTGAGCAAGGCCGATGTGGTGGTGGTGAACGGTCTGGGGCTGGAGGGCTGGCTTGACCGCCTGGTGAAAGCCTCCGGGTTCAAAGGGCAACTGGTCATCGCCTCAACAGGCGTGAAAACGCACACGCTTGAGGAAGATGGAAAGACCGTGACCGATCCGCACGCGTGGAACAGCGCGGCGAACGGGGCGTTATATGCACAAAATATTCTTAACGGGCTGGTGAAAGCCGATCCGCAGGACAAAGCCGCGCTGGAAGCCTCCGGTAAACCCTATATCGCGCAGCTCAACCAGCTGGATAGCTGGGCCAAAACGCGCTTTAGCCAGATCCCGCAGGCGAAGCGCAAGGTGCTGACCAGCCATGACGCTTTCGGCTATTTCAGCCGCGCTTATGGCGTAACCTTCATGGCACCTCAAGGACTCTCTTCAGAGAGCGAGGCCAGCGCGGCGCAGGTTGCTGAGATCATCAATCAGATTAAAGCCGACGGCGTGAAAACCTGGTTTATGGAAAACCAGCTCGATCCGCGTCTGGTGAAGCAGATTGCCTCGGCGACGGGCGCGCAGCCAGGGGGAGAACTTTACCCGGAGGCCTTGTCAGCAAAAGGCGGCGTGGCAGACACCTACGTCAAGGCGTTCCGCCACAACGTGAATACGCTCGCCGACAGCATGAAATAACCTCTTCCACGGCCGGTGCGTTTGCACCGGCTTTTTTCTGAAGCCCCCTCGTAAAACCTGAAGCGCATCCCCACATCTGACGAGAAAGTGCTATCTTGTGCAGCACGTTTTTCTGATGCCTGGAGCGAGAATGACTGACCATGAATTGATGCAGCTTAGCGAGATCGTTGGCCTGGCGCTTAAGCAGCGTGGGGCGACAATGACCACCGCGGAATCCTGCACCGGCGGCTGGGTGGCGAAAGTGATTACCGATATTGCCGGCAGTTCCGCCTGGTTTGAACGCGGTTTTGTGACCTACAGTAACGAAGCTAAGGCACAAATGATTGGCGTGCGTGAAGCTACGCTGGAACAGCATGGCGCGGTCAGCGAACCGGTGGTCATTGAAATGGCCATTGGCGCGCTCAAGGCGGCGCGGGCAGATTATGCGATTTCCATTAGCGGCATCGCGGGGCCGGACGGCGGCAGCGACGTGAAGCCTGTTGGCACCGTCTGGTTTGGGTTTGCCACGTCTAAAGGGGAAGGGATCACCCGCCGGGAGTGCTTCAGCGGCGATCGCGAAAGCGTGCGCCGTCAGGCAACGGAATATGCGTTAAAAACGCTCTGGCAACAATTTCTACAAAACACTTGATACTGTATGACCATACAGTATAATTGCACCAACAGAACAGAAATCCACGGTGAAGCACAGTCGCTTCTCCCGGCATGACAGGAGTAATAATGGCTATCGACGAAAACAAACAGAAAGCGTTGGCGGCAGCACTGGGCCAGATCGAAAAGCAATTCGGTAAAGGCTCCATCATGCGCCTGGGTGAAGACCGTACCATGGATGTGGAAACGATCTCCACCGGTTCGCTTTCTCTGGATATCGCGCTGGGCGCGGGCGGCCTGCCAATGGGCCGTATCGTAGAGATCTACGGGCCAGAATCCTCCGGTAAAACTACCCTGACGCTGCAGGTGATTGCTGCGGCACAGCGCGAAGGTAAAACCTGTGCGTTCATCGATGCCGAGCACGCGCTGGATCCTGTTTATGCGCGTAAGCTGGGCGTGGACATCGACAACCTGCTGTGTTCTCAGCCGGACACCGGTGAGCAGGCCCTGGAAATTTGTGACGCGCTGGCGCGCTCCGGTGCGGTTGACGTTATCGTTGTTGACTCCGTTGCCGCACTGACGCCAAAAGCGGAAATCGAAGGTGAAATCGGCGACTCTCACATGGGCCTCGCGGCACGTATGATGAGCCAGGCGATGCGTAAGCTGGCCGGTAACCTGAAGCAGTCCAACACGCTGCTGATCTTCATCAACCAGATCCGTATGAAAATTGGTGTGATGTTCGGTAACCCGGAAACCACAACCGGTGGTAACGCCCTGAAATTCTACGCGTCTGTCCGTCTGGATATCCGCCGTATCGGTGCGGTGAAAGAGGGTGAAAACGTCGTCGGTAGCGAAACCCGCGTGAAGGTGGTGAAGAACAAAATCGCTGCACCGTTCAAACAGGCTGAGTTCCAGATCCTCTACGGTGAAGGGATCAACTTCTACGGTGAACTGGTTGACCTGGGCGTGAAAGAGAAGCTGATTGAAAAAGCGGGCGCCTGGTACAGCTACAACGGTGACAAGATTGGTCAGGGTAAAGCGAATGCTATCTCCTGGCTGAAAGAGAACCCGGCTGCGGCGAAAGAGATTGAGAAGAAGGTGCGCGAGCTTCTGCTGAACAACCAGGACTCCAAACCTGATTTCGTAGTCGATGCTGCGGATGCTGAAGAAACCAACGAAGACTTTTAAGTCTCTCGTGTAAAGATGAAGGGCTGCTGATGCGGCCCTTTTTGCATTTCTGATTCTACAGGTTTTTTATGAGTGAACCGACATCACGCCGACCCGCCTACGCGCGCTTGCTGGATCGTGCGGTGCGCATCCTCGCCGTGCGTGAACACAGTGAGCAGGAGCTGCGGCGGAAGCTGTCGGCTCCGGTGATGAGTAAAAACGGGCCGGAAGAGATTGATGCCACGGCGGAAGACTACGACCGCGTGGTGGCCTGGTGCTATGAGCATCATTACCTGGACGACGATCGCTTTGCTTCCCGCTTTCTCGCCAGCCGCGGCCGCAAGGGCTACGGCCCTGCGCGCATCCGGCAGGAGCTGAACCAGAAAGGGGTGGCCCGGGAGTCCATCGAAAAAGCGATGCGCGAATGCGATACGGACTGGTGCGAGCTGGCAAAAGAGCAGGCGATTCGTAAGTACGGCGAACCGCTGCCGCGTGATTTTTCAGAAAAAGTCAAAATCCAGCGCTTTTTGCTCTACCGCGGCTTTCTGATGGAAGATATTCAGGATATCTGGCGTAATTTTGCCGATTGAACGCATGCGGGATTTTACTTCCCACTAAAGAAAACTTATCTTATTCCCACTTTTTCCAGTAGCTGGTCTGTCCAACGGTTTACCGATACAGGCTGGCTACGACATTTCGTTAGCTTGATTTCAGGATAATTATGAGCAAGAGCACCGCTGAGATCCGTCAGGCGTTTCTCGATTTTTTCCATAGTAAGGGACACCAGGTTGTTGCCAGCAGCTCCCTGGTACCGAACAACGATCCGACTCTGCTGTTTACCAACGCCGGGATGAACCAGTTCAAGGATGTGTTCCTTGGTCTCGACAAGCGTAATTATTCCCGCGCCACAACCTCACAGCGTTGCGTGCGTGCGGGCGGTAAACACAACGACCTGGAAAACGTCGGTTACACCGCGCGTCACCACACCTTCTTCGAAATGCTGGGTAACTTCAGCTTCGGCGACTACTTCAAACACGATGCCATTCAATACGCGTGGGAACTGCTGACCGGTGAAAACTGGTTCAACCTGCCGAAAGAGCGTCTGTGGGTTACCGTCTATGAAACCGATGACGAAGCCTACGAAATCTGGGAAAAAGAGGTCGGTATCCCGCGCGAGCGTATTATTCGCATCGGTGATAACAAAGGCGCGCCATACGCGTCTGACAACTTCTGGCAGATGGGTGACACCGGTCCTTGCGGTCCGTGCACCGAGATCTTCTACGATCACGGCGACCACATCTGGGGTGGCCCTCCAGGCAGCCCGGAAGAAGACGGCGATCGCTACATTGAGATCTGGAATATCGTCTTCATGCAGTTCAACCGTCAGGCCGACGGTACCATGGAGCCGCTGCCGAAGCCTTCCGTTGATACCGGTATGGGTCTGGAGCGTATTGCCGCGGTACTGCAGCACGTTAACTCCAACTATGAGATTGACCTGTTCAGCACTCTGATCAAAGCCGTTGCCGAAGTCACCGGCGCGACCGACCTGAATAATAAATCGCTGCGCGTTATCGCAGACCACATTCGTTCCTGCGCGTTCCTGATTGCCGACGGCGTTATCCCGTCGAATGAAAACCGTGGCTATGTGCTGCGTCGTATCATTCGTCGTGCTATTCGTCACGGCAACATGCTGGGCGCGAAGGACACCTTCTTCTATAAACTCGTTGGGCCACTGATTGGCGTGATGGGGTCAGCGGGTGACGAGCTGAAACGCCAGCAGGCGCAGGTTGAGCAGGTTCTGAAAACCGAAGAAGAGCAGTTTGCCCGTACGCTGGAGCGCGGTCTGGCGCTGCTGGACGAAGAGCTGGCGAAGCTTAAGGGCGACACCCTGGACGGCGAAACCGCTTTCCGCCTGTACGACACCTACGGCTTCCCGGTTGACCTGACGGCGGACGTTTGCCGCGAGCGTAACATTAAAGTTGACGAAGCGGGCTTCGAAGCCGCGATGGAAGAGCAGCGCCGTCGTGCGCGCGAGTCCAGCGGTTTCGGTGCAGACTATAACGCGATGATCCGCGTTGATAGCGCGTCTGAATTCAAAGGCTATGAGGCGCTGGAACTGACCGGCAAAGTGACCGCCCTGTTTGTTGACGGCAAAGCCGTGGACAGCATCAGCGCAGGTCAGGAAGCCGTAGTCATTCTGGACAAAACGCCGTTCTACGCCGAATCCGGCGGCCAGGTTGGCGATAAAGGCGAGCTGAAAGGCAATGGCTTTAGCTTCAGCGTGACCGACACCCAGAAATACGGTCAGGCAATTGGCCACCAGGGCAAACTGGTTTCCGGTTCTCTGAAAGTGGGCGAGGGCGTCCAGGCTAACGTTGATGAAGCTCGCCGCGCGCGCATTCGTCTGAACCACTCTGCAACCCACCTGATGCACGCTGCCCTGCGCGACGTGCTCGGTAACCACGTTGCACAGAAAGGTTCTCTGGTTAACGACAAAGTGCTGCGCTTCGACTTCTCGCATTTTGAAGCGATGAAGCCGTCTGAAATCCGCGCGGTGGAAGATCTGGTGAACGCGCAGATCCGTCGTAACCTGCCAATCGAGACCCACATCATGGATCTCGAGGACGCGAAGAAAAAAGGTGCGATGGCGCTGTTTGGCGAGAAATACGACGAACGTGTTCGCGTGCTGAGCATGGGCGACTTCTCTACCGAGCTGTGCGGCGGTACACACGCCTCGCGCACCGGTGACATCGGCCTGTTCCGCATCGTTTCCGAGTCGGGAACGGCGGCAGGCGTGCGTCGTATTGAAGCGGTGACCGGTGAAGGCGCGATTGCCAGCCTGCATGCGCAGAGCGATCAGCTGCACGACATCGCGCAGCTTCTGAAAGGCGATAGCCAGAACCTGGGCGAGAAAGTGCGCGTTGCGCTGGAACGCACGCGTCAGCTGGAAAAAGAGCTGCAGCAGCTGAAAGAGCAGGCTGCGGCGCAGGAGAGTGCAAACCTCTCCAGCAAGGCTGTAGACATTAAGGGCGTCAAACTGCTGGTCAGCGATCTGGCGGGCGTTGAGCCTAAGATGCTGCGTACTATGGTCGACGATCTCAAGAACCAGCTTGGTTCTACCGTTATCGTGCTGGCGACAGTGGCAGAAGGTAAGGTTTCTCTGATTGCGGGCGTCTCTAAGGATGTGACTGACCGCGTAAAAGCAGGGGAACTGATTGGCATGGTCGCTCAGCAGGTGGGCGGCAAGGGTGGCGGTCGTCCGGACATGGCGCAAGCCGGTGGTACGGATGCGGCGGCACTTCCTGCGGCATTAGCCAGCGTTGAAAGCTGGGTAAGCGCGAAACTGTAATAACTACAAAGCACAAGCTGACGCCATAGCGGTAACGTTATGGCGTCTTGTTCACTGTGCTATCGATAACGATAAAGTCAGGTTGAGTTTGTGTATATCGGCTAAACTTACGTTTAACAGAATGTGATGCCGTGACTGCTTACACTTTACGTGTTTGTCATCGCTTACTTTTTGGCGTTATATGATGGATAATGCCGGGATACAAGAGACCCGACTCTTTTAATCTTTCAAGGAGCAAAGAATGCTGATTCTGACTCGTCGAGTTGGTGAGACCCTCATGATTGGGGATGAGGTCACCGTGACAGTTTTAGGGGTAAAGGGTAACCAGGTACGTATTGGTGTTAACGCTCCTAAAGAAGTATCTGTCCACCGTGAAGAGATCTACCAGCGTATCCAGGCTGAAAAATCCCAGCAGTCCAGTTACTGATATTGTCGCGTCTCGCTGTCGGGCGAGACGCAACCCTCCCGCTATTTTTCCTGCGCAAAGTTACCGTTTAATTTCAATCGCTCTCTTTTTGACCACTCCGCTACCCTTATCTCGTCCCAACACTGTTCTTTCCGCATCAGTTTTCTGCGAAGATGCCTGCAAAATCCGCTTATAAAACACCCTCTTTGCGGCTTTTACATGCGAATTGCGTGTGATTTGTGCAAACGATAAAAGCTTTTGGAAAATTGTTTGACTTATAAGTCCCAGAAAGTAATATATGCGCCACGCAGCGACGAGAAGCTCTTAACGAGTTACTCGAAGCACTCGAAAGAGGCGTTGTGTGGTGAGGTGGCCGAGAGGCTGAAGGCGCTCCCCTGCTAAGGGAGTATGCGGTCAAAAGCTGCATCCGGGGTTCGAATCCCCGCCTCACCGCCATTTTGCATCCGTAGCTCAGCTGGATAGAGTACTCGGCTACGAACCGAGCGGTCGGAGGTTCGAATCCTCCCGGATGCACCATCTATTACTTCATATTGCTTTAGAAGTGATATGAATATCGAGCAGTACAGTAGTAAATCCCGATGCATCCGTAGCTCAGCTGGATAGAGTACTCGGCTACGAACCGAGCGGTCGGAGGTTCGAATCCTCCCGGATGCACCATCTATTACTTCATATTGCTTTAGAAGTGATATGAATATCGAGCAGTACAGTAGTAAATCCCGATGCATCCGTAGCTCAGCTGGATAGAGTACTCGGCTACGAACCGAGCGGTCGGAGGTTCGAATCCTCCCGGATGCACCATCTATTACTTCATATTGCTTTAGAAGTGATATGAATATCGAGCAGTACAGTAGTAAATCCCGATGCATCCGTAGCTCAGCTGGATAGAGTACTCGGCTACGAACCGAGCGGTCGGAGGTTCGAATCCTCCCGGATGCACCATCTCTTCTGCCTTTCCCTTCGATGTTTAGTTCTTAATCACTCTCGTTGTTATCATTTTGCAATCAGCGACAAAAACCACCATTTACGATAAAGTAATGCTTTGTTAATCGGTTAGCGAGAGCACGATGTACGCACAGTATGACGGTTTGATCTTCGATATGGATGGTACCCTACTGGACACCGAACCCACGCATCGTCAAGCCTGGACCGACGTCCTGGGCCGCTACGGCATGCGTTTCGACCTTCAGGCGATGATCGCCCTCAACGGCTCCCCCACCTGGCGTATTGCGCAGGCCGTGATTGAACTGAATCAGGCCGATCTCGACCCGCACCTGCTCGCGCGCGAAAAAACCGATGCGGTAAAAGCCATGCTTTTAGATACGGTACGTCCGTTACCACTGATTGATGTGGTAAAAGAGTGGTACGGGCGTCGCCCGATGTCGGTGGGGACGGGCAGCGAAAGCGCGATTGCAGAAGCCTTGCTCAATCATCTTGGCCTGCGCCACTATTTTTCTGCCGTGGTCGCCGCCGATCATGTTAAACGTCACAAGCCCGCACCGGACACCTTCCTGCTTTGCGCAGAATTAATGGGCGTCCCGGCGGCAAAGTGCGTCGTGTTTGAAGATGCCGATTTTGGGATCCAGGCCGCGCGTGATGCCGGAATGGATGCGGTGGATGTACGCTTACTGTGAGTGACGCGCTGTCACTTGCCTCATTATTCGCCAGCAGTTTTCTCAGCGCCACGCTGTTACCGGGCAATTCGGAAGTGGTGCTGGTGGCGATGCTGTTGTCCGGCGTGAGTCAGCCCTGGCTGCTTGTAGTAATAGCAACAATGGGTAATAGCCTTGGAGGGCTGACTAACGTTATTCTTGGGCGTTTCTTTCCGCTGCGTGAAAAATCGCGCTGGCAGGAAAAGGCAGTCGGCTGGCTAAAACGCTATGGCGCTGCCACGCTGTTATTAAGCTGGATGCCTGTAATAGGCGATTTACTGTGTCTGCTGGCGGGATGGATGCGCATCTCCTGGGGACCGGTGCTCTTTTTTTTGTGCCTTGGCAAGGCGTTGCGCTATGTTCTCGTGGCGTGGGCAACACTACAGGGTATGACGTGGTGGCACTAATTGGTGGAATGAATACGCGACCTTCAATCGTCAACCATTACAATTATGCTGAGTAACATTACTTTGACAGGCGGGAGGTCAATTTGATCCCGGACGTATCTCAGGCGCTGGCCTGGCTGGAAAACCACCCTCAGGCATTGAAGGGTATTCAGCGTGGTCTTGAGCGTGAAACGCTGCGCGTTAACGCGGACGGCAGTTTAGCGACGACGGGTCACCCGAAGGCGTTAGGCTCGGCGCTGACACATAAATGGATCACAACCGATTTCGCTGAAGCGCTGCTGGAGTTCATCACCCCAGTAGAAGGTGATATTGATCATATGCTGACGATTATGCGCGATATCCATCGCTACACCGCGCGCAATCTCGGCGATGAGCGTATGTGGCCCCTCAGCATGCCGTGCTATATCGAGCAGGGGCAGGAGATTGAGCTGGCACAGTACGGCACGTCAAATATCGGCAGGCTGAAAACGCTCTACCGTGAGGGGCTGAAGAACCGCTACGGCGCGTTGATGCAGACCATCTCTGGCGTGCACTACAACTTCTCGCTGCCAATGGCGTTCTGGCAGGCGAAATGCGGTGAAACGGATAAAGACGCCATCTCAGCAGGCTACTTCCGCCTGATACGCAACTACTACCGTTTCGGCTGGGTGATCCCGTATCTGTTTGGTGCCTCCCCGGCGATCTGTTCTTCGTTCCTGCAGGGGAAACCGACGACGCTGCCGTTCGAGAAGACCGACTGCGGAATGTACTATCTCCCGTACGCCACCTCTCTGCGTCTGAGCGATCTCGGCTATACCAATAAATCGCAAAGCAATCTCGGTATTACGTTTAACGAATTGCACGAATATGTGGCAGGATTGAAGCGGGCGATCAAAACCCCGTCGGAAGAGTACGAAAAAATCGGCCTCGAAAAAGACGGTAAGCGTCTGCAGATCAACAGCAATGTCCTGCAGATTGAAAACGAGCTGTATGCGCCAATTCGTCCTAAGCGCGTAACCCGCAGCGGCGAAACCCCGTCGGATGCGCTGCAGCGCGGCGGGATCGAATACATTGAAGTGCGCTCGCTGGATATCAACCCGTTCTCACCGATTGGCGTTGATGAACAGCAGATTCGCTTCCTGGATCTGTTTATGGTCTGGTGCGTGCTGGCGGATGCGCCGGAAATGAGTTCAGACGAATTGCTCTGCACCCGTACAAACTGGAACCGCGTGATTCTGGAAGGGCGTAAACCGGGCCTGACGCTGGGTATCGGCTGCGAAACGGCACAGTTCCCGCTGACGAAAGTCGGCAAAGATCTGTTCCGTGACCTGAAGCGTGTTGCCCGGACGATGGACAGCATCGACGGCGGCGACGCGTATCAACAGATTTGCGACCAGCTGGTGGCGTGCTTTGATAACCCGGAACTGACGTTCTCAGCGCGCATTCTGCGTTCTATGATTGATCAGGGCATTGGTGGTACGGGGCGCTCACTCTCGGCGGAGTACCGTGAAATGCTGATCCAGGAGCCGTTAGAAATCCTGAGCGAAGCAGATTTTGTCGCGGAACGCGAAGCGTCCGTTGTGCGTCAGAAAGAGGTTGAAGCGGCGGATACCGAGTCGTTTGAGGCGTTTCTGGCGAAGCAGGCTTAAGCAGAAAAGAAAAAGGCCACATCGCTGTGGCCAAAATATACATCTCTGAATTCAGGGATGATGATAACAAATGCGCGTCTTTCATATACTCAGACGCGCATTCTGTAGAAGAGTTCAGTTTATTTTAAAAAAAATCACTATCGGAGGTGACGTATGCCGTTATTAGATAGCTTTACTGTCGACCATACCCGTATGGAAGCACCTGCAGTCCGCGTGGCGAAGACCATGCACACCCCGCACGGCGACACGATCACCGTCTTCGATCTGCGCTTCTGCGTGCCAAACAAAGAAGTGATGCCGGAGAAAGGCATTCATACGCTGGAACACCTGTTCGCTGGCTTCATGCGTGACCACCTGAACGGCAACGGCGTTGAGATCATCGATATCTCTCCGATGGGCTGCCGTACCGGTTTCTACATGAGCCTGATTGGTCAGCCTGAAGAGAAACGTGTGGCAGATGCCTGGAAAGCGGCCATGGAAGACGTGCTGAAGGTGAAAGAGCAGAACCAGATCCCTGAGCTGAACGTTTACCAGTGCGGCACCTACCAGATGCACTCTCTGGAAGAAGCGCAGGAGATCGCGCGCCACATCATCGAACGCGACGTTCGCGTGAACAGCAACGAAGAGCTGGCCCTGCCGAAAGAAAAACTGCAGGAACTGCACATCTAGTATTGTGCCTGTGGATGCCCGGTGGCGCTTCGCTGACCGGGCCTACATTGTGCTGGTGCCTCCTTTGACCACAACCTTAACCTTCTCCTTTACCCACCGTCCCCTCGTTCCGTTTGCCCATGATTACGTTCATGGTGACAGCGAACCCTGGCACAAGCACGACTGCGCGCAGCTGCTGCACACCCTGAGCGGCGTGGTAAGGGTGGATACCGCATCAGGCTGTTGGGTTGTGCCTCCCGGTCGCGGCGTCTGGCTGCCTGCGGGCACGCAGCATTCCCTGCGCATTACCGGCAACGTGGCGGCGCAAACGCTGTTTATCGATCCGCTGGCGCGGGCCGATCTTCCCGCCACCTGCCAGATCGTGCAGATCGCGCCGCTGCTGCGCGAGCTGATCCTCGTCTCCCTTGCGTTGCCTGAATCGTACTCACCCGGAAGCCGGGATGAACGCGTCTATGAGCTGATTCTCGATGAAATCCGCACTATGCCGGTGCTGCCGTTTCACCTGCCGGAGCCGGAAAGCGAGGCGTTACGTCGCCTGTGCCTGCAAATCCGGCAAAACCCGGGGGAAAGCTGGAGCAGCGCGCAGGCTGCGAGCCTGATGAACATGAGCGAGCGCACCCTGAACCGCCATTTTCATCAGCAGACGGGTTTAAGCTACGGCGAGTGGTTGAGAAGGGCGCGTCTGCTGGAAGCCTTAGTGCGGCTGGCGCAGGGCCAGCCGGTATTGCGCGTGGCGCTGGATCTGGGGTACGGCAGCCACAGCGCTTTTACGGCCATGTTCCGTCGGGTGATGGGCGTCTCCCCCAGCGATTACTTTAAGAACGACTGACGGCGTTAAAGAGCGCCTGAAGCGACGCGCGCGCCACGTCGCTATCAATGCCCACGCCCCAGCGGCTGCTGCCGTCCTGGAACAGGCAGCGGATGTAGGCCACCGAGCGGCTGTCGCTGCGTTCGCCTAACGTATGCTCGTGATAATCCTTAATCACGAACGGGGCGTTGACCCAGCGGCTCAGGCCGTGAGCGGCGGCGGAGAGCAGACCGTTGCCGTGACCTTCCAGCTGGCGCGTTCCTCCCTGCGTGACGACGCTGGCCGTCAAACGCAGCTGGCCGTCCTGCTGGCTGTCGCTGCGGTAGGATTGCAGCGCATAGTGCGGCGTGGCCACCAGGCCGTAGCGGGTGCGAAACAGCTGCCACAGCGCATTTTGCGTCATCTCTTTTCCGTGACGGTCGGTTTCCTGCTGCACGTGCTGGCTGAAATCCTGCTGCAGGGCGCGGGGCAGTTTCAGACCATGATTCTGTTCGATCAGCCACGCGCTGCCGCTTTTCCCTGACTGGCTGTTCACGCGGATCACCGCTTCGTAGGTGCAGCCGATATCCTGGGGATCGACGGGCAGGTAAGGCATCTCCCAGCGATCGCCAGGCCTGCGGGCATCAAAGCCTTTTTTGATTGCGTCCTGGTGCGAGCCGGAGAAGGCGGTATAGGCCAGCCGTCCTGCCCACGGATGGCGCGGGTGCACCGGCAGCTGATTGCAGGTTTCCACCACGTCCACCACCCGGTTCATATCGCTAAAGTCCAGAGTCGGGCTGATACCCTGGCTGTAGAGGTTCATCGCCAGCGTCACCAGGCAGACGTTGCCCGTGCGCTCGCCGTTACCGAACAGACAGCCCTCCACGCGGTCAGCCCCCGCCATTACGGCCAGCTCCGCGCAGGCGACGCCGGTACCGCGGTCGTTATGCGGATGCACGCTGATGCAGACATCGCGGCGGCGGCTGAAGTGGCGACAGAAGTACTCGATCTGGTCGGCATAGACGTTCGGCGTGCTCACTTCGACGGTGGCGGGTAAGTTGATCACCATCGGGCGTTCGTCGCAAGGCTGCCAGATCTCCGCTACGGCTTCACAAATCTCCAGCGCAAATTCCGGCTCGGTAAAGCAGAAGGTTTCCGGAGAGTATTCGTACTGCCAGCGGGTTTCAGGGTTCTCTTCACAAAGCTGGCGGATAAGCCGCGTGGCGCGGGTGGCCAGCTCAACGATTTGTGCTTTATCCATGCCGAATACCAGGCGGCGGAACAGCGGAGCGGTGGCGTTATACAGATGCACGGTCGCCTGCTTCGCGCCGCGCAGGGATTCAAAAGTGCGATGGATGAGATCTTCCCGTGCCTGAGTGAGCACCTGAATCGTCACGTCATCCGGGATGCGGTTCTCTTCAATCAGCTGGCGAACAAAGTTGAAATCCGTCTGCGAGGCGGAAGGAAAGGCAACTTCAATCTCTTTAAACCCGCAGCTTAACAGCAGGTCCCAGAACTGCAGCTTGCGCGTGCTGTCCATCGGTTCGGCCAGAGCCTGGTTGCCGTCGCGCAGGTCGGTCGAGAGCCAGCGCGGCGCGCGGGTGATGCGTTGTTCCGGCCAGCGACGGTCGGGCAGGGAAAGGGGGGGAAAGGGTTGGTACTTGTCGGCGGGTGTGTTCAGCATGATGCGCTCCTGTTGTCTTTTCACTATCGTGAATCGATTTCAGGCGCGCTGCTTTATCGGCACTGACAATGGCTGTCGCGTTCTGGACACGGTGCGGTTTTTTGCCGGATGGCGGCTCCGCCTTATCCGGCCTACGTTCGTAGGCCCGGTAAGCGTAGCGCCACCGGGCAACCGTCGCACAGAACTAGCAACCTGCGCACAAGACTAGTGCGCGCCGCCACCGCCGCCACCGGCACCAAACGGCGGTCTGGCAAACCACACCAGCCCCAGCAGGACGATAAAGATCCCTGCCGATATCCAGAAAATCTCGTTGGCCGAGATAATCAGCCCCTGGTTGGTGATCTGCTGGGCGATCCAGCCGGACGCCTGCTGCTCCGTCATCCCCATTCCCTGCAGCTGACTGTACATCTGCTGTGCGTTAGGGTTGAACGGGTTCACCGCTTCGGTCAGTTGCGCGTGGTGCATTGATTCGCGGTTTGTCCACAGGGTAGTGGTGATCGACGTCCCGATAGAGCCCGCCAGCGTACGGGTGAAGTTCGACAGGCTCGACGCGGCCGCCAGACGCTCGGGCGGCAGGCCAGAGAGCGTGATGGTGGTCAGCGGCATAAAGAAGCACGCCACCGCAAAGCCCTGAATGAACTGCGGCCACGCCGAGGCGCCAAAGTCCATTCCCGGCTCAAAGGTATACGCACGCCAGTAGAAGCACACCGCGTACATGATGAAGCTGAACGTCACCAGCCGACGCATGTCGAGCTTATGGGCGAAGCGGCCAATAATCGGCGACAGCAGGACCGGGATCACCCCGACAGGTGCCGACGCCAGACCCGCCCAGGTGGCGGTATAGCCATACACCTCCTGCAACAGCTGCGGCAGCAGAACAATCGCGCCGAAGTAGAGCATATAGGCGAGGCTGATACACAGGCAGCCGATGGTGAAGTTTCGCGACTTAAAGAGCGAGAGATCGACGATCGGGTTGTCGTCCGTCAGCTCCCAGACGATCAGGAAGCTGATCGACACCACCGCGACAATGGTCAGGATGATGATCTCCTGCGAGTTGAACCAGTCGAGCTCTTTACCGCGGTCGAGCATGATCTGCAGACTGCCGATACCCAGGATCAGCAGCGCTAGCCCGATGCTGTCGATACGGCGCTGTTCGGTGCGCGTCTCTCGTCCCCGCAGCGACTGCAGCGTCATCAATACCACGACGGCGCCAATCGGTACGTTGATGAAGAAGATCCAACCCCAGTGGTAGTTATCGCTGATGTACCCGCCCAGAATCGGTCCGCAGATAGGCGCGACGATAACGGTCATCGACCAGAGCGCCAGCGCGACGGAACGTTTTGCGGGAGGGTAGTTGCTCAGCAGCAAACTCTGGGAGAGCGGGATCAGCGGCCCCGCGACAATCCCCTGAATGACGCGGAAGAAAATCAGCATCGTCAGGCTGCTGGACATGCCGCACGCCCACGAGGCCAGAACAAACGCCACCGTGGACCAGAGGAACAGCTTCACCTCACCGACGCGCTTTGCCAGCCAGCCGGTGATCGGAATGGAGATGGCGTTTGCCACCCCAAACGAGGTAATGACCCAGGTCCCCTGGCTCAGCGACGAGCCAAGGTTACCGGCGATGGTCGGGATCGCCACGTTTGCGATGGTGGAGTCCAGCACCTGCATGAATGTCGCCAGCGACAGCGCGATGGTCATAATGACCAGCTGCGCGCCTTCCAGCGGTTTTTGCGGCTTTTGCTGTTGCATAACGCTCACCTTCGGATTAACCGGCGTTTGCCTTCACGATGTCATCGATCAGCTTGTTGACCGGATCGAGGCTAATTTCACGGGCGTTACTTTCATAAACCGGGCTGCTACGCACCTGGCTTGCCAGGATCTGACCGTCGCGGTTGGCGGTGTCAACCGTCACCAGCGTGGAGAGGCCGATACGCAGCGGGTGATCCGCCAGCTGTTTGGCATCCAGTTCGATACGCACGGGCAGACGCTGTACGACTTTGATCCAGTTACCGGTGGCGTTCTGCGCAGGCAGCAGGGAGAAGGCGCTGCCGGTCCCCATATCCAGACCCACCACTTTGCCGGTGTACTTCACGTCATCGCCGTAGATGTCGCTGACAACCGTTGCGGTCTGGCCGATACGCATATGCGCAAGCTGCGTCTCTTTAAAGTTGGCGTCGACCCACAGGTTGTCCGCCGGCACAACCGCCATCAGCGGCGTGGTTGGGCTGATCTGCGCCCCTGGCTGGACGGAACGACGGGAGACATAGCCGGTCATTGGGCTGACGATTTTAGTACGCTGCAGGGCAAGCCACGCGTTGCGGACTTCAGTCGCTGCCTGCTGAACGGCAGGCTGGTTTTCCAGGCTGGTGCCCAGCACCATCGCCTGGTTGGCGTTGTACTGCTGAATGGCCACGTCCAGCTGTGCCTGAGCGCTGGCGACGGCGTCGCGGGCGTGCTGCAGCTCTTCACGGCCAATCAGATTGGCGGTGCCGAGCGGCACGCGACGGTTCAGATCGCTCTGCGCCTGCGCGAGTGCGGTCTTCTGCACGTCGATGTTGGCCTGCAGCTGTTTGCTGTTGATCATCAGCTGGCGGGTCTGACGGACGCTGGAGGCCAGCGCGGTCTGTGCTTTTTCAAACGCCTGCTGGGCGTCGGTTGGATCGAGCGTCACCAGCACATCGCCTTTTTGCACAAAGTCGGTATTGTCAGCCCAGACTTTCGTCACGCTGCCCGACACCTGCGCCATAATTTGTACCTGGTTCCCTGCCACGTACGCGTCGTCAGTCTCTTCAGCATGACGCAGTACTAAAAACCAATAGATCCCATATGCCACGGCAATAATGATAAAGAGCAAGGTCAACAGAAGAAGGGCGCTCTTACGTTTGCCTTTCTTGTTGGCCGGTTGCTGCGGGGTAGTGCTCTCCGCATTTGCGCTCATTGTTGTTCTCCACGATCTTCTTATTTTCACATCGGCTGAGCCGACCTGTTGTCAGAAAGGCCAGCAGTGTGACGTGCTGGCCTGTCGGTTTTCTTATAAATCTGGATTGTTGAGCGTGTCGTCGCGTTAGCGCAGCGCCTCAAGAACGGCGCCTTCTTCATCCATCTGGTCAAGACGGGTGAGCAGCTTGCGAGTGATGTGCTCAAGCTGGTCGCGCTCGGCGGTGCTGAGAGCGGACCAGAGTTTGTGCAGGCAATTGTGCTGAGGTGGCAGCACCTCGCGCAGGAATTCGTGACCTTTATCGGTCAGTTGCAGATGCAGGCAGCGGCGATCGTTATCGCTTTCACGGCGCTCAATCCAGCCGCGCTTTTCCAGCTCATCGGCAATTCGGGTGGCGTTGGTGCGGGAGGAGCCCAGCGCGCAGCTCAGCTCAGAAGGCTGAATGCTGTGGTTTTCCTGAGACTCCAGCGTGATCAACGCCATAAACAATGTCTCGTTAATCCCTTGAGCTTTCAGCATTTTATTGCGGTTTTCCAGTAGCTTACCCTGCATGTGCATGCACAGGCGAGTCAGCAGGATTTCCTGATACGGGAAGTCCTCATGGCGACTGGCGCGGAATTTAAGCATTTGTTCAATGGGCGTAAACGAACTATCCATTTGGGCATAACCTCATTAATTACAGCCGATATAGTAACGATAGTGACAAATAATGTAAATGAATTATTTGTGCGGTTATATCCGCCAAATTAATGTCACCATCAGAAAGCGCCGGGTAAGTCCGTGACCCGGTGAGCACAGAAAGCGTAGGGGATGAACCCGCTGAAGAGAGGATGTGAGGACGGGGGTCTGAACTATTCATGCCGATTGTAAATATGTCACCCACATTAAAATTTCTGGGATAAATGATTACGTTTACATTAACAGAGTGAGGGGCCCCTTTACACCCTAAGAGGCCCAAAGCAATGTAAAACTTAGTGAATTGCATCCTGGCGATGGTACCCGCGCCACCATACAAGCAGGTTAATCGTGGCGACGATGGCGCCAATTGCACATACCCCTGACCAGCCAGCATGCTGCCACGCCGAGGCGGAAATGAGCGAGCCCGCCGCGCCGCCAATAAAGTAGCTGGTCATGTACCCGGCCGTCAGGCGGTTACGCGCCTCCGGCTTCACGCGATAGATGACGGTCTGATTGGTAATGTGAACGCCCTGCACGGTGAGATCGAGTACCAGGATACCGACGATCAGCGCCAGCACCGAGACGTGCCCATACCAGATTGCCGCCCAGGAGAGCAGAAGTAACACCAGTCCCGCGGAGGTGGTCAGATGGGATTTGCCCTTGTCGGCCAGCCCGCCTGCGGGACGCGCGCCCAGTGCGCCTGCGGCACCGGCCAAGCCGAACAGGCCAATCACCCCTTCGGAATAATTAAACGGCGGCGCGGCCAGCAGAAACGCCATCGACGTCCAGAGAATACTGAAGTTGGCGAAGGTGAAGCAGCCCAGCAGGGCGCGGGTGCGCAGAAGTTTATCCTGGGTGAACAGGCTGAAAACGGAGGCCAGCAGCTGCGGGTAATTCAGGTGATTTTCCTGCTTCACTTTTGGCAGCCCGCGCCACAGCGCCAGCGCCATGACGACCATCAATACGCTCGCCACCCAGTATACGGTGCGCCAGCCGCCGAGGCTTGCCAGCAGCCCGGCGACGGTACGCGCCAGCAAAATCCCCAGCAGCAGGCCGCTCATGATGGTGCCCACCACCTTGCCACGTTTTTCCGGTGAGGCGAGGGTCGCGGCGAGCGGCACCAGGATTTGCGCCACCACGGAGAACAGCCCCGTCAGCGCGGTACCGATAATCATCATCGTCAGCGACTGGCTGCTGGCGGTGATCAGCATCCCGCCGGCGGCCAGAAGCGTCATGGAGACGATCAGCATCCGGCGTTCAAACATATCGCCGAGCGGCACCAGGAACAGCAGCCCGGCGGCATAGCCGAGCTGGGCGGCGGTAACGATAAAGCCTGCGGAGCTGGCGGAGAGATTGAACGCGCGGGCGATGGTGTCGAGAAGAGGCTGCGCGTAATAGTTGCTGGCGACGGCCAGACCCGTTGCCACGGACATTAAAAGGATGAGTGCGGGGCTAAGCCCTTGAGTGGTTTTTGTCATTAGTTTCAGGAATCGTTAGTGAAGTGATTATTTTTCCGGAAACCATAATAGCCAATGATTGTGAATGTGGGGGGATTGTTACGTGCTGGATTGTGCGGTTTAGGTTGGGTGCGGTCTGATCCCCTCACCCCGGCCCTCTCCCAGTGTACGATCCGGGGAGAGGGTTAGGGTGAGGGAAAAGGTTTTACTTCTGCGCCGCCAGCGCCGCTTTCACCCAGCCGTCAAACTGCTGCTGGTGGGCCTTGATCCAGCCGTCGACGTGGCCTTTAACATCCGCCTCAGACGATTTGCCCGCGTGCATCATCGCGTTCTGGGCGTTGATGTCCGCCAGCGGCAGCTTCATCACCGAGAACAGCTTCGCCGCGGCCGGGTTTTTCTCCGCCCAGGCTTTGTTCGCCACGATATGCATGGTGTTCACCGGGAAGCCGTAGTTCATGCCGTTCGGCAGTTTGGTGTCGATATCTTTCTGCTCGCCCGGCAGGGAGGAGAACGGCACCTGCAGCCACACCACGTCTTTACCCGGCTTCAGCACGTCGCTCACCCAGTACGGCGTCCAGGTGTAGTAGATCACCGGTTTACCCTCTTTGAAGCGGGCAATGGTGTCGGCCATCATCGCTGAATAGTTGCCGTGGCTCACGTCGACCGTTTTCGCCAGATCGAACGCCTTGTTCTGGTGGTTAATCACCGCTTCGCAGCCCCAGCCCGGCGAGCAGCCCATCATGTCGGCCTTGCCGTCACCGTTGGTGTCAAACAGTTTGGCGATCTTCGGATCCTTCAGCTGTTCGATGTTGGTGATGTGGTACTGGTCGGCGGTTTTCTTGTCGATCAGGTACCCCTGCGCCGCGCCGGTGACAAAGGTGCCTTCACGGTAGAATTTCTTATCGCCACCGGCGGCGGCATACATATCGTCATGCAGCGGCTGCCAGTTTACGGCGGTAAAGGTGGCGTCTCCGGAGGCAATCGAGGTGTAGCCCACGTTGTAATCCACTTCGCTCGGCGTGTTAACCGTATAGCCCAGTTTTTCCAGCGCGCGGCTGACCAGCAGGGTCTGGAAGCTCTCTTCCGAAATAGTGCTCTGCACCGGCTGCACGGTAATGCCTTTGCCCGGCAGGTCAGCCGCGAACGTGCTGGTGGAGACAAGGGTGGCAAACGCTGTGGCAAAAAGTACGTTATGTCGCATCGTTGTTCCTTATTTTCTAAAGGGGCGGGTGAGTAACCCGACGGGGCCGGTGGAATACCAGCGACGGTTGCCGCGACTGCGTGAATCGCGACCGACGGCCTGGGTCAGGCGGTCAAGAATAATGGCGAGGATCACAATCCCGACGCCGCCGACGGTAGCCAGCCCCATGTCGAGACGGCCAATGCCGCGCAGCACCATCTGACCGAGACCGCCAACGGCGATCATCGAGGCAATCACCACCATCGAAAGGGCCAGCATCAGCGTCTGGTTCACGCCCGCCATGATGGTCGGCATCGCCAGCGGGAGCTGAACCTTAAACAGCATCTGGCGCGGGCTGGCGCCGAACGAGCGTGACGCTTCGATCAGGTCCGCAGGCACCTGATTGATCCCGAGAATGGTCAGACGAATAATCGGCGGCAGGGCAAAGATAATGGTGACCACCACGCCCGGCACGTTGCCGATGCCGAACAGCATCACAATCGGCACCAGATAGACGAACGCCGGAGTGGTCTGCATCGCATCCAACAGCGGTCGAATAATCTTCGCGGCCCGCGGGCTGCGCGCCAGCCAGATCCCCATCGGCAGGCCGATGACGATGCAGAAGAGCAGGGCGGTCAGCACCAGCGCCAGGGTGATCATCGCCTGCGACCAGGCCCCAATCGCGCCGATGGCAATCAGCGAAATCAGCGTGGCGACACCCATCCCGGCGCTGCCAAACTGCCAGGCGATCAGGGAGAACAGGATAATCGCCACCGGGGCCGGCATGCCCAGCATCAGCTGCTGGAAGCCGTTCAGGATGTAATCCACCGGGATGCGGATCCCCTGGAAAACCGGGCGGAAGTGCGTGACCACCCAGTCGATCCCCTCCGTGACCCAGCTGTCCAGCGGGATCAGCGTCTTGTGGAACGGATCCATAATATTGAAGTGCTCTGGCGCAGGCGCGGGGGCGCTGTTCAGCCAGTCCGCCGCACCGCCACCGTCGGCGGGTGCTGGCGTGGAACCCCACGCGTCGGCGGATTGCGCAGCGCTGTCCGCCGCTTCAGTGGTGCCCCACGGGTTAGTTTGATCAGCCATTATTTGCCCCCTCGCGATCTAAAGCCTGCAGCAGCATCCGTTTGGAGATGATGCCGACGTACTGTTGTTCCTCACCCACGACCGGTACGGCGCAAGGCGCCTGCCCCACGTGAGAGAGCAACTCGCTGAGCGGCGTTTCGGCGTCCACGGCAAGCGGAGCGTCAATTAACGCCGCATCGATGCCCTGGTTTTCGCTGAGCGCGGTTTTCAGAGAATCGATGGAGACAACGCCAACAAATTTATTGCCGCGTTCAACCAGATAACCGTATTCACGGTCTTCGTCCTGCAGGAGCTTCAGCGCGGAGCGCGGGCCGAAGCCAGGCGTTTTACGGATAATGCCGTTTGGCGTTCGACGGGCAATATCTTTGGCGCTAAAGACCTGGCTAATATCCACGCCGCGGAAGAAGGTGCGCACATAATCATTTGCCGGATTATTGAGAATTTCATCCGGCGTGCCGACCTGCACCACTTCACCATTTTGCATAATGGCAATACGGTCGCCAATACGCATGGCTTCATCCAAATCGTGGGAAATAAAGACAATGGTCCGCTGATGTTTCGCCTGTAATTTTACCAGCTCATCCTGCATCTCGGTGCGAATTAACGGATCGAGGGCAGAGAAGGCTTCGTCCATTAATAAAATGTCTGGATTAATGGCTAATGCGCGGGCTAATCCCACGCGCTGACGCATGCCGCCGGAAAGTTCATCCGGGTACGCATGCGCATAATTTTCCAGCCCAACCTGACGCAGGGCGTCAAGGGCTTTTTCCTGACGTTCCTGCGCGGGTGTGCCGGCTAATTCCATGCCGAAAGCGGTATTATCCAGCACCGTCATATGTGGCATCAGTGCGAATGACTGGAATACCATCGCAATCTTCTTTCTGCGCACCTCGCGAAGCTCGGCGTCTGATATTCTGGCGATATCCACGCCGTCAATCAGCACCTGTCCGCGGGTGGGTTCAATCAGGCGATTGAGAAGGCGAACCATAGTGGATTTACCCGAACCGGATAATCCCATGATGACAAAAATCTCGCCTTCTTCAATGGCCAGACTGGCGTCTTTAACGCCAAGCGATAGCCCGGTTTTTTCCAGAATTTGCTCTTTCGAAAGGCCTTTCTCAATATATTTGAATGCGCGCTGAGGATGCTCGCCAAATACTTTATAAAGATTTTTCACTTCTAATTTAATTGCCATGCAATAGAGAGTGTCCTGTTATTTGTTTATGTCGATATGATTACCATGGTAAATTGTTAACGGGCATAACCCTAACATACTGAGAATCTGAGACAACCCTGGGTTTGCTTATGACGTAAATTTTCAGGGAGGCGAAACGGCTGAATTTCCCATGAGTAAAGGGCTGAGCGGGATTTGAATTTTTCTCAATTTTTTGCTGCGGCATCGGGGAATTTCGCCTGAATCGGGTGATTCAGGCGAATAGGGCGCGGAAATGACAGTGTAGTTGCTTTGTAAATATTGGAGAGGAAATTGTTGGGTTTATATTAAATTAACGAACGTTAACGTTCATTAAAAATCCCAGTCCTCATCCTCGGTTTCCACCGCTTTGCCCATCACGTACGACGAACCCGATCCGGAGAAGAAATCGTGGTTTTCGTCGGCGTTGGGCGACAGCGCGGAGAGAATCGCCGGGTTAACCTCCGCCATCTCTGGCGGGAACAGCGCGTCGTAGCCGAGATTCATCAGCGCCTTGTTGGCGTTGTAGCAGAGGAAGGCTTTCACGTCCTCCTCCCAGCTGGTGCCGGCGTACAGTTCCTCGGTATAGCTCAGCTCGTTGTCGTACAGATCCATCAGCAAATCGAGCGCAAACCCTTTGAGCTCCTCGCGCTCCGCGTCGCTGACCTTTTCCAGCCCTTTCTGATATTTATAGCCAATGTAATACCCGTGTACCGCTTCATCCCGAATGATAAGCCGGATCAAATCGGCGGTGTTGGTCAGCTTGCCCCGGCTCGACCAGTACATGGGCAGCCAGAAGCCAGAATAGAACAGGAATGATTCCAGAAACACGCTGGCGATCTTCTTCTTCAGCGGCTCGTCGGCCCGATAATACGTCAGTACCAGCTCCGCCTTTCTTTGTAACGACTCGCTCGCTTCGCTCCAGGCGTAGGCCGCGTCCACGTCTTTGGTCTGGCACAGCGTGGAGAAAATCGAGCTGTAGGAGCGGGCGTGCACCGCCTCCATAAAGCTGATGTTCGACATCACCGCCTCTTCGTGCGGCGTCAGCGCGTCACCCATCAGAGCCGGTGCGCCAACGGTATTCTGAATGGTGTCCAGCAGCGTCAGGCCGGTAAAGACGCGGATCGTTAGCTGCTGCTCGGCGTGGCTCAGGGTTTGCCAGGCCGGAATATCGTTGGAGAGCGGGACCTTTTCCGGCAGCCAGAAGTTGCTGGTCAGGCGGTTCCACACTTCCAGATCTTTCTCGTCCTGGATCTTGTTCCAGTTAACGGCGCTCACGCGTGACAGTTTCATCCTTTCTCCTTACAGCGCGCAGGACACGCAGCCTTCGATTTCGGTGCCTTCCAGCGCAAGCTGGCGCAGGCGAATGTAGTAGAGCGTCTTGATACCTTTCTTCCAGGCGTAGATCTGCGCTTTGTTGATGTCCCGCGTGGTGGCGGTATCCGGGAAGAACAGCGTCAGCGACAGCCCCTGATCCACGTGTTTCGTCGCCTCGGCGTAGGTATCGATGATTTTTTCCGGGCCAATCTCGTATGCGTCCTGATACAGCGCCAGGTTCTCGTTGGTCATAAACGGCGCAGGGTAGTAAACGCGTCCGGTTTTGCCTTCTTTGCGAATTTCAATCTTCGACACGATCGGGTGAATGCTCGACGTGGCGTGATTGATGTAGGAGATCGAACCGGTTGGCGGCACCGCCTGCAGGTTCTGGTTGTAGATGCCGTAGCGCATCACGTCATCACGCAACTGCTGCCACATCTCGCGCGTGGGCAGAACGATCCCGGCGCGGGCAAACAGCTCCCTTACTCGCGCCGTTTTCGGCTGCCAGTCGCCTTCAAGATACGGGCTGAAATACTCTCCGCTGGCGTAGCGCGACTGTTCAAAGCCCGCGAAACGCTGGTTGCGCTCGCGCGCCAGCATCATCGAGGTATGCAGCGCGTGCCAGGTGACGGTGTAAAAATAGAGGTTGGTGAAGTCCAGCCCTTCCGGGCTGCCGTAGGCGATGCCTTCCCGCGCCAGGTAGCCGTGCAGGTTCATCTGCCCAAGGCCAATGGCGTGCGACGCGGCGTTGCCCGCCTCGATGGACGGCACGCTGCGGATGTGGCTCATGTCCGACACCGCCGTCAGCCCGCGAATGGCGGTCTCCACCGTGCGGCCAAAGTCGGGGGAATCCATGGTGTGGGCGATATTCAGCGACCCGAGGTTGCAGGAGATGTCTTTGCCGATCTCCGCGTAGTCCAGATTCTCGTCATAGCGGGAGGCACTGTTGACCTGTAAAATCTCCGAGCACAGGTTGCTCATGTTGATGCGCCCGGCAATCGGGTTTGCGCGGTTCACCGTGTCCTCGTACATGATGTACGGATAGCCGGACTCAAACTGAATTTCGGCAAGCGTCTGGAAGAAATCGCGGGCGTTGATGGTTTTTTTGCGGATGCGATCGTCGGCCAGCAGCTCGTCGTACAGCTCGCTTATCGCCACGTCGCCAAAGGCTTTGCCGTAAATCCGCTCAACGTCATACGGCGAGAAGAGCGCCATGTCGGCATTCTCTTTAGCCAGCTTAAAGGTGATATCCGGGATCACCACGCCCAGCGACAGGGTTTTGATGCGGATTTTTTCGTCGGCGTTTTCGCGCTTGGTATCGAGGAAACGCAGAATGTCGGGGTGGTGCGCGTGCAGATAAACCGCGCCCGCGCCCTGACGCGCGCCAAGCTGGTTGGCGTAGGAGAAGGCATCTTCCAGCATCTTCATGACCGGGATCACGCCGGAGGACTGGTTTTCGATGCGCTTAATCGGCGCGCCCGCTTCACGCAGGTTCGAGAGCAGAAACGCCACGCCGCCGCCGCGTTTGGAGAGCTGCAGCGCCGAGTTCACCGCGCGGCCTATCGACTCCATATTATCTTCAATGCGCAGCAGGAAGCAGGAGACCAGCTCGCCGCGCTGGGCTTTTCCGCAGTTAAGGAACGTTGGCGTGGCGGGCTGGAAGCGGCCGGAGAGGATCTCGTCGGTGAGCTGTTGCGCCAGCGCTTCATCGCCCTGCGCCAGGGTCAGCGCGACCATCACCACGCGATCTTCAAAGCTTTCTAAGTAGCGCTTACCGTCGAAGGTCTTCAGGGTGTAGCTGGTGTAGAACTTCCACGCGCCAAGGAACGTCTGGAAACGAAAGCCGCTGGCGTGGGCGCGTTCAAACAGCTTCACGACGAAGGCGCGTGCGTAGCGGGTGAGGACGCGTGCGTCGTAGTAACCTTCGTTAACCAGGTGGTCGAGACGTTCATCCTGGCTCGCGAAGGTCACGCTGTTGGGCCGCACGTGGGCTGCAAAAAAGGCGTCCACCGCCTCACGGTCTTTATCAAACTGAATGCGTCCCTCCCGGTCATAGAGGTTAAGCATCGCGTTTAATGCGTGGTAATCCGGCGTCGCCTGTATTACCCGTTCTGCGGTTGTCGTTGCCAAAATTCGTTCACTCCTTTACGCACGTTTTCGACGTCCTGCTGCGTCCCCATCAGCTCAAAGCGATAGAGATACGGCACGCCGCATTTTTGAGAGATGACATCTCCGGCGCGGCCAAAGGCATCGCCGAAATTGCGATTGCCCGCCGCGATCACGCCTCGGATTAGCCCGCGGTTATGCGGATCGTTCAGAAAGCGGATCACCTGGCGAGGCACTGCGCCCGCCGTACCGCCGCCGCCGTAGCTGGGCACCACCAGAATGTACGGTTCTTCTACCCGGATGCGCTCCCGCTCGTTAAGGGGAATGCGCACCGCAGGCAGCCCGACGCGCGCCATAAAACGGAGCGTGTTTTCCGAGCTGCTGGAGAAGAAGACTAGCCCACTCATGCCCGTGCGGCCTGCGCGGCGATGCGGTTGATCATGTCCGGGCGGAAGCCAGACCAGCTGGTCTCCCCGGCCACCACCACCGGAAGCTGACGGAAACCCTGCGCGCGAAGGGTATCGGCGGCCTCGGGCTGCTGGTCAATATTCACCATCTCAAACGCCACGCCGCGGCTTTCCATCGCCCGTTTGGTCGCGTGGCACTGAACACAATCGTTACGAGTGTAAATAATAATGCTCATGATTCGTATTTCCATTTAAAATGAGAGAGCGGCGCGAATCATCGCGTCAGGTTGTGTGTATCTTGCTAAAAGGAATACTAGATGTAGTTGTCTTAAGTTTCAACCATACAAGATATGGGAAATTTAGATTGATGATGCCCTGATGATGAGCACGGCGGGGCAGGGGATGTTGTACGGGTTTTTCAGGCTTGCGGGCATTAAAAAGCCCCGGTGCCAGCGGCGACCGGGGCTGATGGCTCGCGCTTACTTACGCAGGCTAAGCAGAGCGCCGACGAAGATCCCGACTGCCGCTACCGTGCCGAGCGTGCAGAGCGGTTTTTCGCGTACGAAGGTCGTTGCGCAGCTGACCGCATCGCAGGCAGCCTGTGTGGTACGCGTGCGGCCATTTAGGCGTGCGCGGGTTTCACGGAGCAGAGACTGAGCCTTACGTTTTGCGGCATCCGCTTCGTCCTTCGCGTCACTTCCCCAGGATTTCAGCACCTCTTCCAGCGTGTCTGCTAATTGGCTGACATCATTACGAATATCCTGAGCGTCGTCGTTAATATCGTTTCGGTTCGGTCTGTTAAACATACGATCCTCCGTAATTTTGTGTTCCCGTTCAGTTTAGTTCAGAAATTTAATATCTGAAGCGCATCACGCGATATCCGCCAGTTTATGGACTATTCTGAAAGCCCTGCTAATGCTGAATACTGTAAGGTTGCCGGGCAGGAAAAGATAACGAGGAAAAGATATGTATTTACGACCTGACGAGGTGGCACGCGTTCTTGAAAAAGAGGGATTCACCATGGATGAGGTGACGCCAAAAGCGTATGGATATCGCCGTGGCGAGAATTATGTTTACGTTAATCGTGAAGCAAGAATGGGCCGTACCGCTCTCATTATTCACCCGACGCTGAAAGACAGAAGTCTGTCATTTGCTGAGCCTGCCTCGGATATTAAAACCTGCGATCATTATCAGCAATTTCCGCTCTATTTAGGCGGAGAGACGCATGAGCATTATGGTATTCCGCATGGTTTCAGCTCGCGTATGGCGCTGGAACGGTTTTTGAAGGGACTGTTTGGCGACGTACAGTAAATTTGCGACTGGCCTGCGCCAGTCGCTTCACATCACGCTTTAGCCTGGCTGTACTGGCTGACCTTAAACAGGCGGCGACAGTAGTCGAGGAAATAGCCATACACCGCCCCCATCAGCATTGAAATCACAATATTCGAACTGACCGCCGCCGCGATCTGGTGCCAGTCCGCGCCCACCGTCAGCAGAATGGCCACGTAAACCGGCGACTGGAACGTCACATAGGCCAGAACGTCTGCCAGGTTTTTCACCCAGCCTGCGGGGCTGATACGCCGCGCGAAGCGCATGACGGCATCGCGGTATAAACCGTAAGGCCAGGCAATAATAATATTGACCGGAATCGCCACCAGACGAGAATAAAGTGACTGCTCGAAGGACATTCCGGAGAGGAATATTTCGATCAACATGTTCACAACGGAACAGTAGACAACCATCGCGAAAGTATCCGCCACAGCATGGCGAAGGCGTGATTGCGGTGAGAACATGTCTGAACTCCTTGAGAAGAACACAAAAGAAACGATTTTCCCGAAGCGGTTAGTGCTTTAGGTTGGTTTGTTTGACGTGTATAGCGTATATCTCTACGTTTGAAGTGACAACTAGTGATTAATTTTTATTTAATCGCGTTTTGTCCACAAAACTCTCTAAAATTGATGGTTTTTTGTTCGCTTCGTTATAATCTGTCTCGTGCGATGATTTTTGGTTTTAAATCATTGGCTTAACTATCTTGATGTTGAAAGGTGAGTCAGTGCTTTTGTGGGTAGCGCAGAATGCTGAAATTTTGATTAAGGTTGACCCTTTATATTGCAGTGATGATTGAATCCCTGCGTATCGCTCAGACGTTATAAGATAATATTAACGGCGACAGTTAAACATATTTACGCTATTGACTGGCCAGCCTGCGGGTAGATATTTCAGCGGAAATGAATTATTCTGTCGGTGATTTATCTATTTACCCTAAACAAAAGGTTTTCAAATAATATGTCTTTGACGTTACAGAATCTTAATAATATCCGAACTCTGCGCGCCATGGCACGCGAATTATCCCTGGACGTTCTTGAGGAAATGCTGGAAAAAGTCAGGGTCGTTGCTGAAGAGAAACGTAGTGAGCTGGCGGAATTAGAGCAGCAGAGAGCCGAGCAGCAGGAGAAAATTAATGCTCTGCTGGAGCGGATGAAAGCCGATGGTATTTCACCGACCGATCTGCTGGGCTCTGAACTGGCGCAGACGGGTAAATCCACGAAAAAGCGTAAGCCGCGTGAAGCGAAATACCGCTTTATTGACCAGAACGGTGAAGAGAAAACGTGGACCGGCCAGGGCCGTACGCCAAAGCCTATTGCCAGCGCGCTGGCAGAGGGGAAATCACTGGATGATTTTCTGATCTAATGCGTGAACCGGGCGGAACATACCGCCCGGCACTCTTTTCAGCAGACGCCGAAATCACCGTCTTCGGTATACGGCGCCAGCTCGGCGGCTTTCAGGGTATATTTCTCGCCTTGTTCATTGCTGGCCTGTACCGCCACCACGCTTTCACCGTTCACTTCGAGCACTTTCAGCTTCGGGCCGCCTTTACGCGGTTGTACATAATCACCGACAGAAAACATATTACCTCCTCATCGTTTTAGCGATCTTCACCTTAGCCCACGTATGACACCGGGTACAGCGTATTTCACCGATTACTGCTTATGAGGTACGCCGGTTCCAGGGCATCACCTTCAGCAGCCGCGCCATGCCGCAAAAACCGGTCACACCGGCGAACAGCAGCCCGGCCCCCACGAAGCCGCTGAGCAGGAAAAAGCCGTCTGAGACGCTATAGCCCAGCACTACGCCGCAGAGAATGAGCAGCCCGGCAGCGATTTGCACCTGACGCATCAGCGGCAGCGGCTGGGTTTTGTCTTCGACTGTCTGCAGACCCGCCTGCTTCCAGCCCTGAATGCCTCCTTCGACCACAAATGCCTGAGCGGGGGCGGCAGCCTGCGCAAGGCGATCGGCATTGCCTGAGGTGCGGGCGCCAGACTGGCAGTGAAAAATCACCGTTTCACCCGCCTGCGTTTTAAGTCCGCCGGGTAAGGTATCCAGCGGCTCGGACTGCGCGGCGGGAATATGCTCGCGGGCGTACTCGTCGGCATCACGAATATCAATCAGTTTTGCGCCATCGGCGATGCGGGCATAGGCCTCGCGCGGCGAAAGAAGGGGAAGTGACATGGCGGCTCCTTACGGGCAATAAAGGGTTTTCAGGGTGCTGATGAGCTGATGCACCGCGTCGTTTTTAATGAAATAGAGAATGCGCTGCGCCTCGCGGGTGTTGGCGATCAGGCCTTCCTCACGCATGCGCGCCAGATGCTGCGACGTGGCGGAAGGGCTCAGACCCGTCGCGCGGGCCAGCTCCCCCGCGCTGGTGCCGGGGGCGGCGCACAGCGTGCAGAGGATCAGCAGCCGACGCGGGTTGCTCATCGCTTTTAAAAGCGTTGCGGCCTGCTCTGCGCTGGCCTGAAGCTGTTCGAGTTCAGTCATAGTACTTTAGAGTTTTCTTAATTAAGGTAATGCTAAAGTAATTGTGCGCATTACGCCAGCGTCAAAAGCGTAAAAGAGGGTAAACGCGGAGCAGAGAACTGGCGCAGACAGGTAAACTGGCTATGCTTAGAAAGGGTTCTCTCTATTATTTTCAATGGATTAGCTTGCACGGAGTGTTAATATGGGTTTTTGGCGTATTGTTTTTACCATCCTGCTGCCGCCGCTGGGCGTGCTGTTGGGCAAAGGGCTTGGCTGGGCGTTTATCATCAACATTCTTCTGACGCTGCTGGGCTACTTCCCCGGCCTCATTCACGCATTTTGGGTACAGAGCAAAAGCTAAGCGCGCCACAGTAAATCGCTGTAGATATCGGTCAGCATCCCCGCTGGACCAAAGTGCTGTTTGATCCAGCGCGTGACCTGGCCTGTCGCGGCATGCTGCGTAGCGAGCAGCATGCGCGAGTCCTGACGCGGGTTATTGATACGTCGCGTCACCAGCAGCCCGTCTTCCACCGCGTCCCGCGCCATATACTCCGGTAAAAAACCTATCCCTTCGCCCAGGATCTGACACTGGCATTTGGTATTAAAGTCCGGCACCAGAATCGCCTCCTGACCGTGCAGCAGCCAGCCCACCTTCTTGTTAATGGTGTGTGCGGTATCTTCCACCATGATGTTGGGATACAGGCGCAGCTGGCTCTCCGCTATCGGTTCCGGAACGAACGCCAGCGGATGCGTCGGCGCAATGGCAAACACCCAGCGGATGGCGCCGATCTCGGTGTAGTCAATTCCGCCGCCGTCGAGCAGCGTGTCCGGCGCGCCAATGGCGATATTGGCCTGGTTATTGATGATCGAATCCCACACGCCGTTATAGACCTCCGTGGTGACGGTGATCTGGCAGGTAGGAAACTGCTTTTTCAGCACCTGGAGCAGCCGCGCGGTATGGCGCGGCGTATATAACAGCTGGTTGATACAGATGCGCACCCGCGCCTCGATGCCCTGTGAAATGGTATCAATCCCGCGCTTGATGGCGTGGAAGTCGTTAAGCAGGTCGGTGGCTTTGCGGTAAAAGTAGAACCCGGACTCGGTCAGCTCAATGCTGCGCGTGTTACGCACAAACAGCACCACGTCCAGCCCGGTTTCCATCCGCTTGATGGTGTAACTGATGGCCGAGGTGGTGACCCCCAGCTCGGCAGCCGCCTTGCTGAAGCTGCCGAAGCGTGCGGCGGTGGTAAAGGCCAGCAGGTTCTCTTCGGTAAAGATGGAATTCATATCATAGCTTCCTCAGTCATCAGTTTTGAACATATTTTAACAACGCCTTTACAACACATTTGAAGCCGATCACAGTTCTGACCCTTTACGCAGAGCCCCGTCATGC
This sequence comes from Enterobacter sp. GER_MD16_1505_Eko_090, assembly GCF_003331015.1. Taxonomy (NCBI): domain Bacteria; kingdom Pseudomonadati; phylum Pseudomonadota; class Gammaproteobacteria; order Enterobacterales; family Enterobacteriaceae; genus Enterobacter; species Enterobacter sp. GER_MD16_1505_Eko_090. The sequence goes on along the minus strand of NZ_PUQF01000012.1, from coordinate 40,983 downwards.
AAGGCTTTTTCAACCATAAGGATAATGCAGCCTGAGGCGCTAAAAAGCGGTTAAACATAAGAAAAAGGTTGCACGGACGCACGTTTTATCCCTACTGTTGAATTTATCTCAACAATGAATTCACTGTCGATGAATCATTTTTAAGCGGATTCTTTTATGACCAGGCTGTTGCTATTCTCGGGTCAAGAGCAATAAAACATCGGGAGTCTGAATATGTCTGCAACTGAACTGGTTACGGAATTTCTGCTGGCGGCAGAAGAGGGAAATAGCGATGCGCTAAAAGCCTGTCTGGAAAAAGGCGTGGATATTAACGCCACTAACCGCCAGAAAAGAACCGCCGTTACGATTGCCAGCCTCAAAAAACACTATTCCTGCGTGGCGTTATTAATTGCCGCCGGGGCAGATATTGATAAACAGGACCAGACCTGTTTTAACCCCTTCCTGATCAGCTGCCTGACGAACGATTTAACCCTCCTGCGGCTGGTATTACCCGCGAATCCGGATCTCGACCGCCTTACCCGCTTCGGCGGCGTGGGCATTACCCCTGCCAGTGAAAAAGGGCACGTGGAGATCGTGCGCGAGCTGCTGGAAAAAACCGACATTAACGTTAACCACACCAACTTTGTCGGCTGGACGCCGCTGTTGGAAGCCATTGTGTTAAACGACGGCGGTGCGAAACAGCAAGAGATTGTGAAGCTGCTGCTGGATCACGGCGCGAACCCGCACATGACCGACAAATACGGCAAAACCCCGCTCGAACTGGCGCGGGAGAAAGGCTTCACTGAGATTGCCGACCTGCTGCTGGCCGCGGGCGCGTAAAACGACCGGTCAGCCCGTTCCGGCTGGCCGCTAATTTAAAAAAGCATTTTTACCGACGTGCATTTTGCACGACGGCGGCCCCCTTTTATCCGTATTCAGGAGAAAACAATGCCAACCAAAATCGTCATAAAAAAGAACACGTATTTCGATTCGGTTTCCTTAATGTCGGTTTCCACCAAAGCCAATAAATTGCCGGGCGTCGAACAGGCGTTTGTGGCAATGGCGACGGAAATGAATAAAGGCGTTCTGAAAAATCTCGGGCTGCTCACGCCGGAATTAGCGGAAGCCAAAAATGGCGACCTGATGATCGTGATTAAAGGCGACGCGGCGAACGATGAAACGCTGGCGGAAATAGAAGCTTTATTTACCCATAAAGCGAGCAGCGGCACCCATGAAGCACGCTACGCGACGATTGCCAGCGCCAAAAAACATCGCCCGGAGAGCAACCTCGCGGTGATTTCCGTTAACGGCACCTTCGCTGCCCGCGAAGCGCGCCAGGCGCTGGAAAACGATCTCAACGTGATGCTTTTCTCCGATAACGTGTCGCTCGACGACGAGCTGGCGCTGAAGCAGCTGGCGCACCAGAAAGGACTGCTGATGATGGGGCCGGACTGCGGCACCGCCATTATCAACGGCGCGGGATTGTGCTTCGCCAACGCGGTGCGTCGCGGGCCGATTGGCATCGTCGGCGCGTCCGGCACCGGCAGCCAGGAGTTAAGCGTGCGCATCCATGAATTCGGCGGCGGCGTGTCGCAGCTGATTGGCACCGGCGGGCGCGATCTTAGCGAGAAGATCGGCGGCCTGATGATGCTCGACGCCATCGACATGCTGGAAGCCGACGAGGGCACAGAGGTTATCGCGCTGATCTCCAAACCAGCGGCTCCTGCCGTGGCAGAAAAGGTGCTGGCCCGCGCCAGAGCCTGCCGCAAGCCGGTGGTTGTTTGCTTCCTCGGGCGCAATGAACCGCCCGCCGATGAGGACGGACTGCAGTTTGCGCGCGGCACCAAAGAGGCGGCGCTGAAGGCCGTTCTGCTTACCGGCATCAAAAAAGAGTCCCTCGATCTGCACCCGCTCAACTGGCCATTGATCGAAGAGGTGCGCGCCCGCCTGACCCCGCAGCAGAAGTACATTCGCGGCCTGTTCTGCGGCGGCACCCTGTGCGACGAGGCGATGTTTGCGGCGCTTGCGAAATTCGACGACGTCTACAGCAACATCCAGCCGGATCCGGCTAAGCGCCTGAGCGACATAAGCGTCAGTAAAGCCCATACCTTCCTCGACTTTGGCGACGATGAGTTCACCAACGGCAAGCCGCACCCGATGATCGACCCGACCAACCGCATCAGCCGCCTGCTGCAGGAGGCGCGCGATCCGGAAGTGGGCGTCATCGTGATGGACTTCGTGCTGGGCTTCGGCGCGCACGAAGATCCGGTAGGGGTGATGATCGAGGCGATCAAAGAGGCGCAGGCCATGGCGAAGGCCGATAACCGTCGGCTTGAGATCCTCGGCTACGTGCTCGGCACCGACCAGGATCCGCAGTCGCTGGCGCAGCAGTGCCAGCGGCTGACCGACGCAGGCGTCATCTGGGCCAGCAGCAGCACCAATACCGGATTACTCGCACGCGAATTTGTCTGCAAAGGGGAGAACGCATAATGACCACCTTATTTAACCAGCCGCTGAACGTCATTAACGTGGGTCTCGCGATGTTCAGCGACGATCTTAAAAAGCAGCACGTACCCGTGACCCCGCTCGACTGGACGCCGCCGGGGCAGGGCAATATGCAGGTGGTGGAAGCGCTCGACCAGCTGGCGAAAAAACCGCTGGCGGAGAAGATTGCCGCCGCTAACCAAATCGCCCTTGAGCGCATTATTCAGTCCCATCCGGTGCTGGTGGGGTATGACCAGGCGATTAACGTTGTGCCGGGGATGACCCGCACCACCATTCTGCACGCCGGTCCGCCAGTCTCCTGGGAAAACATGTGCGGCGCGATGAAAGGCGCGGTCACCGGGGCGCTGGTGTTTGAAGGTCTGGCGACGGATCTGGAGGATGCGGCCAGGCTTGCCGCCTCCGGGGAGATCGCCTTCTCGCCGTGCCACGAGCACGACTGCGTGGGCTCGATGGCGGGCGTCACCTCCGCGTCGATGTTTATGCACATCGTGGAGAACAAAACCTACGGCAACCGCGCGTTCACCAACCTCAGCGAGCAGATGGCGAAGATCCTGCGCATGGGCGCCAACGACCAGAGCGTCATCGATCGCCTGAACTGGATGCGCGACGTGCTCGGCCCGATGCTGCGCGACGCGATGAAGATTATCGGCGAAATCGACCTGCGCCTGATGCTGGCCCAGGCGCTGCACATGGGCGATGAGTGCCACAACCGCAACAATGCGGGCACCACGCTGCTGATCCAGGCGCTGACCCCGGGGCTGATCCAGGCGGGCTATCCGGTTAAGCAGCAGCGCGAGGTGTTCGAGTTTGTCGCCAGCAGCGACTACTTCTCCGGCCCGACGTGGATGGCGATGTGTAAAGCCGCGCTGGACGCCGCCCACGGCATTGAATACAGCACCGTCGTGACCACCATGGCGCGCAACGGCTACGAGTTCGGCCTGCGCGTCTCCGGCCTGCCGGGGCAGTGGTTCACCGGCCCGGCGCAGCAGGTGATTGGCCCAATGTTCGCGGGCTATAAGCCGGAGGATTCCGGGCTGGACATCGGCGACAGCGCGATCACCGAAACCTACGGCATCGGCGGCTTTGCGATGGCGACGGCGCCGGCAATCGTGGCGCTGGTGGGCGGCACGGTGGAGGAAGCCATCGACTTCTCCCGTCAGATGCGCGAAATCACCCTTGGCGAAAACCCGAACGTCACCATTCCGCTGCTCTCCTTTATGGGGATCCCGACCGCCATCGACATCACGAAGGTCGCGGGCAGCGGTATTCTGCCGGTCATTAATACCGCCATTGCCCACAAAGACGCGGGCATCGGCATGATTGGGGCGGGCATCGTTCACCCGCCGTTTAGCTGTTTTGAAAAGGCGCTGTTGACCTTCCGCGATCGCTACTTTTTATAAGGCATGCATCCATGAAAAACATGAAACTGGAGTGGAAAAGAGGTGACTGGGCGGCGTATTTCGGGTTGATGACCAACAACCTGACCAATCTGCTGACCATGATGGGGTTGCTCATTTTTGTCGTCGGCATCCCGAAGGAGATTGTTTATGGACGCATTGCGCCAGCCTTCGGGCTGGCGGTATTGGCCGCGAGTATTTGCTATGCGTGGTTCGGCATGCAGATGGCGCGCCAGACCGGGCGTACGGACGTCACCGCGCTGCCGTCCGGCCCCAGCGCGCCGTCCATTTTTACCGTGACCTTCCTGGTGCTGATGCCGGTCTATCAGCAAACGGGCGATGCGGAGTTCGCGATTCAGATTGGCCTGGTGTGGTGCTTCGTGGAGGCGATGATCCTGGCGGGCGGTTCGTTCCTCGGTGAAACCATCCGCAAGATGATCCCGCGCACCGTGCTGCTGTCGTGCCTCTCCGGCCTGGGCCTGCTGCTGCTGGCGATGAACCCGATGCTGCAGGCGTTCGAAGCGCCGACCGTGTCGTTCATCGTCCTGCTGCTGATCTTCATCAACTGGTTCGGTAAAAAGCCGATTTTCGCCAAAATCCCGACCGGTCTGCTGTTGCTGATTGCCGGTACGGCCCTGGCGTGGATCTCCGGTCTGCAAAGCCCGGAAGCGATCAAAGCCTCCATGTCATCGTTCGGCTTTAACCCGCCGCAGGTGCATGTGGAGGGCTTCCTGCAGGGCTTGCCGCACGCGCTGCCGTATCTGGCCTCTGCCGTGCCGCTGGGGCTGGCGAACTACATCTTTGACCTGGAGAACATCGAAAGCGCTCACGCGGCGGGGGATGAATACCCGACGCGTAAAGTCATGCTGGCGAACGGTCTGGCCTCCATGCTCGGCTGCCTGATGGGCAACCCGTTCCCGGTGACGGTCTACGTCGGCCATCCCGGCTGGAAAGCGATGGGCGCGAGCATCGGCTACACCCTGGCTTCCGGCGTGACCATGTTCATCGTGCCGCTGTTCGGGCTGGGAGCCTTTATGCTCGCCATCATCCCGATGACCGCCATCGTGCCGATTCTGGTGTTTATCGGCGTGGTCACCGCCAACCAGGTGGTGAGGGAAACGCCGAAAGTGGAAGTGCCGGTGATCTTCATCTGCCTGTTCCCGTGGATCGCCAACTGGGCGCTGACCATGATGAACAGCGTGATGGGGGCGGCGGGCACGAATGCCGCCAAAATCGGTACCGATGTGCTGCACAGCAAAGGGATCTACTACGAAGGACTCGTCCATCTGGGGAACGGGGCACCGCTCGCCAGTATGCTCTGGGGCTGTATCGCCATTTTCGCCATCATCAATAAACCGCTGCGCGGCGCCGTGGCCGCTGCGGGCGGGGCACTGCTGGCGCTGTTCGGGGTGATCCACGCGCCGGTGGTGGGCTTTGCCGAAGGCAGTTCGCTGATGTTCGTCACCGCGTATCTGATGATGGGCGGCATGTTTGTGGTGAAGCATTTTCTCGACAGCCGGGAAGTGACGAGCGCTGCGTCGGGTACTGTTGCGAAGGAACACGTATGAAAGAGCTTATGGTCGTTGCCATCGGCGGCAACAGCATTATCAAAGACAACGCCAGCCAGTCGATTGAACATCAGGCGCAGGCGGTTAAAGCGGTGGCAGAGTCGGTGCTCGAAATGCTGGCCTCCGACTATGACATCGTGCTCACCCACGGCAACGGTCCGCAGGTGGGGCTGGATCTGCGCCGCGCCGAAATCGCCCACGAGCGGGAAGGGCTCCCGCTGACCCCGCTGGCAAACTGCGTGGCGGACACCCAGGGCGGCATCGGCTACCTCATTCAGCAGGCGCTGAACAACCGCCTTGCCGCGCGCGGGGAGCAAAAAGCGGTCACGGTCGTCACGCAGGTGGAGGTGGATAAAAACGATCCCGGCTTTACGCACCCGACGAAGCCGATCGGCGCGTTCTTCAGCGAGGCGCAGCGCGACGAGCTGCAGCGCGCGCATCCGGACTGGCACTTTGTTGAGGATTCGGGCCGGGGCTACCGTCGCGTGGTGGCCTCCCCGCAGCCGCTGCGCATTGTCGAGGCCGATGCGATCAAGACATTGACGCAAAAAGGCTTTGTGGTGATTGGCGCGGGCGGCGGCGGTATTCCGGTGGTGCGTACTGAGCAGGGCGATTACCAGAGCGTCGACGCGGTGATTGATAAAGATCTCTCCACCGCGCTGCTGGCGCGCGAGATTCGCGCCGACGTGCTGGTGATCACCACCGGGGTTGAAAAAGTGTGCATCCACTTTGGCAAGCCGAATCAGCAGGCGCTGGACGCGGTGAGCGTGGCGCAGATGACGCGTTACAAAGACGAGGGCCATTTCCCGGCGGGCAGCATGCTACCCAAAATCGTCGCCTCGCTGGCGTTTTTACACCACGGCGGCAAGCGCGTGATTATCACCTCGCCGGACTGCCTGCCCGCCGCGCTGCGCGGAGAAACCGGTACCCATATTGTGAATGAAGGAAGATAAGATGAGTGAAAATAAAAGCCGCCGTGAATTCATCAGCCAGAGCGGAAAAATGGTGACCGCCTGCGCGCTGTTTGGCGCGACCGGTTCCGTCGCGTATGCTGCCGACTCCGCAAAACCAACCTGCGAGACGGGTAAACCGATGACCATCACCGCGAAACATTACTATCTGGACAACGTGCTGCTCGAAGCCGGGTTTAACTTCGACGGCAACGTGGCGACGAGCACCCGCACCGAGCTGAAAACGCTGGAGATCAAAGACGGGAAAATTGTCGCCCTGCGCGATAACGGCAGCCACGCCGACGCGACCCTGCCGCACTACGACGCGGGTAAAAAGCTGATGCTTCCGGCGATGCGCGACATGCACATTCACCTGGATAAAACCTTTTACGGCGGCCCGTGGCGTTCCCTCAACCGCCCGGCGGGCACCACCATTCAGGATATGATCCGCCTGGAACAGAAGCTGCTGCCTGAGCTGCAGCCCTACACCCAGGAGCGTGCGGAAAAGCTGATCGACCTGATCCAGTCAAAAGGCTCCACCCTCGCCCGCAGCCACTGCAATATAGAGCCGACCTCCGGCCTGAAGAATCTCGAAAACCTGCAGGCGGTCCTGGCGCGCCGCAAACCCGGATTTGACTGCGAAATCGTCGCCTTCCCGCAGCACGGGCTGCTGCTATCGAATTCCGAAAAGCTGATGCGCGAGGCGATGCAGGCCGGGGCGCACTACGTGGGCGGGCTGGACCCGACCAACGTCGACGGGGCGATGGAGAAATCTCTCGATCTGATGTTCCAGATTGCGCTGGACTATGACAAAGGGGTGGACATTCACCTGCACGAAACCAGCCCGGCGGGCGTGGCGGCGGTGAACTACATGGTCGAAACGGTGGAGAAAACCCCGCAACTGAAGGGCAAGCTGACCATCAGCCACGCCTTCGCGCTGGCGATGCTCAACGAGCAGCAGGTGGATGAGATTGCTACCCGCATGGCGGCGCAGCAGGTGACCATCGCCTCCACCGTGCCGATTGGCACCCTGCATATGCCGCTGAAGCAGCTGCGCGATAAAGGCGTGTTTGTGATGACCGGCACCGACAGCGTAATCGACCACTGGTCGCCGTACGGTCTGGGGGACATGCTGGAAAAAGCGAATCTCTACGCCCAGCTCTACATTCGCCCGAACGAGCAGACGCTCTCCCGCGCGCTGGGAATTGCGACCGGCGACGTGCTGCCGCTGAACGACAAAGGCGAACGCGTGTGGCCGAAAGCGCAGGACGACGCCAGCTTTGTGCTGGTGAACGCCTCCTGTTCCGCCGAAGCCGTGGCGCGCATCTCCCCGCGCACCGCGACGTTCCATAAGGGCAATCTGGTCTGGGGTACGGTGGGCTAAAAGCGAGCCGGGTGGCGGCTTCGCCTTACCCGGCCTACTGAAACCCTCAAATCGTAGGCCGGGTAAGCGCAGCGCCACCCGGCAATGTTTTATACTGGGAGTCACATTATTAAAGAGGGATCTGCCATGGCACAAAACATCTACGACAACCCGGCGTTTTTCGAAGGCTACGCCCAGCTTCCGCGCTCGGTGCAGGGGCTGGACGGTGCGCCGGAGTGGCCCGCGCTTAAGGCCATGCTGCCCGATTTAACCGGCAAATCGGTTGTCGATCTCGGCTGCGGCTACGGCTGGTTCTGCCGCGCCGCGCGCGAACTGGGCGCCTCTGAGGTCACGGGCGTTGATATCTCCGAAAAGATGCTCGCCCGCGCAGCGGAGCTTACGGTGGACCCACAGATTCACTATCAGCGGAGCGATCTGGACGCTCTCAAGCTCGACGAAAGCCGCCTCGACCTCGTCTACAGCTCGCTGGCGCTGCATTACCTTCCGGAACTGGACACGTTATTTGCCAGGGTTCAGCGCGCGCTCAAGCCCGGCGGCAGGCTGGTCTTTTCCATGGAGCACCCGATTTACACCTGCGCCTCGCGTCAGGGCTGGCTGACCGATGATAACGGCGAGCGGTTCTGGGGCGTGAACCATTATCAGGACGAAGGCCAGCGCGTCAGCAACTGGCTGGCGGACGGGGTGATCAAATACCATCGTACGCTGGGCACCACGCTTAACGCGCTGATCAAGGCCGGATTAACAATAAGCAACGTCAACGAATGGGGGCCAACGCAGGCGCAGATTGACGCCTGGCCCGCGCTGGCCGAAGAGTCGGAGCGCCCGATGCTGGTGCTGATCGCCGCCCGCAAGGCTCAGTAGCCGACCTTGTACACCCGCCCGGTCTGCACGCCTTCCACGCTGCGACGATAGGCTTGCGCCACCGTGGCGGCAGGCACGCTTTCGAAGCCCGGGAAGAAGCCATCGTACGTGTCGACCGATTCGGTGAGCACCGTTGGGCTAATCAGGTTGATGCGGATCCCGCGCGGCAGTTCGCAGGCTGCGGCGCGAACAAACCCTTCCAGCGCGGCATTCACCGTGGTGGCATTTACCCCCTGCGCAATCGGCTCGTGCGCCACGATCCCGCTTATCAACGTAATCGAGCCGCCTTCTTTCAGGTAGTGCTGGCCGGTCAGCGCCAGACGCACCTGCCCGAGCAGCTTATCCTGCAGGCCCTGGTTGAAGTCACTGTCCTTCATGGTCGCGAGCGGGCCGAAGTAGAGGCCGCCGCTGGCGGACACAATGGCATCCACCTGGCCGATTTTCTCAAACAGCGCCTGAACGCTCGCCTGCGAGGTGATATCTACCTGCTCGTCGCCCTGCGTGCGGCCCACGCGGATGACCTCGTGGCGACGACTCAGCTCATCCGTTACCGCACGACCGACCGTACCGCTGGCACCAATAATGACGATTTTCATAGCCGACTCCTTATGTTGTGAGCCTTCATTCTTTAATAAATTAAAAGTCGGATAAACTGGGCTAAAGTTAGAAGATTGCTAACCAGAGGTTTGGAATATGGATAAGCTTCGCAGCATGGAGACGTTTATTGCCGTGGTGGAAAGCGGCAGCTTCACCGGCGCGGCGGCGCGGCTGGAGATGTCGGCGGTGATGGTGGGCAAATACGTTGCGCTGCTGGAAGCACAGCTGGGCACCCGACTGCTGGAGCGTAACACGCGCCGCCAGAGCCTGACGGATGCCGGACGCGTCTATTTTGAAGAAGCCCGACGGGTTCTGGAGCAGGTGTCGATTGCCGAAAGCGCGGTTGAACGGCTGCGTGCCACGCCGTCAGGCACCCTGCGCGTCACGGCGCCTACGTCGTTTGGCGGCTGCGCGATCGCCCCGCTGACGGCAACCTTTTTGCAGCGCTACCCGGAGGTACGCATCGAGCTGGATCTGACTAACCGGATGGTCGATCTGGTGGAAGAGGGCGTCGATCTGGCCATTCGCATTGGCGACATTCACAACGACGATCTGGTGGCGAAATACCTGTGCCCCTACAACATGGTGATCTGTGCCGCGCCGGACTATTTAGCGCAACACGGCACGCCGCAAACGCCAGACGATCTGGTGGATCACCTCTGTCTTTCGCACACGGTGTGGACCGCGCGCAACGAGTGGCGGCTGCCGGGCGTGGAAGGGGAGGTCCGCTGGAAGCGCGATGCCGTTTTACGATGCAATGACGGCTACGGCTTACGCATGGCGGCGCGCGCGGGGGCGGGGCTGTTGCTGCAGCCGGAGGTGCTGGTGGCGGAAGAGCTGGCAAGCGGCAGGCTGGTTCGGGTGCTGGAGCCGTATACGCCCGCGCCGAGGCCGGTGCATTTACTGTGGCGTCAGGATTTGCGGCCGCTGCCTAAGCTGACGGAATTTATTGCCCATATTCTGCTAAGATTGGGCACAATATAAAAAAAGAAGGTAATCAAAGAATGTCTGCAAACAAACTCGCCCGCAGCGCGCAGGGCCTGCAATCCTCTGCCATCCGTGAATTATTAAAACATAGCAAAATGGCGGGCGTGATTTCGCTGGGTGGGGGTATCCCAAACCCGGACCTGTTCGATCGCGAAGGGCTGAAAATTGCCTCTGATGCCGTCTTATCGCAGCATTTTGGGGAAGCATTCCAGTATGGCCTGACGGAAGGCGTGCCGGGGCTGCGCGAGGAAATTAAACGCATCTGCGAGGGGCGCGGCATCACCTGTAAGGCCGATGATGTCGTCATTACCTCCGGCTCTCAACAATCTCTGGACGTGCTGGCGCGCGCGTTAATTAATCCGGGCGATACGGTTGTCGTTGAGCGTCCAACCTATCTTGCTGCGCTGCAGGTCTTTGGCCTGGCGCAGGCCAACTTTGAATCCGTCGGCACCGACGGTGACGGCATGAAGGTCGATGAACTTGAGGCGTTGGTGGCAAAGAAAACCATCAAAGCGGTCTATATCGTTCCAACCTTTGGTAACCCAGGTGGCGTTACGCTGTCTGAGGCGCGCCGTAAACAGCTGGTGGCACTCTCGAAGCGCTATGACTTCGTGATTATCGAAGACGATCCGTACAGCGAAATTAACTATACCGATGAGGTCTTCCGCCCGTTAATTGCCCATGCCAAAGATATCGGCAACGAAGAGAACGTGGTGTATACCTCCACCTTCTCTAAAATCCTCGCGCCGGGTACCCGCGTGGGCTGGGTGGTGGTACCGGAGTGGCTGAAGCGCGCGGTGGTGAACCTTAAGCAAACCACCGATCTGCACACCAGCACGCTGTCTCAGCTGATGACATACGAGTACCTGAAGACCGGCCGTCTGGCCGATCAGATTAAAACGATCCGCGAGGCCTATCGCCAGAAATACCGGACGTTCGCCACGGAGCTGGAAGCCGAGCTGGGCGACGTGATGTCGTTCCACAAGCCGAAGGGCGGCATGTTCCTGTGGGCGAAAATGAACAACGGCATGAACACTACCCGCTGGCTGGAAAAAACCTTAAGCAACGGCGTGGTCTTTGTGCCGGGCGAATTTTTCTACTGCAACGAGCCGGACCAGACAACGCTGCGCATGTCATTCGTCACCCCAACGGATGAGCAGCTGATAGAAGCGGTTCGACGCCTGAAAAAATCGCTGTAAAAGACCTGCGCATAACGGTAGTTTTGCCGTTATGCGCAATACGCGTTCAGGGCGGCACGGGCCGCAATCGTCCATGGAGATCTCCATGTTTGAATTTCTGATCGGTGTTGTGACGCACACGCCCGTCTGGGTGTGGGTGCTGTTTATCTTCCTTATCTCCCGCGGCATTAAAGCCCGACGGCCCGCCACCGTGACGCTGGAGCGGCTTGCCATTATTCCGGGCATCTTTCTTATCTGGGATATTTACGATCTGATAGTCTATCGCACGCTGACTCCCGGGACTGTTGCATTGTGGACGGCGGGGATCCTTGCCGGTGCCGCGCTGGGGTATGTCCTGATTAAGCAGGCTGTGATTACCCGCGCAGAGGCGCCGCGCAGCCTTTACCGGCAGGCCGACTACACCGCGCTGCCGTTTATGATGCTGGCGTTCGGGGTGAAGTATGTGCTGGGCGTGATGAGCGCGGTCTCTCCCCAGACGATGCAGCAGCCCGCCATGAGCGCGCTGGCGATCGTCTCCGGCGGCATGTTTGCCGGCGTCTTTATCGGGAAATTTGCGCGCTATGTTGGAGTCTATGTCGCCCGGGTTCCGGTCTGATGCCCTCACCCCAACCCTCTCCCACAGGGAGAGGGAGAAAACCATGTAGGCCGGGTAAGGCGCAGCCGCCACCCGGCGATTGACTACCGCTCCCTCAGCGCCTCTTTCGCCCGGTTGAACGGCTTAATCATGTAATCCAGCACCGTTTTCTCGCCGGTTTTAATATCCACCGTCGCAATCATCCCCGGCACAATTGAGAAATGCCTGCCCGCCTTATTGACCAGGTAATCCTGGCTGGTGCGGATAAATACCCGGTAGTAAAACACCTCCGGCTTGGCCTCGTCCTGAATGGTATCCGGGGAAATGGTCTCGACCACGCCGTGCAGCCCGCCGTAAATGGCGTAATCGTAGGCGGTGATTTTGACCAGCGCCTCCTGGTTCGGATGGATAAAAGCGATATCACGCGGCGAGAGGCGGGTTTCAATCAGCAGGTGATCGTCCACCGGCACGATCTCCATCAGCTCGCCGTTGGGCGGGATCACCCCGCCGATGGTGGTGACCTTGATGTTTTTGACGATCCCGCGCACCGGCGATTTCACCGTCAGGCGCGTGACGGAATCCTGACGGCCCTTGAGGATCGCCGAGACCATATCCACCTCCGCGTTGGCTTTCGAGAGCGCCTCGCGGGCCTGGACGTAATACTGCGAACGCACGTCGGTGAGCTTCAGCTCCAGATCGCTTTTCTGCCGCTGCAGGCGCAGCACCTCCACGTGGCTGGCGGCCCCGGTCTTTACCAGCCGCTGGGTAATGGCCAGCTCTTTGTTAGCCAGATCTAACGCGGCGCGAAGCTCCCGCTGGGTATCCTCCAGCTGCGCGCGGCGCGAGTTGTACAGCCGGGTTTCGTCGGCAATCAGATCCGGCCATTTCGCCAGCGAAGGCGGGAACTTCAGCGGCAGATCGTTTACCTCGGCGTAGAGGCGGGCGCTGGAGGCCAGCGAGGCGCGGTAGCGCGCCGCGCTTTCGCCGACGTTTGACTCGGAACGGGTCGGATCAAGCCGCGCCAGCACCTGCCCGGCCTGCACCTGATCGCCCTCGTGGACGTTCAGCTCGGTGAGGATCCCGCCGTCGAGAGACTGTAAGACCTGCTCGCGCGAGCTGGGGATCACTTTCCCCGATCCGGTTGACACCTCATCCAGCACGCCAAACCACGCCCAGACGCCCAGCACCACAAACATCAGCAGCGAGAAGATCACGATCCGGCGCGCGCCGGTGTAGCCGCTTTCGGAGTCGAGGGCGTTATCCAGATCGTCCATTGCCGCCACGTCACGCTGACTGATTTTCATTTTTCCACTCCCGTCCGGTTGCTGCCTGCTGCTGTTGCTGCTGCATGCGGCTGTTGCTCAGCGCCTGGGCTTTTGGCGCGTCCATCACCAGCATCCCATCTTTCAACACGACCACGCGCTCCACCAGCTCCAGCACCGGTACGCGATGGGTGGCGACGATCAGGGTGCGGTGCCCGAGCCAGTCGCCCAGCCGCTGGATGAATTCCCGCTCGGTGTGCTCGTCCAGCGAGGCGGTGGGTTCATCCATCAGCACGATATTCGGATCGCGCAGCAGCATTCGCGCCAGCAGAATCGACTGGCGCTGCCCGCCGGAGAGCCCCACGCCGTTTTCCATGATCGGGTAGTCCAGCCCCTTGGGCAGCTTCTGCACGAAGCCCGCCGCGCCGGTCAGCTCCAGCGCCTCGAAGATCTCTTCGTCGGTGGCGCGCGGCATGCCGAGGGTGATGTTCTCGCGCAGGGTGCCGTAAAACAGCCGCGCGTTCTGGGTCATAAAGCCGACGTTGCGCCGCACGTCCGCCACGTCGAGATGCGGCAGGCTGAAGCCGTCGAGCCGCAGCTCGCCCGCCGCCAGATCCATCCCGCCCGCCATCGCCTGCAGCAGGGTCGATTTGCCCGCGCCGTTGCGCCCGAGGATCGCCACTTTCTCACCCGGCCCGATCTCGAGGCGGTTAATGCGCAGCGCCATGCGCGGATCGTCCGGCTGATAGCGGAACTGCGCCTGCTCGAAGAGGTAGTGGCCGCGCAGCACGTCCTGGCGGATCGGCGTCTCCTCGCGCTGGTTTTCGGTGGGAAGCTGCATGATGCTGTCCAGCCCCTCTTTTGCCGCTTTGACCTGCTGCCAGCGGGCCAGCACGCCGCACAGTGTCGCCATCGGGGCGATCATGCGGGAGGCCAGCATCGATGCAGCGACCACCGAGCCGGTGGTCAGGGTACCGTCGATCACCATCGGCGCGCCGACCACAATCACGGCGGCGTAAACCAGGCTCTGAATGGTCATCCCCCAGCTGATCAGGTTCTGCGTCAACTCGCGGGTGCGCAGGCCGGATTCGGCGGTGATCTGGATATAGCTGTTCCACTGCTGCAAAAAGCGGTTTTCCGCCTGCATCAGCTTGATGTCTTCCAGCCCCTGCACGCTCTCCACCAGCACCGCGTTGCGCAGGGTCGATTCATGGGCCGACTGCTTTGCCAGCTCCGCCAGCTTCTTCTGCAGCAGCAGGCCGGGCAGGACCATGATCACCGCCGCGACCGGAGCGATCCACGCCAGCTGCGGGGCGATGATCGCCAGCACCACCACGAACAGGAGAAAGAAGGGCAGGTCGACAATCGTCGAGATGGTGGACGAGGTGACCATCTCGCGGATCTGCTCCAGCTCGCGCAGCTGTGAGATAAAGCTCCCGGTGGAGCGGGGAATCGCGCTGTTGCGCAGCCGCAGCGCGTGGCCGAAGACGCGATCCGAGACGCGCATATCCGAGCGCTTGCCGAGCAGATCCATAATGTGGCCGCGCGCCACGCGCAGCACGAAGCCAAACAGGGTGGCGATCAGCACCCCGATGGTCAGGACGTACAGCGTCGGGTAGGACTGGGCGGGGATCACCCGGTCATACACCTGCATGGAAAAGACGATCCCGGAAAGCGACAGCACGTTGATAAACAGCGCGGCGAGCATCACCCAGCTGTAGGGGCGGAGATCGCGCATCACCAGCCGGTAGAGCCAGTCCGGGCGATATTTTGAGATATAAGCATCCACGCGGCTGTCCTTCAGCGCGGCAAGGGGACGCAGGGCAATGACGTGGCGGATAGCGGGCAGCATGGCCGTCATCGACAGCCGGTTGGTGTAGGTCTGGTCGTCGAAGAAGCTGACTTCCAGCGTGTCGTCGCCGTCGAAGTGCTCGATCGCCCCGACCCGGCCGTCATTCAGCGCCACCACCACCGGCAGACGCCAGCTGTTGATTGACTGCTGGTCAGCGGTGAGCAGCTGAAACGACAGCCCCGCTTCACGGGCGAGCTGGGTGAGGGCGGGCACCATCGGTTTGCCTTTCAGCCACGGTGCGCCTGCGATCAGCGCGCCGGGCGAGCAGGCAACGCGGTAGCGGGTGGCGATAAAGCCAAAGGCCTGCGCCCACTGCGCCAGGGCCGCATCCGTCATGTTTTCACCTTGCGGGATATCACGCTGCTTCATGGCTGGATCTCCACGGTCTGGATGGTGCGGTTATCAAGGTCGAACGCATGACGCAATTGCCCGGTGTTATACAGGCAGTTGAGCTGCAGCTGGTGCAGCTGACCAACGGTCTGCTGCTGGGTGAAGCGCGCCTGATAAACCTCCTGTTCGGCGTTGAGCACGTCGAGCAGGGGGCGCGAGCCGAGGTCCAGATACTGCTGCTGGTACAGTTCGCGGGTGCGGGCGCTGAGCGCCTCCTGGCGACCCTGAATTTGCAGCGTGCTTTGCAGGCTCATCACCTGGCTGCGGGCTTCCAGCAGTTTCTGGCGAACGTCAAGGCGCGTGCGCTGAATGGTGGACTGTGCCGCTTCCACCGCGTGTCCGGCGGCGTTACGCCGGGCGGTGAGGCCGCCGCCCTGGTAGAGCGGCATCTGCACTTTCACCCAGGCGGAATACTGGGTGCGATCCCGCGTGTCGCTGCCCGCGTAGCGATCGTTCATGTAGTGGCGCACCTCCGGCTCCAGCGAGACGGTGGGCGTCATCTGCGCGTCGGCGTAGTCGAGGTTAGCCTGGGCGACGTTAGCCTGCGCCCAGGCGGCGAGTACCGCGGGAACCAGTCGGTCGTCCGGCTCGGCGACATCGCAGCTGCGGGCCAGCTTTTGCGGAAAATCATTGCTGATCGCGTTCAGGCTGTTCCAGCCGAGAAAGCTCATCAGCGTCGCGCGGGCGCTGTCCAGGCTGGCCTGGTATTGCATCAGCTGGGCGCGCGCGCCTTCGATACGGGCATCGGTCTGTACCACGTCAGAGAGCGACGTAGCCCCCTCGTCGTTACGCTGGCGGGTCAGCGTGCCAATGGAGGAAAGAGCCTCAAGCTGCTCTTTGGCGGTGTCGACCATCTGCTGCCAGGTTTGCACCTGTACCATGGCGACGGCGGTATCGTGGGCGATGGTGTCGATACTCACCAGCACGTTAGCCTGCTGCTGGGCCACGCCGGCGCTTTCGGCGCGCACCTGGCTGGCCACCTTGCCGAAGTCGTAGAGCATTTGTGAGAGGGAAAGCACCAGCGACGGCGTAAAGCCGTTCTGGTCGCCGTCGTGGGAATACCCGTTGTCCACGCCGGCATTAATCTGCGGATAGTATTTTGATTTTGCGACGTCCACCTCTTCGCTCTGCTGGTAGAGTTTGCCCACGGCTTCGCTGATGGCCGGATGCCAGGTGACGGCACGGTTGACGGCCTCGCCAAGCTGTAATGAGCCGGGCGCGGCGTTGCCAGCCACCGGGGCCACGCGACCGTTGAGCGAGGGGAGTTCCTGCGTTTCGCGAAGCTGTCCGGTATTGATGGTTGCCGCCGGATTTGCGCAGAAAGCGGGCACAGATATCAGGCAGCACGAGAGCCACCAGTAAGGCATCTTCATTCCCATGTCATGTCCCTAATAAAAAAGTACAGCTTTATTATTAATGCCCGGGCGCTGTGCGCCCGGGTCATCTGTTGCAGGTGCTATCAGGTAATGATGTGTTGCTGGTTAACAAGCTCGTCGTACGTGGTCTGAACGTTATCAAGCGTAACGAGTGCAGTATTAGTGTAGGTGGACCCTGCACCATCACGGTCGATGGAGATCACAGTGTTGCTACCGCTTTGTGTGACATGGATATAATTCCCCAACGAGGCGGTATTACCGTCCCAGCCCACCAGCAGATCGCCAATGTCGATCTTGTCTCCCTGCGCCAGCGAGAACCCGGTCCAGTGATCGCCTCCGGCGCTGCTGACGTTACCCGCCGTGGCATTCCCCACCGTACTGTTCAGCACCTGGTAAATCAGCGTATCGCCGTAGGCCGTACCGGTGATGGCGTCGTTATGTTCCGAGCTGATGAACTGCGGCGCCATATTGATGGTCAGCGTAGCGGTATCCGTTCTTCCGGCAGAGTCGGTCAGGGTGTAGTTGAAGGTCTCCTTCGAGGTCATGGTTGAGAGCGATACCCCGCTGTTCAGGGTATAGGTGTAGTGTCCGTCAGCGCCGATCGCCAGCGTGCCGTAGTGGCCGACAATGTTCACCGTTGCGCTGCCGGTATACGGATCCAGCGTGGTGGTCACGCCGTTGTAGCCGGTCACGCTCAGACGGGTATCCACCGAGTGGAGCTGATCCAGCACGCCGCCAGAGTCGGTGCCGTCAAAGATATTGCCGTTGACGGTGTGGCTGCCGGTGACGTCGAAATTACTCAGCGAGTAGGTGGTGCCGTTTACGCTTGGCGTGATGGTGATGGTCCCAACGCTGAGCCCCGGTACGCTACCGGTAAAGCTCAGCGTATAGGTCCCGGCGTTGAGATCCAGCCCGGTCAGCGGGACGTCGATACTGCCGCCCAGCAGCGAGGCGCCGCTGAAGGAGCCGCTGCGGATCGCGCCGTTGGCATCGCTAATCGTCCAGTTCACCGTCAGCCCGCCCAGCGCCAGCAGCGAGGCCACGCTAAAGTGCAGCGACGCGTTGTGCAGCGCGGTGTTCGGGTCGACCACAAAGGTTCCGCTGCCGCTGCCCTGGGTTGACGAGAGCAGGGCCGTGGTCCAGCTGGCGACGCCCACGGTGGTATCCGAGTAGACCGACGTGTGGTGCACCGAGGTAAGGTCCATCGTGGCGCTGACATCGTTGACCGCATTCATTGCCTGCGCGGTTGGGGTGATGTTGAGCGATGCCGTATCCTTCGAGCCGTCAGGCGCGGTAACGGTGTAGACGAACGTATCCGGCGTGCTGATATGGTCCGCGCCTACGCCGTTCCTCAGGGTATAGGTGTACTGACCGGACGCATTGATGGTCAGCGTGCCGTATTCCCCCTGAATGGTGGTGGTGCCGCTGCTGTTGACCGTCACGCCGTTCACTTCGGTAACCAGCGTGCCCGCCGGAACCGGGTCATTCGCCAGCACGTCGCCGGTGGTCGTTTCGCTAATACTCGCCACGCTGTAGACATGGTCCTGCAGGACGCTCAGCGTGTAGGCCGTCAGGGCGGTGATCCCGGACGCGGTATTCAGCAGGAACAGGTACTCCCCGGCAGGCAGGTTCAGCGTAAGCTGCGGTGACGTGCCCCCCAGCAGCGGCGCGCGCAGCCAGCCCGACTCGACGCGAACCTGCTCGAAGGTCTGGGTCGCATTGTTGAACTTATAGACGTACAGATCGAACACCGATGCCAGCGCCACGCCCCCCACGGAGGCCTGGATGGTCATGGTACGGGTCGTCCCTTCCTCCACGTTGTAAATAATCGGGTTGGTCAGGTCGTCCAGCAGGTTAAGCCCCAGCGTGCTGCCGAGATTAATGCCCACCAGGGTAAAACCGTTCTGAGACGAGGCGCCGTTATTCACCTCACTCACGGTGGTGTCAAAGGTCAGCGAGGCCGTGTCGTCCACTGCCACAATGCCGTTGATGACCGTACCGGCACCCAGAGACAGCACCAGGTTTGCCGACGCGCTGACGCCGTTATGGGTGATGGTGTAGGTGAAGCTCTCCGTCCGGCCAACGACCGCGGCGCTGGTGTCGGTCAGGTTGTAGGTATAGCTGCCGTCGCGGTTGATGGTCAGCGTACCGTATTTGCCCTGGATCACCGTGCCGTCGGCGTTCACGCTGGTGGTCACGCCCTGCGCGTTAGTGACCGTGGAGATAGTGGTGCCGGCCGGCGCGTTGTCGCTGCCGGCGGTCGGGTCCGTATCGAGGATCACGTTGCCGTTGAGGCTGGTATCGCCGGTGACCGTACCCGGACCGGTCTCTTTCACCGCCACGTCGAGGCTGGTGTAGGAACCGGTCGCCAGCAGGTTGGTGTTATAGCTGAGCACGCGGTAGTTGCCGTCGGCCAGCCCGGTCAGGTTCAGCGAGACGCCGGTGGCGCCGAGGGTCAGGAGATCGGCAAACTGCGGCTGGCCGGTATCCACCACGGTTGTCCAGACACCGTTGACGTAGTGCTGCACCACCAGCTCAAGGGTATTGAGCAGAGAGAGCACCGCCCCCGTGGCGTTGGCGTTTACCACGATGTCCGCGCTGCCGCCGTTGCCCACCGTGAAGTTCACCTGCGCGGTGTCATTACCGATCAGCGTCAGGACGTTGCCCACGGCGCCGACCAGCAGGAAGCCGTAGTCGCTGTACTGGCTGTTGGTCACGGTCGCCGTGGTGCTGAGGTTCAGCTCCTCAACGTTATTGCTGGCGGAGAGCGGCACCACCGGCGCAAGGGCAGAGCCCGGCAGGGAGGTGTTGCCTGCGACGTCGGTCGCGGTGATCTGCAGCGTCTGGCCTTCGATCTGTTTGTTAATGAAGGTGTAGCTGTAGGTGCCGTTGCTGCCCGCAATGGCGGTCACCGTTGAACCGTCTGCAAGGCGGATAGTGACGGTGCTGCCCGCCTCCGCGCTCCCGGTCAGGATGCTACCGTCGGCGTTGAAGGTGCCGGTCGGCGCCGTTGGCGCGGTCGTATCGACGATAATCGTCGTCACGGCTGACGCCACGCTGGTGTTGCCCGCCGCATCGGTGGCCGTCGCGGTAAAGTTATGCGTGCCCTGCGTCAACGTGGTGGTGGTTTGTGGCAGGGTCCAGTTGCCGCTGCCATCGGCGGTGACCGTGCCCACCAGCGTGATGCCGTCGTAGATCCGGACCGTGGCATTCGCTTCGGCGGTCCCGCTCAGCGTTGGGCGGGTGTCGTTAGTCGGGTTCGTACCGGTCACGGGCCCGGTGACGCTGCCGACATCATCAATGACCGAACTGATGACCGGCGCGGCTGGCGGGAGGGTATCGACGTTAATGACATATCCGGCGGTGGGGGCGCTGGCGTTGCCCACCGCATCGGTGGCGGTGAAGGTCAACGTGTGCGCGCCGTTGCTCAGCGCCGGAGATGGCGTAAAGCTCCACGCGCCGCCGGTCGCCGTCACGCTGCCGATCTGTACGCCGTTATCAAAGATTTTCACCGTGGCTCCCGCTTCCGCCGTACCGCTGAGGGTCGGCTGCGCGTCGTTGGTGAACCCACCGTTGGCAACTGGCGTCGCCGCATTGCCCACGTCATCCAGAATGCTGGTCAGCACCGGCAGCGCAGGCGGCGTGGTGTCGACGGTGAGGCTGAAGCTGGTGGACGACAAGCTGGTATTGCCTGCCGCATCCGTGGCCTGCGCGGTAAAGCTGTGCGCGCCCGCGGTCAGCGGAGGGGTGAGCACGATGCTCCAGCTGCCGCTGCCGTCCGCGGTGCCCGTGCCGACCAGGGTGGTGCCCTCATAGATCTTCACGGTGGCAAACGGTTCGCTGGTCCCAACAAGCTGCGGCTGGGTGTCGTCGGTCGTCAGTCCGGACGTGAGCGGGCCGGTGATACTGCCCACGACGTCGATTGCCTGGCTGATAACCGGCGCGTTCGGTGCCGCGGTATCAACAATCAGGGTAAAGCCCGGCGAGGTCGGGCTGACGTTGCCCGCTGCATCGGTGACCGTGGCGGTCCAGGTATGGCTGCCGTTGCCCAGCGGCGCTGATGGCGTAAAGCTCCATGCGCCGGTGCCGTCCGCCTGCACGGTGCCGACCGGCTGTCCGTTTTCATACACGGTAACCGTGGCGTTGGCGGTCGCGGTGCCGTTCAGCGTCGGCGTGGTGTCGTCGGTGCTCTGCCCGGAAGAGAGCGGGGTTTGAATACTGCCCACGTTGTCACCCGCGGTCGAGATGACCGGCGCTAACGGCACGCCCGTATCGACCGTCAGGTTAAACGGTGCCGTTGTGGCGCCGGTGTTGCCTGCCGCATCGGTCGCGTTAAAGGTGATGGCGTGTGGACCTTCGGCCAGATCGCTGCCCGGGGTGAAGCTCCAGTTGCCCTGGGCATTGACCACCGCCGTGCCAATTTCGTTGCCATCAACGAGCACGTGCACGGTAGAACCCACTTCGCCCGTGCCGCTGAAGGTCGGACGCGCGTCGTTGGTGCTGTTACCCGACGTGAGCGTCCCGGTGACCGGACCGACATCGTCAACCACGCTGGTGACTACCGGTACACCAGGGGCTGCGGTATCCACGGTAAAGGCGAAGACCGATGAGTTGGCCGAGGCGTTGCCTGCCGCATCCGTTGCATACGCGCGCAGGGAGTAGCTGCCGTCGCCCAGCGGCGTGGTTGGGGTAAAGGACCAGTTCCCGTTTACGTCAACGGTTGCAGTACCAATCTGCGTGCCGTTATTCATGATGTGGATAGTGCTGCCCGCCAGCCCGGTGCCGCTGATGGTTGGGGTGCTGTCGTTGGTTACCTGGCCGCTGGTGAGGTTACCCTGGACGCCGCCAGAGACGTCGTCGTTCACATTATCCAGCGTCGGAACCGTCGGAGCAGTCAGGTCAACCACCACGCTCCAGGGGGCGGAGACCGCGCTGAGGTTGCCCTGCGGGTCGGTCGCCCGGACGGTGAAGCTGTGCGAGCCTTCGCCGAGGGCGGTATCAGGAGTAAACGTCCAGGTACCCGTGTTGTCAGCCGTGACCACGGCAATCTGGGTGCCGCCGTCGAAAATAGTCACCACGCTGTTTGCGTCTGCTGTCCCTGTAAGGGTTGGCGTGGCGTCGTTGGTGAGCTCGCCGCTGACCACCGTGGTGGCGGCATTGCCCACATTATCCGTGACGTTGGTGATGACCGGCGTGGCGGAAACGGAATCCACCACGACGGTGAAGCCCGCCGAAGGACCGCTCTGGTTCCCCGCCGGATCGGTCTCGCGGATGGTCAGGACGTGATTGCCCTCTGCCAGGACAGGCGTGGTGTAGCTCCAGGTGCCGGTATTGCCGATTACCACACTGTCCAGCAGCACGCCGTTGTTGTAGATCGAGATGGTATCGCCCACCGCGCCGGTGCCGGTGAGCGTCGGCTGGTTGTCGTTGGTGGTCTGGCCGCTGGTCAGCGGGCCGGTGCCCGGACCAACGTCGTCAATCACGGCGCCGATGGTCGGCGTGCCCGGTGCGGTAAGGTCAACGGTGACGCTGGCCGCCGGAGAGCGGCCGCTGGTCTGGCCGTTAAGGGTCGCGGTCACCTCAAAGGTGTGCAGCCCCTCGCCAAGCGCGGCTGGGGTATAGCTCCAGTTGCCGCTGCCGTCAGCAGTGACCGTCGAGACGGGCGTCACGCCACCGTCCAGGTAGATAGCGATCTGGCTTCCCGCCTGAGCCGTACCGGTGAGGGTTGGGGTGGTGTCGTTGGTCGTTTTGCCTTTCACGTCGCCGATGATTGGGTCGACGTCATCGTTGATCGCCGTGATGACGGGTACATCAGGAAGATTCGGCTCCGTGCCGGTGACGGTGTAATTCGCAACGGGACTTTCATGCCCGGCAGCATCTGTCGCGGTCACGGTCAGGGTCGCGCCATCCTGCTGAGCGGGGCTGACAGCGATGGAGAAGTTACCGCCGGTGGCAACCCCGGTACCAATGACGTTGCCATTACTGTCTTTCACCGTGATAAGGCTTCCCGCTTCGGCACTACCGGTTAGTGGCGTACCTTCTGGTGCCAGGTTCAGATTGTCAGGGGCGTCCGGGGTGAGGGTGTCCACCGTCACGTTCAGCGGGGCTGAACTTCCTGAAGCGTTACCCGCAGGATCGGTAGCGGAGACAGTGAAGGTATGCGGACCCTCTGAGAGCGTTGTGCCTGCGGTCCAGCTCCATCTGCCGTCCGGCTGGATCGTGATCGGCACACCTGACGCAGTACCGTCGACGGAGACGATAACGGTGGTGCCGGGCTCGCCGGTCCCGGTTAGGGTCGGCGTACCGTCGCGGGTGTAGAGCACGTTGTTGGTGAGCTGGCTGTCTGAGACAGCATTAATTTGCGGTATCCCGGGCGCAACGGTGTCGAGCGTGACGGTAAAGACTGAACTCGGCGCGCTGAGGTTGCCCGCTGCGTCCACGCCCGCTACGGTAATGTTCAGCGGGCCGTCCGTTTGCGCTGGCAGCGTCAGGCTCCATTCTCCGTTCACCACCACGACACGGCCCAATTCGACGCCGTTGTTGTAGACGATCACCGTCTCACCGTTAACCCCGGTTCCGCCCACTGTCGGCCTGGTATCTGTGATAAAGCCACCATCAGGCGCACCTCCCACTGCACTAATCACCGGTGTATCCGGCGCCAGGGTATCCACGATGATCGTAATCGCTGACGACGGGTCAGAGACGTTGCCCGCTTCATCGGTGGCGGTGGCAGTATAGGCGTGGCTGCCCTCGGCAATGTCGCTGCCGGGACGCCAGCTCCAGTTGCCGTTGCTGTCTACCGTGACGGTGCCCACAACGGTCGGTGTACCGTTAACGGTGTCAGTGATGTTGATAACGTCGTTTGGCGTACCGGTGCCGCTCAGCACCGGGCGCGGATCGTTGGTGGTGCCGCCATTGGGGACGGGGCCGGTGATCTGGGTGACGCTGTCGGTGACGATCGGTGCCGCAGGCGTAGCCGGCGCCTCGGTATCAATGGTAATAGTGACCGGCTGCGACGGGGCGCTTTCGTTGCCCGTGCCGTCCATGTTGGTGACGGTCAGAGTGATGTCATAGGTTCCGTTAGGTAGCGGGGTGGCTGGTGTCCATGTCCAGTTACCGTTACCGTCCACGAGCACATCATCAAGTTTGACGCCGCCGTTGTAGATCGTCACGGTATCACCTGGATTGCCGGTACCGCTCAGGGTTGGCGTGGTGTCGCGGGTGGTTTCGCCCGGATTCAGCGGCGTTGTTGTGCCGTCAGGATTGACGGTAATGGCCGGGATATCCGGCGTGGCAGGCGCAACGGTATCCACCGTCAGTTCAAATGGCGTTGAGATGGTGGTATTGCCCGCGGCGTCCGTGGCGTGCACCGTCAGGGAATGCGGACCGTCGGTGAGCGGGGTCACGGGCGTGAAGCTCCAGCCGCCGCTGCCGTTGAGGATGGCGGTGCCAAGCAGAGTCGTGCCGTCATAGACGGTGATCACCGTGTCTGCCGGGGCGGTGCCCTGCAGCAGGGGGCGAGTGTCATCCGTGGTATCGCCGCTGTTGAGCGAACCCAGTACGCCGCCGACGTCGTCGGTCACGGTGGCGATGGTGGCCGCCGCTGGCGCAGCGATATCGACGTTCAGGGTGAAGTCGTCTGACGGCTGGCTGGTGTTACCCGCCGCGTCGGTGGCGATGACGCTAAAGGTATGAGGACCTTCGTCAAGCGGCGTGGAAAGGGTATAGGTCCAGGTGCCGCTGCCATCGATCGGGATCGTAATAAGATCGGCGCCATCCAGGCGAATAGTGACGGTTGAGCCCGGTTCAGCCGTGCCGCTGAGCGTTGGCGTGGTGTCGTTGGTGCTGTCGCCAGAATTGAGGGCGCCGAGGCGCTCCGGCACATCATCCAGCACCTGGGTAATGACCGGCGCCGCAGGCGCGACGCTGTCAACCGTCAGGGTCCAGGTGTTGGAGACGGGGCCGGGGTTGCCTGCCGCATCGGTTGCGACGGCGGTCAGGGCGTGGGGGCCTTCACCGATTGAGGAGGAAGGGGTAAAGCTCCATACGCCGAGGCCATTGGCAACGGTTGTACCGATTTCCACACCGTCCACGCGCAGGCTGATCGTCGCGTTTGCTTCAGCGGTACCGCTGAGCGTCGGGGTGGCGTCGTTGGTGGTCCCGTTCACGTCGATCGCGCCGGTCTGCCCTGGAATATCGTTTACAACCTGTAAAATCACCGGGGCGCCAGGTGCCGTCCCGTCAACGTTAATTGTCCACGTGTTTGATATCCCGCTCGGGTTACCGGCGGGATCCGTCGCCTTCGCGGTCAGCACCCAGGTGCCGTCGGTCAGCGGTGTGGGCGGCGTAAAGCTCCACTGGCCGGAGGAGGGAACAACCACCGTACCGAGGGCATCGCTGCCGTTATAAATCGTGATGGTCGAACCTGCCTCGCCCGTGCCGTTCACGGTCGGTGCCCGGTCGTTGGTCAGCCCATTCTGGGCCACGGGGCCGGTGGTGGCCTGCACGTCATCGATCACCGACAGGATGACCGGGGTCTGCGGCGGGGTAATGTCCGGTGCCGCCGCGGAGGTGGTCGGACTGGTGTTACCCGCCGTGTCGGTGGCGTCAGCGGTCAGGATTTCGCCGTTGATCCTCGGCGGGCTCAGCGTCAGGCTGAAGTTCCCCTGGCTATCAACAACCACTGTGCCAAGGGTGAAATCGCCTTCACGAATGGTCACCGTGCTGCCTGCTTCTCCAATGCCGCTGATGGTGCCGCCATCATTCGACACCACGAGGTTTCCTGGGGCCGACGGCGGCGTGGTGTCCACGGTAAAGATGATAGGCTCAGAGGCCGTACTCTGGTTTCCGGCGGCATCGGTTTCAGTGACGGTGATCGAGTGCGTTCCGTCCGGGAGCGGGCCCCCTGGGGTAACGCTCCATGTACCGTTAGGCAGCACCGTCGTTGTGCCAATCGCCACGCCGTTATCGTAAATGGTGATGGTTCCACCGGGTTCGCCCGTTCCCGCCAGGATCGGCTGCGAGGCATCGGTAGGCACGCCCGACGTGATTGTTCCTCGGATAAGGCCCGTATCGTCGAGCAGCACAATCGCGGTGGGCGCTGTCGGAGGGGTAAGATCGACGGTGAGGGTGAATACCGGTGAGGCTGGCCCGGTGTTGCCGGCGGCGTCGGTTGCCCGTACGGTAATCTGGTGGATGCTTTCGTTCAGGTCGATGGACGGGGTGAATGTCCATGTGCCATTGCTGGCGACGACCGCGGTGCCAATGGCTATTCCGCCGTCATAAATCGTCACGGTGGAGCCCGCTTCGGCGGTGCCGGAGAGTTGCGGCCGCCGATCGTTGGTGCTGCCACCGTTGGTCACCGTCCCCGTCTGAGGGGCGATATCGTCGATTACGCTGCCAATCGTTGGTGCATCGGGTGCGGTGAGATCCGGTGCGGTGACGCTTGAACCCTGGCTGATATTCCCGGCGTTATCCGTTGCGGTGGCTGTTACCTGCTCGCCGTTGGTCAACGGTGTCCCGAGGGAGACGCTAAAGTTGCCGTCGCTGCCCGTTTTTCCTGTACCAATGACGTTGCCGTTCGCGTCTTTCAGCGTGATGGTACTGCCGGGTTCGGCGGAACCGGTGACGGTTTTACCGTCTGAGGAGAACTTAAGGCCGGAAGGTGCATTTGGTGCAGTCGTATCCGGATCGGCCGAATTGTTACTGCTGCCACCACCGCCGCCACCGCCGCCGCTACTTGCCGCGGCCGCGATGCCCCCTGCAGCGGCAATACCACCCAGGGCCCATGGCCAGATGGCGGCACCACCAGCGTCACTTCCTGACGCCGCAAGCAGCACGTCCGTGGACGCGATAGATTCGTACGTGGCGGCCCCGGTCGGATCTTCAATCCACCATAATGCGCCGTTGCTGTCCTGCAGAACCAGCTGGCTCACGCCCTGCGCGTCCGCCACATAGAAGTTTTTAAGGGTGATCACCTCGCCGGAGTGCAATGTCACCAGCAGGTCGTTACCGCTTCGCGCGAAGTGTGAGACGCTCGCTCGCTCGACGTGAAGCTCAACGACAGAGGAATGGTTCAGCGTAACCTGTGTACCTTCCAGGGTCGTTTCTACGCCAGTAAGTTTTGAAATAACAGAGATTTGGCTCATTTCGTTATTACTCCAGCAGAAGTGTCATGAACGGCGAGCAAGACGAGCCATCTCTGCTGAAGGTAAAGGGCGCCCCCGGCGCAGTTGCTGTTATAAAACAGCGCTCACCGTAGATTTCAGCGCGCACGATGCCCGCCATGCGTCAGAGTGGCAACATCAGAGCGAATCTAATGACTTATGAAAAAAACGTTTAATGGGTGTTTTGTATTTTATAAAACCCTGTAATTAATAGAGGAATTGGTTTCTGGAATATAAAAATGATATAGACAGAAAATGAGGGTTGTGCAAATTAAGCTTTGGTAAATAAAGATGGAAACAATGAGTGGGGCATTAATGGATTGCTCTTTTTTATAATTGTTGTTTTTTATATAATTGTTTTTATTGTCTTTTTGTTTTCTTTTGTGGTTCTGTTATTTAACGTTTACGACCCAGTATGATAATTGGTAGGGAGCATTTTAAATATCATGCCAAACGTTATTATTTAAGTGCGCTTAATGTGTGTTTAAGTTAGGGTAACGTTTTTGATGTAAGATATATTATGTCACTTAGGTAATGAAATATATTCTTGTACAGGGTTAAAACTCTGCTAGTGGGCGCAAGTAATAATAACGAGAAGACAAAAAATACCCTGGTTTATTACCTTTACAACTGAAGTGCAGGCAGGGTTTTAGGACAGAAAAAAATTCACCGAAGAATGAATAAAAATCCTCACCCGGACGTTTACTGACGTCACTCCCCACTCACCCTGGAGTTTTATATGCGCACAACCTCGTTTCGTTTGATCCCGGTGCTGATTTTTTCTCTGCTGTCTCCACTGGCGCTGGCCATGGGCAATAATAGTACCGAGAGCAAAACGCCTGATTGTCCTTCCGGACAGGTGTATGACAGCGCCACGCAGAAATGCGTGCCGGACAAAAGCAGCAGCCTCAGCGACCAGGACAAAACCAACTATGCGTACCATCTCGCGAAGAAAGGCGAGTACCAGGCGGCGCTGAACCTGCTGGATTCGCTGAAAAATAGCAACACGGCTGAAGCGTGGAACTATCGCGGGTTCGCCACGCGCAAACTGGGCCGAACGGACGAAGGGATTGGTTATTACCAGCGTGCGCTGGCTATCGCCCCGGATTACGCCAAAGCCCGGGAGTATCTCGGTGAAGCGTGGATGGTGAAAGGACGTCCCGACCTCGCGAAAGAACAGCTGAAGGTCATTGCCGGAATCTGTGGCCAGTCCTGCGAGGAGTACCGTGACCTGCAGGCCGCCATCAATGGACACCCGGAATCCTGATTTTCTCGTGGAGGGAAAACCCATCGCATCCCGTGAGGTTCGTCAACAGCTCGCCGCACACCTGACGCGCCTCTGGCGTTATGGGCTGGTGCTGTCGCGAAACAGGGATATCGCCGAAGAGCTGGTTCAGTCCACCTGCGTGCGCGCGCTTGAAAGAAGCGGCCAGTACACGCCTGGCACGCGCATCGACAGGTGGCTGTTCGCGATCCTGCACTCCATCTGGATCTCTGAGCTTCGGGCACGACACGTTCGCCAGGGGCAGGGATTTGTCCCCAGCGACGAGCTGCTGGCGCCCGACACCCGCGAACAGGATGAGACGCGCCTGCATTACCTGAAGGTGATGCAGCGCGTGAACGCGCTGCCCGAAGCCCAGCGCAACGCGGTATTTTTGGTTTATGTCGAAGGCTTTACCTACCAGGAGGCGGCGGAGACCCTGGCGGTGCCGATCGGTACCGTGATGAGCCGGCTGGCGACGGCGAGGGCTCGGCTTGCCAAATCCGCTGACGCACTGCCTCCGGTAAAGGAGAAACGCTCTTGAACGCGCACCGTTTTGCACCGCCCTATAACGACGACGCCATCGTGGCCTGGATAGATGGCGAGATGTGCCGCGCCGACGCGCAGTTATTTGAAGAACAGTTAAAATGTGACGAACGCCTCGCCGGGCGAACCGACGAACTGATGAAAAGCAGCCAGGATTACGCCGGGGCGTTTGCCTGCCTGCTGGATGATGCGCCTCTTGAGAGGATGCAGGCGCGTCTTGCGGCACTTCCCGACCCGCAGGTCTCGACGGCGGCTGGCGTCAGCCGACGGGCGCTGATCGCCGCCTCGGCCAGCTTTTTGCTGGTGGGTTCCGGGCTGGGGTATCTGCTGCGTCCCTCAGCTGCGCCTGCGGATGAGAACGCCCATATCCGCGACCTCGAAGCGCAATATATGTCCCTGTACAGCGTCGAGACGCTGCTGGATATGGACGGCGCAACGCCGGTTCTGCAGCGCGGGCTGGAACGGGCCGCGCAGGACATCGGCATGACGCTAAACCTGTCGCAGCTTACCCTGCAGGGGGCAGAGCTTAAAATGGTGCGCATGCTGCGCTATGAAACGACGTCTATCGCGCAGATAGCCTGGATCAACGCCGACTACGGCCCGATGGCCCTCTGTATTTCGCCTGTTGATGAGAAGACGACGGTCTCGCTCCAACAGGAGCAGCGGCACAGCATGAACCTGGCGTGGTGGCAGGAGGCGGGCTATCAGTTTGTCCTGATTGGCCGCAACCCGCCGTCTCACCTGCGGGGAAACGCTGAGCGGCTACAGCGCGTGATCTCAGGATGACGGCACCTTGTTAGTCTTTATCGCAATGGCGATGGCAATACGATCGTCCACGACCAGGGCAAACTTATCCATCCCGTAGGACGCGCGTGATATCGCGGTGGTGGCATCCAGCGTGAGGGCCTGCGCATGCGGGTCTTTCACCCCGGCCTCCAGGATCACCGGCCGGGCAATGTTTCGAACGGTCAGCGTGCCGAACACCCTGAACCGTCCGCCGCCCTGGGCGACCACCCGGGAACTGATAAACTCGATGGTCGGGTAGTGCTCCGCATCAAAAAACATGTCGCTTTTTAATTGCCAGGCGAGCAGCGTGTTTGAGGCCACCAGGGTGGCCACTGGAATGGTGACGTGGATGTGGTCGTCAACGTCGTTATCCGGATTGAGCGTTACGGCACCCGTCACGCCGCTGAACGTCGCCCAGGAGAGTATGCCGCCGAAGGCATGCCACGAGAGCCGAATGGCGGTGTTTTCGGTGTCGATAAGGTAGCTTTTCGGGGCAGCATGCAGGGAAGGGCATAACAGCAGAACGGTCAGAAAGGCCAAAAGGCGATACATAGTGGTTTCTCCGATAAGTGCGCACTGCGTAAACGCCTGAGGTGCAAATTATATTCGAAGAAATAAAAAAGGCCGCAAGCGCGACCTTTTCGTGAGTATAACGACTTACTCAGTGACTTTCTTTTCCAGCTCGCTGGCACCTTCTTTGGTTTTGTTCCAGCCTTTCTCCGCGCCTTCTTTGGTGGCATCCCACCCTTTCTCGGTGCCTTCTTTGGTTTTATGCCAGGCTTTCTGGGAATCTTCGCTGACCTTGCTGCCAAAGCTTTCGCTTTTACCTTCCGCAGCATGCTTCTGTTTCAGCTTCAGCTCTTCACCTTTGTTCTGCTCTTCGTGCAGTTTTTGCTTCGCCTCGTTGGCGTTTGCGTTCGCCGCCGCGACGGTATCGTCAGTTGCATGTGTGGTCGCAGCAAATACTGGGGAAGCCAGCAGAACGGCAGATAATGCGATAATTGTTTTTTTCATAATATCCTCATTTAACGTTATCGGTTATGAGCGTGATTCAGCATGGCACAGGCGAAACGGGATGGCTTTAGGAAAAAACTGTAATGAGATCAACATGCCCTGATGAGAGGTATTTAGCCTGAGGATTATCCAAAGGATAAAACGCCTATTTCCGCGAGGGCGGCGAGCGTCAGGAGAATGAATATTATGACGGTTATGGGTCTGTACATGATGGGGTTCCTTCCGGGTTGAGCGGCTATTCCGTAGCGCTGGGTGGGGGTGTTTTTTTATTCTCCATAGGGGGAGGGGCGGTGTCGTTGATGTTGGTCAAAGGGAGAGGAAAACGGTGGGGGGATGGTACTGAAAAGCCCACAGGGGTTGTACCGTGTGGGCTTTCTGGATTTCATCAGATAAATAGGGTTATTACTGATGGAGATTCTGGTTGGCTATCTGAGTTTGCATAATTCTCAAGTGCATTTATCCCGCTCAGCAGAAAGCCTTTTCATTCTGTTAAATAATGACTTCAGCTTACGTTTTCCGACGCCGGTGTGGCAGAGATCGTTATGTATTTTTTCAGACCAGACTCCCGTTTAACACCTTTTGGATCGGAAACAAAAGGAAGCCGCAGGCGAGGTGAATCGGATACTTTCAGTGTCCAGATATAACCCCCAATAAACCTGAAGTCCACGCTATCGTCAGTGACCTGGAGATCCGCAAAAGTTCCTGTCGAGTACTCATTGCCCAAGCGAACAATTTCTTTAAGCCCGTCATGAACGTCAATAAGGGCAATCGTCAGGGACTCTTCAAAAATAATGTCATCCGTCAGAAACAGGATATAACGTTGCTCATTAACCTGGACCGCTGCTTCAAGCACTTGCCCCGGCACATTAATGCCGGTGCTTTTACCATTGAGCACAACGTCAGATTGAGCCTGGGATACATCGGTCGCGTCACTAACCTTAACCAATGTTATTGAATTAACCTGTTGCATAATCAATTCCACAAACGTCCCATTTCCCATGCGGCAAGCGCGCCGCCGACGAAGCCACCGATGAGCACGCAAACAGGTGCGCCTGGCCCACACATTAATCCCGCCATTGCACCACCTGCGGCAGCACCGGCAATACCTGCACCATTAATCGCTATCTGTCTGCCTGATTCAGAAACCTTATCATCAGCGGCATAAATTTCGTAAACAGAAATCGCAATCGAAAGAACAATTAACCCCCTTCCAACGCGCGAGAGCTGCATCATTTTCATGTTTACCTGTGGGTTAGACTTGCCTGCGGATTCAACGATACCTGCATATATCTGATTTTTTTGTACTTCCGAAAGGTTGTTAAAATTTGCCTGTGGGCCGAATAAAGCTTTCGCTTTTTTTGCTACCAACTCATTAAGCGTCTTACCCTCGCTTTTTATTCGTTCGGCCATTGCCCGTCCGAGTGGAGTGCTGCGAGAGCGCACCATCTCCATGATCAAATTTCTCGTTTCCTGAGCCTCTCGTGCCGCTTTGTCCCAGGAGATCACACCAGCATTGGCCTTTGCGCGTAAGTCTACGGACATTTCTTTGATTCTTTTTGAGTACTCAAGGCGTAAGCGGGGATCAACTGACAACCTCGCGGCCGCAGCGGAAACATCGCCTTGTAAGGCATTCATCGCGCTTTCGAATTTGTCGCGTCCATCGGTATCTAATGCGCTCAGCAACGTCGTATCCATATTCTCATTGTTCCTGTCATTGGCTCTGAGATGCGTTGAACAAATTTCTAGCACATTATCGGCAAAACGTCTTTTTAATATTTATTAGGCAAGCTTTAAGTTTTATATTTTTCCTTTTTCTTTCAATGTTATATGAGGTGCGTTAGGGGGCTTCGTTATGAACGATTTGCCTTTTAAAAAGAATAGAGATTGTTGTTAATGGGGATTACTTTGATGGTTCAACGCTCTTTGGTTGTGGGCCGATTTTATGTTCTTCTCGAAAAGCAGGCTAAAGATGGCTTATTGAAATGTGGCATAAGCATGTTTTACTGCACGTTCCGCGCACTTTAATCCACTTAAGGGATTACTCGTTCACCGGCGATTGAGCCGGTTATCCACATGCCTGCACCGGGAGCCACCGCTACCGCGCAGATGCGTTAACACGATCAGGCATAACTGAAAACTTACGGGACCACACTGATACTACGGAAATCCTTTGAGGCCTGTCAGGCAAATAATTCCGCCTGGCTACAACGTAGGAATTAGCTGACGCAGGCCGAACAGATATACTGCGAACAGCTTGCCGGCAGCGGGCACAGCGACCGGAGCCTGCAAACGCTGCGTGAAATTATTGACGTGAAAAAGTGGGAAATTAATCAGGCTGCCGGGCGTTATATCCGCTCGCATGAGGAGGTGCAGCGCATCAGCATCTGCGACCGATTAAATGATTTTATGCAGGCGCACGGCGCGGAGGTGGCCGCCGCCCTTGCCCTTGAACTGATGAATTATTCCGGGCAACATTCCGCCGTTCAGCGCTGCGCTATGCAGCACTCACTCGATTATCTGCGCGAGGCGCTACAGCTCTGGCTGTCAGCCGGTGAAAAAAAATTAATTATTTGGCGCAGGATAATGACATTTTAACGGCCATCGGTTTCAGGCCTGACGCGGCTTCGCGCGATGATAATCGTGAAAAATTCACGCCTGCACAGAACCTGAATTACACCCGCCGCCGTGCAGAACTGGCCGTGCAGTAGTTCGCTTAAAAATTCCCGAAAATCCCGCCATTTTTACGTATAAAAGCCATGCATGCATAAGGTGCATGGTTTTGCATGCGTTTTAGCGACACTGGATCCCCCGCCAGCACCAGCACTGGCGCACCCTGAAGCTGGTCTTGCATCTGCATTAAAAGCGCCCCCTTAAGCGGGCAGGCGTGGCGGGGAGAGCATTGCGCGCCAGAAGTAATTCGCTTATTTATTTTCTCTGTCTGAACGAGTCTCAGTGACACGCGGATTCACCAAGAGATTTATGGCCAATATAAGTGGAGACAAAATGATGATGTTGTGAGGCGTTTCATCAAGGTGTTACAAGCGCTACCTTGAGTTAACAGAAATCGTTCATTTAGGAGATAAGTGATTACATTTGAATTCTGTAGTGCCCAATCCGTACATTCACGTAGTATATGCGGCCTGGTGTGTGGGGGAGGGAATTGTGCGGGCATAATCATTATGCATTATGCATTATGCATTATGCATTATGCATTATGATTATGAAGTGTCACATCTATTAGAAGTTAGTGTTATAAGATTCAATAGCAATGCTTCAAGAATATATTGTGATGCATAACAAATTTTTTGGAGAGTAAGTTGTAAGATGGGCGACAAAAAAATAATATTAAAAGTATATGTCTGAGGGGGTAAAGTGGATATTCAAGAAAACAAAGAGAAAATAAAACTACAGTTTGATATAATAAAAAGGACTGATGGTTATATTTCCACCACAAATAACAAGGCAGCCTTGCTTTTGGCTGCGGGTGGGGCAA
Organism: Enterobacter sp. GER_MD16_1505_Eko_090; assembly: GCF_003331015.1. NCBI lineage: Bacteria > Pseudomonadati > Pseudomonadota > Gammaproteobacteria > Enterobacterales > Enterobacteriaceae > Enterobacter > Enterobacter sp. GER_MD16_1505_Eko_090. Next base: position 6,836 of record NZ_PUQF01000012.1, on the reverse strand, counting down.
GTTTAACAATATTCTCGAATAAAATAGGAAGCTTTAAAGGTTTGTTTCTAGGTAGCAATTTGTATAACTTGTTTTTTTGTGTAATGGTTTTTTTGATCGGTTTTTTTATTGTTTTATCTGTGGTTTATTCGCTGCGAAGTATTATTCCAAAAATGAAGGCGGTAAATAAAGTTCACGAGGCAAGTGGATCACTGGTTTCATTTGTCTTTATTGGTAATCTAAACGATGTGAATGAATACTTTTCAAAATATAATGACGAAGATGATGAAGGGTTATTAAGGGATATGTGTGCTCAAAGCTATATTTTGGCGGGAATTGCCAAGGAAAAGTTCTTGTTGTTTTCTGATGCGGTTAGATATTTGAAATATGCATATTTTTGCATGATTTGTCTTTGCTTTTCAAAATTCGTTGATTTTGCAAATGGAGTTCTATTATGAGTTTTAAAGATATTACCGAGAAAAACTTTAAGGGTATAAAAAATATAACCTTAAGAAAAGGAATGACCATGGATGGCGCTTTGTCTGTTGGTATGGAAAGTCGGAGGGGAGATTCGGTACTTATTTCAGAATCTTTTTCAACAAGCCCGAGCAATTTCTTGGAGTATGATTATCAGCGTGAAATTAGACCTCTGTTTAATAAGCTTGGATTAAACGAACATAAAATTGGCACCCATCCTGAACTTACAATGTTAAATGGTCTTAGTGTAACGCATAATCAATACATAGTGACGATGTTTATTGATATACGTAAAAGCTCCCGCTTATCACTTTTATTGCCGCTAGAACAAGCATATATCGTTAAAAATAGAATACTTCAAGCTTGCATTGACATTGTTCGAGCGCTAGATGGTTATCCTCATCGACTTATGGGCGATGCTTTGATGGCCTTCTTTGGTAGGTCTGATGTAAGCAAAGAGGATGCAATAGCAGATGCTATAAACGCTGCATCAACACTCAGATTGATTTTGAAGGAATATATATTCCCATCTTTGAACGAGGACCTTGGCACTGAAATTGATCTAGGTGTCCGAATTGGCTTGGATTATGGGTCAGAAGATGAAGTTATTTGGGGTAACTTTGGTTTAGGAGAATCGTGCGAAGTAACAGCATTAGGGCTTCCAGTTGATATGACAGCCAAGTTACAACAACTAGCAGACAAAAATACAGCCATGTTAGGACAAGGGATTTTAGATTATATTGATTTTCCTTTGGAATATACTTCATTGAAGAGTAAAGCAGGGCGAGAGATTAAGTTTATAGAGCCGAATATAACGAATAAGGAAGGAAGGCCTATAGACAGGCGAATTCGATTATTAAATATGGATGAATATCAAAGCTTGTTGCCATTCAAATTGAATGATAAAAAAATGTCCTCATCTGTTTTACATCCTAATCATTTTATTTTTGGTTGTTATGTTGACGAGGATGATAAAGAAGTAGAATATAAATCAATATCTCGATTTTTGCCAAAACAAAAAAAATTAATATTTAAATTAAGGATTTACCCTGGATTAGGTAATCTAAATATAATTTTTTGCAAAAAAAATCATGGGGAAGAAGCTAAGGATGATTTATCCGAGGATTATGTTGTTCGTGTGGAAAATGAAAACTTAATTAAGGTGGATAACGCTTCTCGAATAAATTTAAAACGCGATAGCGAAGGTTTAATATTAACCTTGTCAGAAGCAACATCTTTTAGAGGCTTACATACAATGGAGGTTATTGTACGAGGGGGAGGGGCAGCTATTTATTATCGAAACATTATAGGTGTGTATATTGTATAGAGGTAAGGGCAGTACTTATGCTGCCCTTAAAATTATTATTACGCAGAAGATACATGGTTCCCCCACCAATCCATTAGTTGTTTCCTGTGTTCAAGATACGTAGAGCGATTATAAGCTTTCCTGACTTCATTTTTATCGCTGTGCGCTAAAGCTGCCTCAATGACATCAGAATTAAAACCCTCTTCATTTAAAGCTGTGCTTGCAATAGACCTCAATCCATGTGCAACCAATTTACCTCCATACCCAATTCGTTTTAAAGCAGCATTTGCCGTCTGGCTATTCATTGCTTGTTTTGGGTCATTTCGACTCGGAAAAACATGTTCACGATGAGCGCTGATTGGCTTTATCACTTCTAGAATATCTAATGCCTGCGGCTATAGGGGAACAATATGCTCACGCTTGGCCTTCATCCGCTCGGCTGGAATAGTCCAGAGCTTTGCATCGAGATCGATCTCAGCCCAACGTGCACCGGAGGCCTCAGAGGGGCGCACGAGGGTCAAAAGTTGCCATTCAATCAGACAGCGAGTCGAAACAGAGAGATTCGACATCACCAGAGAACGCATTAGCTTTGGTAATTCTTCTGGTCGTAGTGTCGGCATGTTTTGTTTTTTGGGTTTCTCAAAGGCCATTCCAACACCTGATGCTGGATTGGCATCAATCAGACCAGTGTTTACGGCATAAATCATTATCTCGTTAATGCTATGCACCAGCCGACGTACAGTCTCAAGCGCCCCACGAGCTTTGATTGGCTCAAGAGCTTCAACCAGTGTCCGGGCTTTGATTTGCTGAACGGGGATCTCACCGATGGCAGGGAATACATCTTTCTCCAGTGAGCGCCAAATGTCTTTTGCGTAATCAGGGGTAACGCTTTTGCTTTTGAGTTGGAACCAGTTAGCGGCAACTGTCGAAAAAATACTGTCCAGAGCGATTTGCTGCTCTTCCTCTGCAACTTCAGCTTGAACTTGAGGGTCGATGCCATTAGCTAACAAGGCAAGGTAATCCGCTCTTAACCCTCGGGCATCTGCAAGTGATAGGGCGGGGAAGGCTCCGAGCCCCATCATTGTCCGCTGCTTTGTTGCCGGACGTTGATAACGGAAACGCCAGAGTTTTTTGCCACTGGTTTTCACTATCAGGAAAAGCCCGTCGCCATCATGCAGCGTTAGATCCTTCTCTAGCGCTTTAGCACGCAGAACTTCGGTGTTGGTCAGGTGGCGTGTTGTCCGTGCCACTGTGGCCGCTCCTTCATGAATTGGTATGAGCTTTAGGTATACATCCTACCGTTTACCTAAACGTATACCAATAATCACCGGATTTAGCCGGATGTTCTCGGACAATGATAAATACAAAAAAGCCCGCAGGGCTTGCGCCGTGCGGGCTTTCAGGACTTCATCAGTCGACTCTGGTAATCACCGATGGAGAATTTTGGTGGGCTGGCGGAGTCTGAATTGGTTTGCTAACTAAATGAATTAAATCCTTAATTTATCAATTCAACTTTTCATTGGTGCCTAAGAGGGTGCCTAAAACATTTTTTCATTTTTTTCAGCTCGTTTTTCATCACCTAACAACGCTGTTTAGTAGAAGCTGGGAGCTGGTCCGGATAATGCTTAGCGATAATGTCGTTCATCTTCTCGACTAAATCAGGGCGCTTGAACGTGAGATGCGCTGTACCCTTCTGAAAGTAGCGGATGGAGAAGTATGAATCGTCATAAACATCCTTGCCAGGGTTATCGCGAATGTGATTCATCAAGTTAATGGAAATATTTGCACGATTGTCAGGTATCGCTTTGCCATCGAGCAAGAACAACATCCTTTCTAGGTCTGCCAACTGGTCGCGACGAAACCCCCATGTCAGGTTGTAGCCCCAGCGGTTGTGCGTTACAAGGTTGCTGATGATGATCTTCTTGCCAAAGTAGCAAGGGCTGTTGGTTTTGTAATCCCACGATAGACCTTTAAAAACGTTGATAATCCCCCGCTCAAACACCTCCGTTTTGCTATGGTGCAACTGCTCAAACGTGCTGAGAATATTGGCTTCACTGATGGCCGGTAGGTCGCCATCTTCGAGGTTCTGATACCACTGGTCACGCGCCTGGGCATCCATTAGCGAAAGCATGTCGGATTTCAGCATCAGGTCGCGCCACAGGCTGCGGTCAACATTGCGGGTGATTGCTGGCATCGCTTTCTCCGGCTTTTCCATCAGCCAGCAGTCATAGCGATGTCCTTGCTTCATCGCCCAGTCGGCAGCGTTGCCGCCACCGATTCCGGCAGTGAGCTGGGAAATGGCGTTGAGCTGCTGAATCAACTGTTCAATCTGCAGCAGCGCTGCATCACGCCCGGTGACGATGCGTTCGATGCTGGTCGAGTTAATCAGCTCAGTATGTTCGGTAATCACTTCAGGTTTTGTTTGCATCGCAAAAAATCCATATAGGCAAATGCCTCTGCCGGTGATGGCAGAGGCATTATGCGTTGTTAGATAGAAGAGAAAAGCAGCAGAAAGGTAAATCTGGAATTCGCTATGCAGAATTTAATCGAGATTACGCTGCGTTAATCCGGTAGCGTGACTTGCCTTCAGTATGTCGGCGGCGGTCAGGAAGATTTCTGGCTCTGAATAGGTATCGCCATGGGTATCGATACGCACCAAGTCATATTTTTCCACCAGAAAATTGATGGCGTCGGCCAAGGTAATACCCGCCTCAATGTGTTGCAGGATTACTGACTCACTGCAAAATGGCGTATCGTTTAATTCCAGCCCGTAGTGCTTTTCCAGCAGGTAGACAAGCAGTGTTCGCCAGTGCGCTATAGGTGACAGGCTGCACGATGCCGCCCGCCCCGGGTTTATTGCTGAGGTTGGCATATTGATTTTCCTTTGAGAGAGCTACTGAGTTGTCGGGTAAACCGCGATGTAAACGTAACCGTGCGAGCCAAGCGTGTCGGCTTCGCAGGTCAGTTCAATGTGATTCAGGATAACACGTTGCTGATGGCGAGGATTCAGCTCACCGGTTGTAAGCATCTGCTCTAGCTTTTTCATTATCAGCGGAAAAGCTTGGTCAAGGCGTAGTGCTTCATCGTCGCTGAAGTCGCCGGTAAATCCTGCCCGGTCCGCCAGAAAGTGCAGTCGGTTGCCTTCCTGCACCAGCCTGGCATCGAAGCTCGGTGTTTTACTGCACGTAAGCCCCCATTGTTGAGAATGCATATGTCCTCCTTCAGGGCAAGCCGCGTTCGGCGAACGAGACAATCTCTTTGCTGCCGACAATCAGATGGTCCAGCACGCGCACCTCTACCAGCGCCAGCGCTTTTTTCAGCCGTTCAGTGATGCGTCGGTCTGCGTCACTGGGCTCGGCATACCCGGAGGGATGGTTGTGGGCAAAGATGACCGCAGCGGCGTTGTGCCGCAGTGCGGCTTTAACCACTTCGCGGGGATGAATTTCCGTGCTCGCGATGGAACCGTGAAACAGCATTTCGTGTGCCAGTAGCCGGTTCTGATTGTCCAGAAACACCACCATGAACACTTCACGCTCCAGCCCTGCGAGGTTCAGCCGCAGCCAGTCGCGGGTGAGTGATGCTGAGGTAAACGACACGCCCGGCTCACGCAGGTGATTTTCGATCAGCGTCAGGGCGCGTTTTATGGTGCGGTGTGATGAAAGAGGAAGAGATAATGCAGTCGTTTCCATAACGTCCTCCGGCATCAGTCGATTATGTGCATGATGACGCTGCTTTCAGGATGGCTCAGCGCAAATTCGCGCAGGCGATAGTAGTGTTCGCTCATGGCGGGGCTGCCGGTTCTGCAGGCGTGGTGGCTCCAGTTCAGCAGGCAGACGGCGATGCCAGCGGCTTCGCTTCTCATCTCCGCGCTGTTGCCATTCAGTTTGTTGAAAATGGCCCAGTTATCCTCACTGTCAGGTGCGATGAAGGCACCGCCGTTGCTGAGCGTGTAATAATTCCAGTATCCACCGTTGTAGGATTCGCACAGGCGATCCATCCAGGCGAAGGCGCGGGGCTCCAGCAGCATCCACTGAGGGATTTTGCCGAAGTGCTTGGGCCAGAAGTTGAGACGCTGCCTGTCGGGTACAGGTGAAGCGGTGACGGGTGATGTGGTTTGATTCATGGTGATTCCGTATGAGTGGTTTGAAAACAAAAAGGCCATGCTTCCCGTAGGAGGCATGGCCTGGCATGTTTTAAGTGAGTGGTAGCTGAGGTGTGGCAGATGCCCGTCTCAGCCAACCGCGACGATTAATTCACGGCAACTGATACTGACAATGGCTGGTAATATTGCGGATCGAAGATGGACAGTGGCAGATCAGTCTGATGACCTGCATGTAATTCAGTTACCTTCAAAATTTCAACGGCACTGACACCTTCAACACATTCATGCTCCAGAAAAGCGTCCTGTGAACGTGTTGCGTCGCTTTCTCCAAAGGGACCAACTTCCATGACGCCCTGCGCGAGCGTTCTGCCAGCTTTGTCTTTCAAATCCAGTGACACATTCAGTTGGCCGAAACCTGTCCCACTTCCGCCGTTATCGAGGCGAAACTGATAAACACAAATATTGCCGGGAGTCCAGACTGTATCGGTGTTACGGATACTGATATAGCGTTGTTCGTCGGCCTGTGCGGGTTGCGAATGGCACCACGTCAAACCTGCGATGAAAGGTAGGGCTTTAAGAAATTGGTTCAAAAATGATGCTCCTGATTTTGGTAAGGGGTCGCTTTGGTGTTGTTGGAAGGCCCTTAGCAGTTGCCAGTACGACGACATAGCTCCGTCAAACTTTGTTGTGCTACCCATTGCTGTAACTTCCGATCTTCTTCCGAACGTTTAGCTACCAGAGCAGCCTGCTGCTGCTTGTTCACACAATTATCCGGCATGACCATAACGACTTTCGGGGTCATCTGCTGTCTGATCTTTTTTGCTTTAGCATCGATATCATCAACTGGCGGGTAGCTAAGAAGATCATCAATCGCTTTTTGTCGTGCTGAAGATTGTAGACTGGCCCCATGAATCTCCAGACAGTTGGTATCACTTAAGTTAGTGATAGTCTTAATACTAGTTTTTAGACTAG
>NZ_PUQF01000011.1:0-195157 GCF_003331015.1 Enterobacter sp. GER_MD16_1505_Eko_090 | reverse complement strand
GGCCCGTCAGTTTCCAGAACAGAAGCCCCTCCACCGGGAGCTGAACGGTAATTCGGTTGAGCATAATCTTTATTCCATCTAGCTTATGCGATGCAGATAAGAGGTTCTGCATCTGTGATAAAGCGTCATTCAAGAAAGGGGCTTTTCCCTCTTGATCATCCAAAAAACAAGAGAGTAGATTTTCAGTGACTCTGATGTGACAAATAAACCTACATTCAACCAGATGTTTGAAAAATCAAACATACTTACTAAAAGAGGGAACAATGAGACCGAACATCTGAATGAAATCAAGCGAAATAATTCCTGAGCGAGGGCAAGTTTAACCGCTCCGATCTTTCGCTTGAAGAATAAACAGGCCGAAGTACACAAAGAGAGTAATAAAAGTAAGTCAAGCACAAAAAAAAGCATGACCAAAATGCTGAAACCATCACCTGCATAATAATTCAACGAATCACTAAACGCTTTTGCGTCAGAAATGAATGGAATTCTGTGCTGGCGAACTGAATTCACGCAATAAAGCAATATTGCGAGAAGATCCATACCTCCCCAGAAATACCATAGATGGCTATTTAAATGAGCGAGCTTGTTTTGTGTACGCCCGTTATTGTTATTTAAAAAAATGGGGGAGCACATATTGGCTTCAACTCAACCCTCCGGGTTAGGAATAAATTCAAAACGCACAAACAGGAGAGACAATCTTCTCGTACTCCTTTGAATGAAGCCTAAGACTTCGAAGATCGTACACTTCCATAGTCTCCCCTGTTTATATTCCTACGGATTCACCAGCCAGGTGCCCGGCTTGGTAATATCCAGCGTCTGGCCACGCGTTCTTCCGTTGCCCTGCAGTTCAATCTTCGCCTCACCGGCCGGCAGCTTGAGCGATGCATAGCCGTTGGTTCCCGGGCGCAGCGCTTTTGGCTCGCCGTTCACTTTCAGCGTTTCGCCGTCGAGGATGCGGATATAGACCAACGCAACAGGACTCGCGGCAGGCGGTGGCGTCTGCTGTGCCGTCGCCGGTTCGCTCACCTTCACCGTTTCTGGCTTCACGTCTGGGGCGTTCGCGGCGGTTTCGGTTGGACGCGTCTCTGCCGGTGCCTGCGCAGCCTGCTCTGGCGCATCTTTGCCGCCGCTGAACAGCATCGCGCCAGCGACAACGCCGACCAGCACGCCTGCGGCAACCATGCCCGGGATCCTGTAGCGACGCCAGTCGAGCAGCGACGCCGGCTGTTCCTCCTCCACCGGTACCAGCATCGTGCCGGGCTTTTTCGCCGTCAGCACGTCGTTAATCCCGGCGACCGGCATCTCTATCAGCGCGGCGAACTCATCGATGGACTGTGGACGGTCCTCCATGTGCAGCGCCAGCGCGCGGTCAATGGCCTGCAGCAGCGGAATGGAATAGCCCTGCGGCATGATTTCCACCAGCGGTTTGCAGGTATCCTGAATCGAGCGCACCACGCTGACCGGCGGCGGAGAACCCACAATCAGGGTACGCAGCACGGCGCCGAGGGCGTAAATGTCCGTCCACGGGCCCTGCTCGCTTTCGTTGTCGTCGGTGTACTGCTCAATCGGCGCAAAGCCCGGGCGCAGCATGGTTTCCGTTTCATCGGAAAGGTTACCGATGGTGCGGCGCGCGGAGCCGAAATCGAGCAGCACCGGCAGGCCGTTATCCTGGATCTGGATGTTATCCAGAGAGATGTCGCGGTGCAGGTAGCCTTCGTCGTGGATGGTCTTGATCGCACCGAACAGCATCGGCAGCGTGCGGCGGATCCAGGCCTCGTTGATCAGCTCCGGCTTTTCCTCGCGCAGGCGCGAAAGCGTGGTGCCGCTGTAAAACAGCGTCCCCATGTAGGCCGTGTCGTTTTGTACCCAGAAGCGCAGGACGTGCAGCAGGTTCGGGTGGTTAAAGCGCGCCAGCAGACGGGCTTCCTGGATAAAGCTGTTCAGGCCCGCGGAGAACGCTTTGCCAAAGCGCTCGCTGCGCAGCACCAGGGTCATGTCGTCGCCGCGCACGGCGAGCGAGGAAGGCATAAATTCTTTGATAGCGATAGTGCGTTCGAGCTGGTGATCCCACGCGCGATAGACAATGCCAAAACCGCCGCCGCCGATCACCTCTTTGATTTCAAACTCGTTGAAGCGGTACCCGACCGGGAGCGCGTTTGGGACAGTCCGATTGTTATCATTATCCGTCATCTTTTACAGTTCTCTTGATGATTATTACGCGGCAAACTGACAGTGAAACTCGCCCTGCTCGCAGGTGACGTGCAAACGTCGGTACTGCTCGTCGCTGCGGCTGGCGGTAAGTAAGATCTGGCTCATCTGAGGCAGCAGGGTGTTGGTCAGAATAGCGTCCACCATGCGGCCGCCGGACTCCACCTCGGTGCAGCGCTGAACAATCTGTTCCACCACGCTGTCGTCAAACTCAGAAATAATGCTGTGATTCTCCTCCAGACGACGCTGAATACGCTTAAGCTGCAGGCGAACAATCTGCCCCAGCATCTCGTCGCTGAGCGGGTAGTACGGCACCACCAGCAGACGGCCCAGCAGCGCCGGTGGGAACACCTCCAGCAGCGGCTGGCGCAGCGCGCCGCTTAAGGCCTCAGGCTCCGGCATGAGGTCCGGATCGGCGCACATGGCGCTAATCAGCTCGGTGCCGACGTTGGAGGTCAGAATAATAATGGTGTTGCGGAAATCAATATGGCGCCCCTCGCCGTCTTCCATCCAGCCTTTGTCAAAGACCTGGAAGAAGATCTCGTGGACGTCCGGGTGCGCTTTCTCAATTTCGTCCAGCAGCACGACGCTGTATGGACGGCGGCGGACGGCCTCGGTTAATACCCCGCCTTCACCATACCCTACGTACCCCGGAGGCGCACCTTTTAAGGTGGAGACGGTGTGCGCTTCCTGGAACTCGCTCATGTTGATGGTAATGACGTTCTGCTCGCCGCCGTACAGAGATTCGGCGAGCGCCAGCGCGGTTTCGGTTTTACCGACGCCGGACGGACCGCACAGCATAAAGACGCCCACCGGCTTGTTCGGGTCGTCCAGCTTCGCCCGGGAGGTTTTCACGCGGCGGGCAATCAGGTCCAGACCGTGACGCTGGCCTATAACGCGCTGGTTCAGCGTGTCGGCAAGGTTGAGTACCGCGTCGATCTCGTTTTTCACCATCCGGCCCAGCGGGATCCCGGTCCAGTCAGAGACCACCGCGGCGACCACGTTTTCATCCACCGCGGCAAACAGCAGCGGCTCGTCTCCCTGTAAGGCGTTCAGCGCCTGCTGCTGCTCCGCCAGCTGGCCGCGCAGCTCGGCGGTATCTTCTTCGCCCGCCGCGAACAGCGCGGCGCGCAGGCGGATAATCTCCTGCACCAGGCTGCGCTCTTCTTCCCAGCGCCGGGCCAGGGCTTCGCGTTTTGTCTCATACGCGTCGCGTTCGGCGAGTAAAGCGGTTACGCGCTCGGCGTCACCGGCCCCCACGCGCGCTTCGCGTTCTGCGATCTCAATTTCCACGTCCAGCGCGGCAAGGTGGCGCAGGCAGTCTTCCAGCTGCGCAGGCGGCGCGCTCTGGCTGACCGCGACGCGGGCGCAGGCGGTATCGAGCAGCGCAACGGCTTTGTCCGGCAGCTGACGCGCCGGGATGTAGCGGTGGGACAGCTTCACCGCCGCGCTGACCGCTTCGTCGAGCAGCAACACCTGGTGGTGCGTCTCCAGCGGCGACACGGTGCTGCGCAGCATCAGAATGGCTTTCGCTTCGTCCGGCTCGTGAACCTGCACCGTCTGGAAACGACGGGTCAGCGCCGGATCTTTCTCAATGTACTTTTTGTATTCTGCCCAGGTGGTGGCGCCGATGGTGCGCAGCTGGCCGCGCGCCAGGGCTGGCTTCAGCAGGTTCGCTGCATCGCCGGTCCCCTGCTGGCCGCCTGCGCCAATCAGGGTGTGGATCTCATCGATAAACAAAATGATCGGCGTGGCGCTGGACTGGACTTCGTTAATGAGCGCCTGCAGACGGGCTTCAAACTCGCCTTTCATGCCTGCACCGGCCTGCAGCATACCGATATCCAGCAGCCACAGCTGAATGTTCTGCAGCGGCTCCGGCACGTCGCCGTCGGCGATACGCAGCGCCAGCCCTTCCACCACCGCCGTTTTCCCGACTCCGGCCTCCCCGGTCAGCAGCGGGTTGTTCTGACGACGGCGCATCAGGATATCGACCATCTGGCGGATCTCCTCGTCGCGCCCGACGACCGGGTCAATCTTCCCTTCGCGGGCGCGGGCGGTCAGGTCCTGACCGTACTGGGCCAGCGTCCCCTGAGCAGCCGGTACTGCACCCGCCGGTGCGTCGACGGCGGCAGCGGCCTGCTGCGTCTCTTTGCTGTTGGCGCAGATGGTATCGAACTGCTCAATCAGTACCTCGACGTTAAGGCGGGTGAACTGCGCCGAAATGCTTTTCAGCACGTTGGCCAGATTCCAGGTTTTGAGTATGCCGATCAGCAAATGGCCGCCGCGAATGCGGCTGACGCCAAACTTCAGCGAGCCGAAGACCCAGGCGCGCTCCACGGCGCTGTCGATATGCTCGGAGAGATCGGAAACGGAACTCGCCCCGCGCGGAAGCACATCCAGCGCGGCAACGATATCGCGCGTCAGCTGCTGCTCGTCGAGGGCAAAGTGGCGGATGACCTGCTGCAGATCGCCATCCTGCTGCTGCATCATCTGATGCAGCCAGTGCACCAGCTCAACATAGGGGTTGCCGCGCAGCTTGCAGAACGCAGTGGCGCTTTCCAGAGAGGTAAATAACAGCGTATCCAGTTTGCCGAAAAGCACGGCACGGCTAATTTCTGACATGTTAGTTTCCATTAACAATGATTCGGTAGACGGAAGGATTACCGCTCTGCGCGATACACCAGATCGCCGCGCGGGACAGGCTGCGGCTGAAGGCCCAGCCAGGTGTTATAGCCTAATCGCCCATGACTGCCGAGCGTGGCGCCCTGCACCGCGTCTGCGCGCAGGATCACCCGCGTTTCCCATTCAAACTCCACTCCGGCGTACTGACGCACCCAGTCGCGCAGCTCGGTGACCCACGCTTCACCCGGCAGAAAGCGGTTGTACTCCTCCGCGCTCAGCGGGCCAATCTCGATGCGAAACTTATGCTGCACGTCGCGGACGGCGACGCCGAGAAAGGCGGACTCACCCATGCGCGGCATGCGGCGTCCTGCTCCCAGCTGCGCCTGCTCGCGCGCGGAGAGCGGCATCCACTGCGGCACGTTGCTGACCAGTTTGACCGGCGCCTTAAAATAGCTGCGCAGGATCTTCTCCAGCCCCTCCGGATCCCGCCCGTGACGGGTCAGGTGCCCGGCGTGGGTAAAGCGCGCGTGTGCGCTCAGGCTGCCGTTGTCCATCTGACCCGGCTGGCCCATGCCAATCAGCGACGCCAGATAGCCCTCAAAGCGCTTGTTATCGGCGCGATCCAGCGAGACGGTGGGCTGCGCATCCGCCCAGGCGCGGTAAAACAGCAGCGCCAGACGATGGTGGAACAGATCGGCAAACGCGCTCAGGCTGGTGTCCTGATGATGATAAATACGCTCGCGGGCGTACTCGGTCATGTGGACCGGCAGCGGGCCGTTCGGGCCAAACAGGCCGAAGCTGAGGATAGAGACCTCATGCAGCCCGCTCTCTTCCCGCTGACGCACCCTGGCCAGCGTCGACGGGGCAAAACTCATCGACGGCTGCTGGCCGATGCGCAGCGGTTCAAATTTTGGCAGCGGCGCGCGGCCCAGCGGATAGCGCTCGCCGCCCTGGGCATCAATGCGCCTTAACAGCTGAAACAGATCGTAGCGCCAGGGCGTCTCACGGACGCCGTGCCAGAACGCGTCCGGCAGCTTCGTCAGGCGATGCACGCGCAGCGGTGCAGTGGCGGCGTCACTCATATCAGCGCCCTTTTACCCATGCGCGGCGCCCAGTAGCCAATCTCGCCGCGCTGCTGACTCTTCAGGGTAAACTCGGTGAAGCTGTTGATAGAGACCAGACGGGCAAACAGGCGCTCCATCACGCTGCCGAATAGCCACGGACTGGCCCCCGAAAAGGCTCGCTCATCCACCGTCAGGGTAATGCCGATCCCGCGGGCGAACACCACCGGGCCGGGTTCAGGCACGCGGCGGTGAATCGGCTCCAGCACGCAGTGGCGAACGCCCTCCACCTGACGCGCCACGGGCGTTTCGGCCAGGTTGGCGTACAGCCCTAACAGCTGGCGCAGCGCGGCAGCTCCCTCCTCATTGTCACTGTCCATCAGGCTGAGGTAGTTCATCTGCAGCTGGCTGATAAGCCGCCAGGTGCTGAACCCTTCCGCCAGCGCCGGACGCGGCGGCGTCGGCCCTTTACGCAGGGTGAGGGATTTCACCGGCATGGAGTCAGCCATAATGAACTCCCCGAGCTCCTGCTGCAGCATCAGCGGCAGGTCACGGCTGGTGCAGAGCACCTCGGCAGAGATATAGCGCAGGTTTTCCTGCCACGGCGCGTGCTGTTCATCCACCAGCGAGACGAAGACCTCCGAGCCGATATAGCCGGTACGGGTGCCGTAGCGCAGGGCGTGCTCGGACAGCACGCGCTGCTCGCGTCGCAGGGAAAAATAGGCCCCGTAGTTGCCCGCATCGCCGCTCCAGGTGCTCCAGAACGGACGAAACGTCTGGTCATCACGCTGGCCGTCCGCGCTGCCATAGATTTTTTTTACCGCGTAGATTTCATAATCCAGCGGACGGATGTTATCGACCACCAGATGGTATTCATGCTGACCGTCATTAAGCTTCTGCCGCGCCGCAACTTTCGGGAACAGGTTGATGACCGGGGTGCAGTGCAGCGCCAGGTGGCTGGCATCGACCACGCGCTCCAGCTGTTCATCCGACTTATCCAGCAGGATGAAGATGTCGAAGGCTTTTTCACCTTCACAGCGCTGGATGAGCGTGCTCAGACCGCTGAGGCTAATGAAGCGGAAACGGGCCGGAAACGCGAAATACTCCTGCAGCAGGCGATAGCCGTCAAAGTTACGCAGATCGTCCGGAAGCAGCGCCTGGTCAGGCTCAAATCCCTCCTGGCGCAGCGCGTCCGTCGCCAGCAGCTGCCGCTGCGGCTGCGGGCTGACCGTCTGACAGACGATCCCGGCGTGGTGCTCCATCACCAGCTCCAGCAGCTTCAGCGCCTCGATATCCGGACCGGCGAGGAAAAATTCCAGACGGTCGAAGTCCAGGTGCCCGAGATGTTGCGGGCCGTCGCAGGCGATGCGGATCCGCAGGGCGCTGCCGATCCCCCGCTGGCTCAGACCCAGCTGTGCGAGCGGCAAATCGGCGGGAACTCCGCCCAGCTCGACCTTGTCGATTTTCAGCGGCAGCAGGTTGACCTCGTGCGCCGTGGTATAGCTGCAGGTCACGCCGGTTTTTTTCAGCGCCAGGCTGTCCATCATGGTACCGCGCGGCACGATGAAGCCCTTGCTCAGGTCGCCCCGGCTGCTGTCGGGCAGAATCTCCGCAATCGCCATCGACGGTGTGGGCGCAAGATAGTTCGGCGCAATCATCTCCAGCAGACGCTGGGAGAAGCGCGGAAACTCCGCGTCCATTTTCATCTGCACGCGGGAGGTCAGGAAGGCGAACCCTTCCATCAGACGTTCGGTATACGGGTCCGCCACGTCGATGCCGCGCATGCCCAGCCGTCCGGCGACTTTCGGGTAGCGTTCGGCAAACTCGGCCCCCATTTCGCGCAGGTAGGCCAGCTCACGGTTGTAGTATTCGAGCAGTTTACTTTCCATGATTACCCCGCATCTTTCAGTTCAAAATGGCCGTTTTCCAGATCGACATCGGTGCGAAACAGAAACTCCAGCGGGTACGGCACGCACCATAAACGCCCTTTGATCTCGATGGAGAGCACGTTGTGCAGATCCAGCGAGGAGGTATCCGACACGCAGCGGACCTGCAGCCCCTGCGGCAAAATGCGTGGTTCAAAATTGATGATGGCCTCGGTGAGCTTGCGCTGAATGTCGTGCCATTCGATGTCCGACATTCTTTTCCCGGCCAGGGGCGCGACGCCGAAGTTAACCACCGAGCGGCTCACGTGCGGTAGCGCGCTTAAATCGCCGGAGGCATCGTGGTTGATGGTATTAAACAGCCACTGCAAATCGCGCAGCACATTGCGGCGCAGGGCGGCGTGGGTGATCAGATTGCTGTTGGCCGACTCACGCTTTTTTTCCGGGTCGTTATCAGTGAGGCGATCGAGCAGCGAGGGCTGCATTTTGTCGCGCGCCCCCACCTTCTCCTGCTTGCTGCGGGCTTGCCAGCCGCTGCGCAGCAGATCGCCTTCGCCAGCGGGATTACTCATCGGCTCCATCCGTCGCAAACGTCACGAGGCTTAAGGACAGCAGCGGGCTTTCGCTTTGCTCGCTCAGCCAGGCCTTCTGGCCCTGGCCTTCATACAGCGTGCCGTCAGTATCGAGCGGGTGCCAGTCGGTGGTCCGCCCGAGTTTAACCGCGTCAGAGGCATCGGCCGCAAACGGGTAACGCGCCGGGATCTGGCACACCTGCTCCGTCCCGTCCGTCAGGCGCACCAGCGCGTGACGCCAGACCAGGTCGGTCACGCTGGCAGGCGCCTGGAAACGGATCTCCGCGATAGCGTTAAACGGCAGCCAGAAATAGCGCCCGTTGACGATGGTTTCGCATACCGGGCCGAGACGGGCATCGCCGTCCATCAGCCAGTCAAAGGCCTGCGTCTCCTCGTTTTCGAGGGTAATCTGGCCGGGGGTGGCCTGCGCCTGCTCAAGGGCTTCCAGACGCAGCGCCTGCGCGCGCTCGCCCTCCTCGCTCAGCGCCGCCGCAAGGGTGGTTAGCCACGGCCACTGGGTTTCAGGCATCGCCGGACGCGCCTGTCCCGCCATCACCTGCGCGCGCTGCAGCTCGCCCTGAATGGACTGCTCCAGCAGCGTGACGGTGGGTTTCGCCTGCGGCTTCAGCGCCAGCCAGCTTTTCAGCTGGGTCAGGGCACGCGTCCAGTTGCCGCTAAGGGTTAAAAACTGCACGAACGCGGCGCGGAGGTCGGCATCCGCCGGACGGGCTTTGATTTCTGCTTCCAGACGCGCGAGCGCGTCGTTGAGCGACTCACCCGCCAGGTGTTGATAGAGCGTATTCATCGCCATTCCTTAATTTGCCGCACGCCATGCGCCAACGGCCGGATCGCGCAGCTGAGGACGCAGGGTGTCAATCAGAACGATATTCAGCGGGGTGCCGGGTGCCACCCAGGCGCTCCAGGTTTTTTTCACCGCGGCGATACGCGCCTGCAGCTTTGCATCGTCGCTGGCGGTTTCACGGGAGATCTCCACCGCGACGGTGCCGTTGCTCTTCCAGCTGTTCAGGGCGCTGTCGTAAGGCAGGATCATCCAGCTCTGGTCGCTGTTTGGGGTGCTGAATACCATGCGCTCTTTGTTGACGGAGGTGATCAGCGCGTTTTCCGGGTCGGCGCTCTGATTCAGCCCGGTGACCGGGAAGCCATGAATGTACGTTACCGCCATCTCTTTCTGCCCGCCGTTGCGGGACTGCGACACAACGGTGTGTCCGCTCAGCCAGCTGCCGTTGCCGCAGCGGGTGGTGTCAGAATCCGGAATGAAGAGCGCCGGTGCAGAGGCGCCCCCTTCCCAGAAGGTGCGCAGGTGGCAGCCGTCCTGCAGGGTAAACTCCTGCCACGGCGTACGGTCGGCGGCAACGGTGCGGGAAGCCACGTTCTGATCGGGCGGCAGTAACGCGCCGCTGGCTGGGGTGGCGGTGACGGTCACAGCAGGCGCGGCCTGCTCCTGTTTCACCACCAGCGCCCAGTCCTGCGCTTTGCCAGCCGTGCCCTGCGCCAGCGTGGTACCCGCCGGATCGTTGAGCGTCCAGCTGAGTTTATTGACTTTACTGCACTGGTGTTCCAGCAGCGCGCCAAGACGCGGCACAAAGTTCTCCAGCACGGAGACGTCTTTCTTGCCGTTCGCCACAATGCGCAGCGCCACCTCAGGCTTACACCAGCTCTGCGGCGTGTTGTCTTTGATGTTGTCGATCCAGATATCCAGCTTCTGCGCAGGAGACTGCACGATGCGGAAATTTTCAGCCTGCGCGGTAGAAGTCGCCGCCAGAAGTGCCAAACCCGATAGCCAAAGTTTCATATCGTTCCTTGTGTGTCTAATCAGTTCCGCAGGGAAGAAATTGTGCTGCATCAGAGAGGGTGTGCAGCAAAGTGGTGTCCTGAGGGTTGCCCATCCATACCGCCAGGGCAGTATAGTTATCCTGGGCATTCCCCTCCTGTTCGCCATTCTTTTGAATGATTTGGTTCATTAAGGTCAGCCACTCCTGCGGCGTATTCACCATATGCAGCGACTGCTTCATTTGCTCTTCGCTGACGCCGTGCCAGAACCCGTCGGTGCAGAGTAAAAAGGCATCGCCGTCTTCAACCTGCACCACGTCGCTGTAGCTCGCTTCCGGCCCGCCGTTTTCAATTCCCAGCGCCAGATAGAGCAGATTGCTGTTCAGGTTGTCGGTCTGGTGCCCGGCATCTTTCATCTGCTGCACCAGGCTGTGGTCGGTGGTCACATGCCACAGCCATCCCCGGCGGAACAGGTACAGGCGGCTGTCTCCGGCATGGGCCCAGTAGGCCAGCCCGTAATCACGGTCAATGAACAGGCTAACCAGCGTCGTGCCCATCCGGCGATAGTCCTGAACGGCCTGCTGTTCGCTGAGAATAGTGCGATTCGCCGTCTGCACGTAGTCGCGAATATGCTGCGCATTAAGATGTTTGTCGCCATCAAAGCGGGAGATAATGCTGTTGCGGGCCAGCGCGGCGGCCACTTCGCCGCCCGGCAGCCCCGCGATGCCGTCGCAGACGACAAAGCAGGCTGAACGTTCCCCAATGGTTTCTCCCGTCTGATCCTGGTTGCTGGCGCGCGTCCCCTGGCGGGAGAGAGAAGCCGTTGCGATATTCATTTGTCTTCCGATCCGCTCTGTGAGTCTTTGTACTGATTCACCTCCATGTCATACGCATGAAGGAAGGCCTCGCCGAACAGGGTGTGGAAGTCGTCCTCAATCTCGCCCGCCGTCTCGCCATAGCTGCGAACAAAGTAGTCCCACAGGGCGGCTTTGCGGCTGCCCGGCAGCGCCAGACGCGAGGTCATGCCGTTCTGCTTCGCCTGCTCTTCCAGCTGTTCCGGGTTAAAGGACTGCAGCATCGCGGCAATAATGGCGCGGATGCCGGAGATCATGCCCAGCTGGTGCGCCTGCAGGTCGATCAGCGCGTCGCGCACGGATTTGGTCGGCGGCATAAAGCCCGGCATCGGGGTGCCGAACATCTGGATTAACACGGTTTTGCCGGTCGGCAACAGCTTGAACGGGTTGTTGGCATCGTCCAGCACCATGGTCATGTCGGCTTTTACGCCGCGCTTGAGAATGGAGCGCGAGGAGAGCAGCGCCACAGTACCCTGGGAGAACATGCCGAGGATCTGCCCCAGCTGACGCATATTTTCACGGTCAAACTGCGGAACGGGCTGCATTTCGCTGAGCCCCATCCCCTCCAGCAGCGCCTCCAGCAGCTCGCCCTGCAGCACTTCGCCCTTCTCACCGCTGTTTGCCGTGGCGGTTGGGGCGGCGGCGTTATTGACCGGATCGATGCGCAGGCGACCCTTCGGTGCCTGAGCGCTGCTGCGCGCAACGGCCTGTGGCGTTGGCATGGTGAAGCCAGCGTAATCCGGTCGCGCGGGTTCCTCTTCAGCACGCGTTTCTTCCTGCGGCTCAGGGGCGAACAGCGGAGAATCGGCCAGCGCGTCCTCTTCCTGCTCAGGTTCCGG
Organism: Enterobacter sp. GER_MD16_1505_Eko_090; assembly: GCF_003331015.1. Classification (NCBI taxonomy): domain Bacteria; kingdom Pseudomonadati; phylum Pseudomonadota; class Gammaproteobacteria; order Enterobacterales; family Enterobacteriaceae; genus Enterobacter; species Enterobacter sp. GER_MD16_1505_Eko_090. Next base: position 183,327 of record NZ_PUQF01000011.1, on the reverse strand, counting down.
CACGGGGGCTGGCTTCTCGTTAATCACGTCATCCGAATGGGTTAACGGCGCGCCGCCCATCAGCCCGAGCGGGTCGTCATTACGCGCGGCTGGCGCGCTGGACTTACCGCCAAACAGGGCCAGCGGATCGAGCTCATCCGTCCCCTCTTCGTTCGGGGCTGGCTGGGTCTCAACCGGTGGCACCAGCGTGGAAGGCGTAACATCGTCAAAAATGCTCTCTTTTTTAAACAGCGCTTCGTCGCTGAACAGCGAGTCCGGATCGACATGCTTACGTTCGAGCGTGGGATCGCTGTCGTTGAACATCGCCAGCGGATCTTCGGCGTTACGCTCCGGGGCTGCAGGCTGGGAGAACGGATCGTGCGATGCCGCAGGCTGCGGTTTTGTACGGTTGCTGGAGATGCTGTCGGAGATGGAAAACTCCTGCATCAGGCTATCCCAGATCTCCGTTGGCACGGCGGTCGGCTCGGCTTTTCCACGGGGTGCGGCACTCGCCGGTTTCGGCTGCTGCGCAGGCGCAGGAGCCACGGTCGGACGCGCCTGCTGGTGCAGGCTGGCCGCCATGCGGCTTACCGGCTGCGTATCGTGGATAAGCTCGGTCACTTCGATACGGTAGTCATCAATACCGAGAATGTCGCCATCCTGCAGCTCAACCTGACGTCCCCGCTCCAGCGGAATGTCATTTAATACCACACGGGTAACGCTGCCGCGGTTGGTGACGCGGCATTCGCCCTGAGCGTCAACGTGAACAATGGCCTGCAGACGAGAGATGGTGCGGTCATTGTCCGGCAATACCAGATTGTTATCCGTACCGCGCCCAATGGTGCCGCCCGGGGCGTAAAAATCACAGCTGCTTTGCGGCGGCTGATGACCGGGTTTCGTAGAAATAATCGTGAATCGCATGGCGTATTCCTGCTGGTATGATTAGCGCTCAAACGCTGCCGCTCTCGGGGCGAGAACGGCGGCGTTTGGGGTTAACACATTCTATTCAGTCTGCGTAAGCTTAAACTGGCCGGAGGGACCTTCTTGTAAGGTGAAGCGGGCCGCATAGCGAATAGAATCGTTTTTCCCTGACACCTTCAGAGCAACATCATATTCTCCGGCTTGCCACGCAATCCCCTGCCACTGGTGACACTGTTGGGTCGTTAACGTCACTTCAGGGCTAAACGTTGACGGCGGCGATACCGCTTTCCATTCATTTCCCGCGCGTTTCATAATGGTGGGTGAATGGCTGGTGACCGGCGCTTCTAACCCGGAATTAGCAGGGATAGCAAAGCAGGGTTCATTATTTTTAAGCGTTACCGAAAGCGACTGATATTGTTCTGGATGAGACAAACAGGCGCTGACCATTAACGTGACTGCAAACACACCGAATAACTTTTGCATAATCATGCCCGCCAATCCTGAGGGCTCTTGAGGTTGATAATGACCGGGGAGAATTCCCCGGCCACATGCGCAATTACGCTTCTTTGTTCTCTTTGATGTTCCAGCCAGCGCTGCTTTCAGCACCTTTACCACCCGACGTGGTCTGCTCCCAGTACTGCTGTTTCACTTTCGCAGCCTGGAATGCATAGGTCACACCAACGGTATCGCCATTGTCAGCACCGGTGTACTGCACAGAGGTCACCAGCACATCTTCCAGCGTGATGCGGGAGTATTCCACCTGCTGGCCGCCCGCTTTACAAACGGACAGCTCAACTTTGGTCAGGTGTTTACCGCTTGCGCAGTGTTTCAGGATAGCGGTGGTGGATTTGTCGATCAGCGCGTTAACGTGCAGGTCGTTAAAGTTAACTTTACCGGCACCGCCGCCACCGCCAACGCTCATATTACCTGGCTGGGAAGCGCCCCAGGAGAAGGAGGTAATATCAGTCCAGCCGGTGTGGTTAGAATCTTTCGATTCGCCCGTAACACCCTCGACCTTCAGAAACATATCAATAGCCATAATATCTACTCTTCGTGGATGAACAATATTGCTTTCGAAAAAGCACTTATATGGCAAACAGGAAAGCATGGGGCTGAATAAAACCGTCCATATTTTACCTCTGCCTCACATCAAATGACCCGTGTCATTTGACAGTCTTACATTCCCCCGGAATAAATGGAAAGAATGTGAAGTCTTTTACTATTGTGGATTATCCTGAATCCAGGTGCGGTCAGGATTTCCGATGATTAATTGAGGAACAAGTTTATTAAGTTCGTCACTATGATAAAGACGCAGACAATTTAACGTGACACCTTTTACGTCGGGCTTTCGCTCAGCATGAAACCCGTTAATGTGATCTTTATATTTTCCAATGAGCGCATCCATTTTCTCAGTGCCATTTTCAGCATCAAAAGGTATCCACTCAATGAATGCACTCGCAGTGCGAGCGGCGTCAGCAGAAAACTGGCTGCCTTTATCTGCCACCTGCGCAAGGCAGCGCGCAAGGACAAAATCTTTAACTACCTGCCGGTATGTTTGCTGCTGATAAAAATCAACGTATGGGTTATCGCCGCGAGCAGAAAAACATAAGCAAGCGAGCAAAAGAAATGCTGTCTTTAGCTGCCTGGATGAAATTATTTTAATTCCCAAAACCAGATTTCCTGACAGTACGGAAAGCAATCGGAGTTACATATAAACGAATTATTACTCAGAGGCTCGATAAGGTCGATATGACCACCGCCATACCCATCAATTTTATTGAAGAAAACAACGCCTTTTCGGCCCAACATCGATCGCGCACCCGCCTCGCGATCGGTAAAGATTTCTGCCTTGCCAAACACATGGGATTTATAAAGTTGATCCGCAAGTAATTTTGCGCCGGGTTCGATTGTTTTTCCTTTATAGGGGCCCGACTTTATGGGTAAACGCCCTGTGAATTCAACATTACATTTTAACAATGCCAGACTCATTCTTACCGCACAGGTATTTTCGTATGCCGGTTGCTGCTTGATAATCGTTGAATAATCATAGCCAATTTCTGAGAAGACCTGTTCACCCGAGGCAAAACCCGCACGGGTATGATTTGAAGAGTAATGCTGACGTTTTAGTTGTTCGTATAATGGTCTCATTTGTCACTCTCCTTTTTGCACGGGCGTAATTCTTTCATTCCGTCAATGATGATTTTTGAAGCGCGTTCCTCGCCTTGTTGTTTCGATAAGTTCGCAAAACGAGAATAGAGAAACTCATGTAGCGTATTTGGCAAAAAAGGCCTGCCCTTGCACCATGCCGTGCCCTCAGACGCGTCGACTACGCCGAGAAGATACATATTTGCCTTGATGCGTTCACGTTCATTCGTTTTCGACAGCCAGGCTTTAGCGAAACGATCTGCACTCAAATTTAAATCGTATCCCGTTAACAACGTCGGATCGCGTTGGAAGTTTGATGTGTCATCCTGAGGCAACGCTTCCGCTTGAGGGTATTTATAATTTCCGGCGTCCGCGCTTGCCAGAGTAGAAACTGCCAGCAAACTGGTTGCGATCAAAAGTATATATTTCACCGTATATCCTTATTCACTGACAGAAATAAGTTAAGCTTTTACGCACAAATGGCCGGCCCCTGCGGGCCGGCAATTATTATCACGCGTCTTTCGTCTTCAGCGACGGCAGTTTAGAAACCAGACGCAGGGAAACGGTCAGACCTTCCAGCTGGTAGTGCGGACGCAGGAAGAACTTCGCGGCGTAGTAGCCAGGGTTGTCCTCAATCTCCTGCACCTGCACTTCCGCAGCCGCCAGCGGTTTGCGGGACTTGGTCTCCTGGGAGGAGTTGGCCGGGTCACCGTCCACGTAGTTCATGACCCAGTCGTTCAGCCAGCGCTCCATCTCTTCGCGCTCGCGGAAGGAGCCGATTTTGTCGCGCACGATGCACTTCAGGTAGTGGGCAAAACGGCAGCAGGCGAACAGGTACGGCAGGCGAGAAGCCAGACGCGCGTTGGCGGTGGCATCCGGGTCGTGGTACTCGGCCGGTTTTTGCAGGGACTGCGCGCCGATGAAGGCAGCAAAGTCGGAGTTTTTGCGGTGAACCAGCGGCATAAAGCCGTTTTTCGCCAGCTCGGCTTCACGACGATCGCTGATAGCGATCTCGGTCGGGCACTTCATGTCCACGCCGCCGTCATCGCTCGGGAAGGTGTGACACGGCAGGTTTTCCACCGCCCCGCCGGACTCCACGCCGCGAATTGAGGTGCACCAGCCGTACTCTTTGAAGGAGCGGTTGATGTTGGCGGCCATCGCGTACGCGGCGTTCGCCCAGGCGTAGCTGTTGTGGTTCGCGCCGTCGGTCTGCTCTTCAAAGTCAAAGCTGTCCACCGGGTTGGTGCGAATGCCGTACGGCAGGCGCGACAGGAAGCGCGGCATCACCAGGCCCAGATAGCGGGCATCTTCGGATTCACGCAGTGAACGCCAGGCGGCGTATTCGGTGTTCTGGAAGATCTTGGTCAGGTCGCGCGGGTTGGCCAGCTCCTGCCAGGACTCCATCTGCATCACGCCCGGTGCGGTACCGGTAATGAACGGACAGTGCGCCGCAGAACCGATGCGCGCCATTTCCCCCAGCAGCTCAACGTCCTGCGGGCTGTGGTCGAAGTAGTAGTCGCCGACGATGCAGCCAAACGGCTCGCCGCCGAACTGACCGTACTCCTGCTCGTAGATCTTCTTGAAGATCGGGCTCTGGTCCCAGCCCACACCCTTGTAGCGCTTCAGGGTACGGCCCAGCTCCTGCTTGGAGATGCTCATAAAGCGGATCTTCAGCATCTCGTCGGTTTCAGTGTTGTTCACCAGGTAGCTCAGGCCGCGCCAGGCGCTTTCCAGCTTCTGAAACTCTTCATGGTGAATGATCTGGTTCACCTGCTGTGACAGCTGTTCGTCGATACCGGCAATCAGGTTCTGAATGGTGCGGTAGGTATCGTTCGAGAAGGTGACGGTATTTTCCAGCGCCTGCTGCGCCAGGGTTTTGACCGCGCTTTCGACGGCGGAACGCGCCTGGTCGGTTTTCGGGCGGAACTCTTTGTTCAGCAGCGCGCTGAATTCATCCTGGCTGAACGCCTGACCCGCCTGCTGCTCGTGTTGTTGAGTCTGGTTGCTCATCGATTATTCCTCGCTACCTTTCGCGCTTTCGTCATTTTTCGGCAACTGGCTCAGGGATTTGAGCAGCGTCGGATCCTGCAGAATTTTTGCGATCAGCTCTTCCGCACCGTTTTTACCGTCCATATAGGTCAGCAGGTTGGAGAGCTGGGTGCGCGCTTCCAGCAGCTTGTTCAGCGGCTCAACCTTGCGGGCCACCGCGTCCGGCAGGAAGTCGTCCATGCTGTCGAAGGTCAGATCCACGTTGAGCTTACCTTCGCCGGTCAGGGTGTTATCCACCTGGAACGCCACGCGCGGCTTCAGCGCCTTCATGCGTTCGTCAAAGTTGTCGATGTCAATTTCGAGGAATTTACGCTCGTCGACGGCCGGCAGGTTTTCCACCGGTTTGCCGACCAGATCGGCCATAACGCCCATCACAAACGGCAGCTGAATTTTACGTTCTGCACCGTAGATCTCTACGTCATACTCGATCTGCACGCGGGGGGCACGGTTACGTGCGATGAATTTCTGCCCACTGTTACTCATTGCCATGATGTTCTCCATCAAAGATGCGCGGTGAAGGTGAAACGCCAGGCTCCATGCCTGACGTCATAATGCCTGGACGCGCTATTCGCGGCGCCCAAAGATGTTTTCCAGTTGGTTAACGCCGTCTGGCGCCAGGTCGCGAATAATGTCCATAAAGTTAAGTTCTGACAGCCGCTGCACCCGTTCAATCATCAGCGGTGCGGGGTGGCTCGGTTCGTACTGCGCAAAATACTGCTTCGCTTTTTCCAGCATCAGCTGGGCGTCGGCGCGGCTGGTGACCTGCACGCTGCGCCAGTCGGTCACCGGCTGAACGGGCTGCGTAGCCGTCGGCTGCTGCTCAGTCTGGGGTTCAGCCTGCGCCTCACGGTTCGGCAGCAGCTTGCTGATGTCGGTCACCTGACAGGCGCTGGCCACCAGCCCCACGGTTTTCAGCAGTTGCTCCATCTCCGGCACGCCGCTTTCACCGAGATGCCCGATGAGCAGCTCGCGAATGGCCAGCAGACGTTCGTTAATGACGATGACCGCGGCGGTCCCCGGCTGGTCGCCGCGAGCCAGCTCGTCAATCAGCCGCGGGCGCCCGCCGGGATAGTCCGGGCATTCGGTTTTACTGCCGTCCAGCAGCGCCTGGGCATCCCGCAGCGAAATTTCATCGCCGTTTGAACGCAGCAGCGAGGCGTTACGTACCGCGACCGTCAGGTCGGATTTATCACTCAGCCCGGCGAGAGCGTTGATGCGGTAGAACGGGTCGGTTTCGCCATACTCTTCGAGCAGCGGATAGAGCGGCTCCCAGTAGCGGGCGATCGCCTCCTGCACCAGCAGCAATCCGTCCGCGTAGCCTGCCAGCCCGCGACGGCGGGTCCAGGCATGGGTTAACGCCAGCAGGACGCGAAGATCTTTGGTGCGGGTCAGCAGGCTGGTGGCGTATTTTTCGACCGTGTTCCAGTCAGCAGGCTCCGCCGGGATGATGGTGTCGCCAAACTGCTGTTCCGCTTTCCCAAGGCTTGCCTGGTTCATCGCCTGGAAGTCAGCGTCGTACTCCAGGTTTTCGCCGCAGGGGTTGTCGGGGCTTATGGGCGCGAGAAATTCTTCGATATTCATGAGATCCCTGCTTATTCAAACATAGGCGGATAGAGACCGTGACGCCCCGGACGGGCGCCCCCTGCCGGATCGAACAGCAGGGTGAAAAGCTGCCCGGTAAAGTTACCGCTGTGCACGTGGGTGTAGAGCGGGTATCCGTCGCAGCGGTTGGTCCACCAGTAGCTGGTCTGACGCAGCGGGTCAAAGCACTCTGCCGCCTGAGGCCAGCCCAGCGTGCTCTGGCCGTCCTCGTCGTAGCCAATCACATCCAGGATGTCGGAGCGCTTTTGCGGCTCGACCGGCTGCGGCGCCGGAATGGACATCAGCATCTCGTCGAGCTGCGAGGCGGAAAAACTGTTGCGCACCGCGTGCAGCCCCAGGCGTCCAATCTGCTGATACCAGCTTTCGGCCTGGCTGAGCAGGCTGGTCGACCACTCTGACGGGGCGAAGCTCAGCTGAATGCAAACCGGGTATTGTCGGCCGACGCTGTCGCGCCCGGGCAGCAGACAGCCCATCTGGATCATCTGGCTGCCCAGCATGGGCGGTACCACAAAATTCCAGACGGGTGCTTTCTGAAACGGGCGCTCGCCGCTGCGCTGCTCTTCCTGCTGCCAGGCCAGCAGACCGACCTGGAACCAGTGCGACCACTGGCGCTGTAAGGTGTCAGGAAAGCGGCGCTGCAAAAAATCTCCGGCGCTGGGTAACTTGCCATACCAGCTGTAGCGGTTCATCGCAGGGGTATTCGTCATACGGCTGTCCTTGCGGTTATGGGCATGAGAAACGGGGAAGCTGGAACGGGTTGCGAATGCTGTTTGGCGCAAACTCCAGCGTGACCTGATGTCCGTCGACGTTGAAGGTGGCCTGACGGCTAAGGCTACCCGCCCCCGGGCTGGTGCTCGCTTTATCAAAGAAGCGGTTCAGCGCCCAGGCGCCGTTGGTGACCAGCGTCGCCGTACTGCCGTTCGCCAGCCCCAGCTGCATGCGGACCTGGTTGGTGCCGCCCGGCCCCGGCCAGTTCATGATCTGCACGGCCTGCGGGCCGTGGCTGTAGCGCAGCAGCTGACCGTCCACGTCCAGGGTCAGGTTCAGAATGGTGTTATCCATTCGCACGGTGCGAACCGTCACCTTGAAAGACGGCGAGGTTGCGCCGTTAGCAAAGAAGGCGTCGCGAATCGACTGGGCCTGCTGGAACGGTCTCAGCAGCCCTTCACTTCCCGGCAGCGTTTTTCCGTCAATGCCCGGCATAAAGCGCCAGTTGGCCTGCGTGGTATCCACCTTGTTGGTCAGATTGTCGCGGAAGAAGGCGTCCATCAGCCCGGTTCCCGGCGCAAACATGCGCGCGAGATCGTCCGGCGTCACCTCGGTGCTGGCGCTGCGCACCAGCGGGTAGCGACCGGCAATTGCCTGACGGCAGAAACCACCCACTTCAACGTTAATGCGCTTACGCACGTTTTCCAGGTCACGACGCTGGGTATCGCTGCTGGCGCCTACCGCCATGTTGCTGAACATGGTTTGCAGCCCGCCCGGCAGACGACCGGCGCTGGCCTGCAGACGGCTGATCGCCTCCCCGCCCGGCGCAGGCATGCCGCTGTTGGCGGCATCCTGCACGGCGGTCAGGTAGCGATACAGCTCATCCACCTGCTTGAGAAAATCGTCAAACACGATGGTCTTCCCGCCCTTCTCCAGCGGCTGCGCCAGCTCAATCATCGGCGCATAGTGGTCGGTCACCAGCTGTTCCGGTGCCTGCGTAACCACCGCGGCCTGCGTCGGTGCAGCGTCGTTGTTGCTGAACAGGGCTTCCAGCGTACGGGTGGCGCGGTTGCTTTGATCCTGCGCTTTACCCGCATCTTCCGGCGCTGGCGCATTGCGTGACAGCGTCAGGACCTGGCTCAGGTTCTGCACCAGACGGCGCAGCGGCGAGTTGGCGCCGGAGAGCAGGCGCGCGGTGTTGATGCGCTGGGAAAGGTCGGCGCTGTTATTGAGCTGGATGTCGGCGAGGAAGCGATCCCAGTTGGCGATAAAGTCGCGCATATAGAGCTGGCGCACGGCGTTATCGATCTGCTGCTTATCTTCCTGCGCGGTGGCGGCCCCCAGCACCCAGGCGTCGTCCTCGTGCAGCGCCGTAGTGACGCTGTCAATCTGGCCGTTAAAGCTTTTCCAGTAGCCGTCCGGCGTATACAGACCCGGAACGCCTTCGCTCACCGGCTTGCCGCTTTTGCGGGAAAATACCAGCTCGCTCTGCGGTCCGCCCAGGTCGGAAAGGGAGACCGGCTTCAGGTTGTCGTCATGTTCCAGCAGGCGCTTCAGGCGGCCGTAGACGCGGGTTGAAAGCGGCTGCTGGCCGATCATCGCTCTTTCGCGCGCCACCAGGGACTCGTCCTGCGCGTACGGCGAGGCCTGAATTTTCGGCTCCAGCAGCTGCGTCAGGTGCCATTCAAGCTGCTGCAGCTGCGCCTTCGTGACGTTCTGCGGCAGGTTACGCTGCAGGTTGAGCATTACCCACGAATGCAGGAATTTGCCGTCGTAGTGCTTCGGCTGATAGAGCATCTGATAGGCTTTCAGCGCCTCGTAGCTGTATTCCACATCGCTGCCGTTGTCGTTGCGAAGCCAGGTGGTGATGTGCATGGCGACGGCAGGCAGCAGCATCTGATCCAGCGCTTTCTGATACAGGGACTGAGAGGCGTCGCTGACGTCATCCCCGCGATAAAGCCCCATACGTCGGGAGACCGGCGGATCGTTCACATCAAACGCGTCGCTTTTCGGCAGATCCACCAGGCTATTCAGCAGCGGCAGCAGTTCGAACAGGTCACGCTGGGTCTGGTTCTGTAAGGCCTTGCTCTGCTGGTCGAGCAGCGGAACTTTCGCATCCACTTCTTCCAGGTAGGCCTTGTTTTTGGCATAGCTGGTGAGCCACAGTCCACCCAGGATCACCAGCAGGGCCAGCAGCGCCGCATAGCCAGACCAGATCACGGCCCGGTTGCGCAGCTCCCACCAGCGGTTTTCTCCGGCGATCCCGGCTTCCTGGAAGATGACGTTTTGCAGCAGGTTCTTGATGAAGAAACTCTGGCCTTTTGCGCCCGGGATTGGCGATTCTTTGCTGACCGAATCCCAGTTATCGCTCTCTGCCCCTTCCGGCAGCGACAGCGCGCGGTTCAGTTCGCCCATCACGCGGTCGAACGGCATGCCTTCCTGCGTCCCGCTGGCGAAGTAGATCCCGCGCGGAGAGAACTCGGTTTCGAAGTTCGAGCGGGCGAAGACCGTGCTGAGGTAATCCGCCAGCAGCGGACGCAGCGCGGCGAACTCCTGCGGGAAAAGATACGCTTCGGCGCGGGTCTTCGCGTCATGCTCTTTGAGCATGGTTTCCGGCAGCCCGGCGTCGAGGCGCTGCTGCAGCAGAGAAAACTCCTGCTGGAAATTGCCCATCAGGTCGTAATCGGCGTGTTTGGTTTGTTCCCACGGTAGCGTGAAGCCCCAGATCTGGTCGCGCTGCGCTTTATCGTAGTCGGCAAACCAGGCGCGGAAGCCTTTAAGCAGGTCGGCCTTGGTGACCATCACGTAGACCGGGAAGCGAATCCCCAGCTGTTCATGCAGCTCGGACAGACGCTGACGCAGGTTCACCGCCTGCTGGCGGGACGCCTCGGCTGACTGGGTGAGCAGGTCAGAAATGCTGATGGTGACGATCACACCGTTGATCGGCTGGCGGCGGCGATACTTGCGCAGTAACCCCATGAACTGCAGCCATTCCCCGGCGTCCTGCACCTGCTCGCTCTCCTGGGTGGTATAGCGACCCGCGGTGTCCAGCAGCACGGCCTCGTTGGTAAACCACCAGTCGCAGTTGCGCGTGCCGCCAATGCCGCGCAGGGCGGTCTTACCGAAACGGTCGGCCAGCGGGAACTGCAGCCCGGAGTTGACCAGCGCCGTGGTTTTACCGGAACCCGGCGCGCCGATAATGACGTACCACGGCAGCTGATAGAGGTATTGTGTGCTGAAGCGCTGCGTCCACTGAGCGCCCTGTCCCGCCTTGCTGAAGTGCGCTTTTTTCAGCATCTGCGCGGCTTCATCAAAACGGCTGGCGAGGATCTGCTCCTCGTTGTTCAGTCGCTTCTGCGGATCCGCCGCTTCCGGGCAGGTGGTGTTCTCATTGAGCTTGTCCATCAGCTTGCGGTTCAGCCAGGCGTTATAAAGACGCGGCAGAATGTGGCCCTGCGCCCACAGCAGATAGACCACGGCGATACTGATGATGCGGTTCTGTTCAGATTCAAGCGGCCGGGTGTCCACGATGGACAACAGCGGGCCAATCATCCAGATCACCGCCGCCAGCGCCGTGACGCCGAGGAAGCTCCACAGAATGCGGTTAGTCAGTATGGAAAGAAGAGTCGTCAGCATTCCTTAGTTTCCTTGCGGCAATCCGTTCAGCTCGGCCTGGGTATTTTCAGGCGACACCAGCAGAGTAATTTCCACACGGCGGTTACGGGCGCGGTTTTCAGGCGTCGTGTTCGGCGCCACCGGGTTAATCTCGCCCCGCCCTTCCGCTTTCACGCGGCCAGGCTGAGAGAGGCTTCCCTGCAGCATTTTCTGTACCGAGCGGGCGCGTTCCAGAGAGAGTTCATAGTTAGAGGCAAAGCGCGCGCTGCGGATCGGCACGTTGTCGCTGTAGCCCACCACCAGAATTTTGCCGCTCACGTTATTCATTGCCTGCGCGATGCGGTGGATGACCGGTTCATAGCGGTCGCGCACGACGGTCGAGGCAGAGGCAAACAGCCCGTCGCCTTTCAGGATAACCACGCTGCGATCCGCTTCGTCTTTCACCGCGACGAGGCCAGCCTCGATCTCCGGTTTCAGGAAGCCGCGCAGGTTCAGCACTGCCGGAAGCTGACGCGCCGGTTGCTGAATAGTGGTTTCCGGCAGCTGGGACTGGTAAATCTTCGCCAGCACCGGGTTGGTGCTGTCGCCAAGACGCCAGTTGAGCACGATATAAAACAGACAGGCGATAAACCCGGCCAGCGCCACGCAGGCCCAGAGAGGAACCATCGGCCGCCAGAGCTTGCGCAGCACAGGGCGATCTTCCGGATGGGGAGAAAGCGGCGCCGGATAGCTGCCGCGCACGCCGCGGATCATCTGCCACAGCCGCTGCTTGATGGTCTCAAGCTGGGTGCGGCCATTGTCCAGCACCCGATAGCGTCCTTCGAAGCCGAGCAGCAGGCAGTAGTTGATCATCTCCAGCAGCAGAATGTGCTCGCGCGGGTTTTGCGACAGGCGCGCCAGCAGCTGGAAGAACTTCTCGCCGCCCCAGGTTTCGTTATGGAACGTCACCAGCAGGCCGTTGCTTGACCAGACCCCGCTGCTGCCCCAGGGGGTGAGCGCGGCGGCTTCATCAAGCGCCGTACAGAGGCAGTAGCGTGCCCCGACGATCACTTCGTAGGGCAGCCCCGCCTGCTGACAGCGGACTTCGAAACGGCGAATTTCATCGATCAGGCGCTGGCGTAACGCCACCTGGTCGTCGTGCGATACCGAATGACGGATCTGCGGAATCGCATTGAGCAGCGGATTGGCGGCCGCCACCAGCTGATTGTTGCTACTGGCCCCGGTGAACGCGGCATCGCTGCCGGTATCCTGTCGTTCCTGCATATTAAGCGCTCGCTTTATTATTCTGTCGGGCTACGGATGGCCCAAAACTCCATATCCAGCCCCGGGAACTCCCCCGCAAGGTGCAGGGCGAATGCGCCGGACTTATCCATCTCGTGCCACAGCTCGCTGCCCTTTTCGAGCTCAAAGTAGCTGTAGCCGGCATGCCACGGGATCTGCGGCGGTGCAACCGGCATGGCGCGCAGCATAATGCCCGGCAGCTGAAGCTGAACCAGATCGCGGATTTTCGACACCGGTGCGACCTTCATCTGCGCCGGGAAATGGGTTTGCAGGTGTTCGCCCGGCACGTTGGCTTTGACCGCCAGCACGAAGCCGAACTCACGCACCATGCTGGTTTCAGGCACCGTGGCGATGTTGAGGCCGTGAGAGCGCTCGTTAAGCGGCAGCTGGATAGCGTGGTCTTCCATCACCAGCGACAGCCCCTGACGCAGCATCAGCATCAGCTTGCTGAAGCAGTTCGCCAGATCGTCATGATCGTAAATCGGCAGCACGCTTTCGGCGGTACGCTGCGACGTCCAGGTGGCGAGCTCGGTGGCAAACGGCAGCCAGCTGCGCCAGAGGGTTTCCGGGTGCAGCAGCGGGAGGGTTTTTAAATGAGACACCTCGCCCAGATGACGGTTAACCAGCGACAGCAGCGTAAACTCGATCAGTTCAGAGGTGTTAAAGCGGCCGGGCTGGCGCAAACGGCCGCCAATCTGCTGGCTGCGCTGCACCAGTAAGCCGTGCAGATCGTTGATCATGCTGTAGATCTGCGGGCTGTTATTGGCATTGAGCATCGGCGGGATGTAGCTGTTGTCGAGCCGCACGTGGTTGTCGTTACGCTTCTCGGTCACAAACGCCACGCCGATGGCGGTCCACTCCGCCGTGAGGTCTTTTTCGAGCATCAGGGTCAGACGCAGGCGGCCAAACTGGACGGTAGCATCCCCCACCGACATGGCGTTATCGTCCTCCACCTCCTGCTCGAACGCGATAAAGCGCGCCAGCGAGGATGGCTCTTCGCTGAAAATCACCTCTTCTCTCTCGCCACGACGAACCGGCAGTGCGAGCACCACCTTTTCGTTGGTGAGATTGTCAGGAATTTTCAGCGGTACTGGACCGTTACGCCCGTTGCGCACCTGGAAAAAGGTGCCGTCCGGCAGCAGCCCACTGCAGTAGCTCAGGGCAATGCATCCCTGACGAAGCATCGCTTCATCCAGTTCAACGTCGAGAAAGCCCCAGAGATACGATCGCTGCAGCGCGCCCCATTCACGAACATGGTTGAGCAGATAGCTTTCAGTCCGCTGAAAATGGTGTGGACGCAGGAACATGCCTTCGGTCCAGACGACCTTTTCTGCTTTCGTCATGATGATGTGTTTCCTGTTTAGAAGCGCGTTACTGGCTGATGACCCGAATGCCGTTCACGTCGAGAAAAACGTTGGCCTGAAGTTCATCGGCGGACCATTTCCAGAACTGGTAGATATGATTTTCGCCAGGCACGGGCAGAGGGAGTGAAACGCGCCATTTTTTGCCATCCAGCACCTGGTACTCCGCCATCACGCCGATGTAGCGAGCCTCCGGCGAGCTTTGCCCGCTGAGAGTTTTTGACAGCTGTCCCGGCATCAGGAAGAACACATCGCTGTTCAGCAGATTCGCGCCAAGCGTGGCTGACGCGTTGTTCTGCAGGGAGTAGAAGTCGCTGGACATGAAATCCGCATCGGATTTCAGCAACAGCACCCGAACCTTAAGCGGCGCAGATTCATTGATTTGTGGATGAGCCTGAAACTGCAGATTGTAGCGGGAGGGGTCGCTGTGTGAAGACGACGAACAACCACCGATCAGCGCGAAAATCATCGCGTAAAAGAATAACCACAGCCTATGAAAATTTTTATTATTCATAAAAATGCGCTCATGAAAGCCGTTTAGTTCAGGATCCAGGTACCGTTAGCGCTGTCTTTGCAGGCTTTGCTGTTGCCGTCGACATCGACACAGGTCGCTTTTTTACGCGTCTTATGGCGAATGGCCTGTTTACGCACGGCGGCGTCGTACTGGTCGGCCTTGATAACGGCGCGCATCGGAACGTAACCAATCAGCTGCTCGTTACCTTCATCGGCAAGCGCCATCCAGTAGTGTTCAACCTGACCCAGCACCACGTACGTTTTTCCGGTATCAAGAGTGCGGATAACTTTACCGCCGAAGTCAGGACGGCTCATCAGAGAGGCTGGATACATGGCACGATACGGCTCGTTAACCGGCGTGAACTCCGTCGGCGGCGTCACAGCGTGACGGTGGGTTAAGGTGACGCCGTTGACCTGGCTGGTCTCGATCGTATCGTCGTTGATCACAGGTTTCTGCGGTGCTTTACAGCCCGCCACCGCCATTACAAACAGAAGTGAAAACAGTACGCGCATTTTCATATGCTTTTCCGTAGCGATATTTCGATGATGGAGATAAGGGGATGAAGTTTGACTTAAGTGTTATTGTTAAAATAGCCAGGATATTTTCGGGGCGTTACTACTTTAAGGGCATAGCTACCGCACGAGCCTTTCAGAATAAGGCCCAGTGTCTTCCTGACATATTTTGACAAACGGTAAACAAGTTTACATGAGCTTCGTATCAATTCAATATTTACCGCCGCGTAACTGTTGGTAAATGAAGCAGTCGGAAAATTATAGGATTAATCCTATGATAAAAAACGATAACGCCCATCCTTTCTTATTCCTCCACCACAAAACCACATAACATCATGTTTTATATATTAAAAAACACAAAAGAGAACCACTTCATTAACGCAATCACGCTATTATCGCCACTACCATAATTAGTAGAATTCGCGTTTTTTTGATGGCAAAGGAATATATCCCTGATGAATTATTTGTTGCACTAACAGGGTATCTTTAATATTGAAGACGCTTCATCGCCTGGGTGAGAATATTTCACTTATGCAGAAAAATGTTAATTTCATGCCGCAAAAAAAGCGTATATTTTAGGCCGTAATAATTCCACTGTCAGGTATACCTTATATCTATTATTCATTAAGCGTGAGTAAACCTTCCTGCCATTCTCTCAATTGAAAAATGCCTCCAGCAGCCCACCAGCCGCGAATCGCGGCGATATCTCCAGCGCATCAGCTTCATTCGATATTTTACTGGCGCTACATACTTTCCTGCTCACCGCCATCTATCTCACCTACCGGACGATAGATAAGATTTATTATTAAAATGATAAAAATTCGTTATAATTTCTTTAAATATTTAAACACCAGCCCAAATAAATTACTGTAATAAAAAGAGTTTGCGTTAAGGCATTTTTCCGTTCCGTATGTGCGTTGCCATCCGGCCGTCATTGCTTTCACCTATTGCTCTCGTCAGTGATTTTTTGAGCTCAGGCGTTGTGTGATTGAACAAATCAGGAGTGGGTATGAACAAGAAAAGACGCTCGGTGCCAGGCATCAGACACTATGACGGCCCTGCTGGCGGCTGGGGCGCATTGAAAGCAACGGCCATTGCGGTACGCACCCAAATGGATACCCTTGACGCCCCCGCGACGCTGCTGCGCACTAACCAACCTGACGGCTTCGACTGCCCGGGCTGCGCGTGGCCTGATAAAGAACACAAATCGACGTTCCAGTTCTGCGAAAACGGTGCCAAAGCGGTGACCTGGGAAGCAACGAGCAAACGCGTCACCCCCGCGTTTCTGGCTGAAAACAGCGTCTCCTCGCTGCTGGCAAAATCGGACTTTGAGCTGGAAGGCTACGGGCGACTGACGCATCCCCTGCGCTATGACCGTGCGAGCGACACCTTCCGCCCCGTCGACTGGGACGAGGCGTTTCAACGCATCGGCGAAGTACTGCGCGGGCTCGAGCCGAACGAGGTCGAGTTCTATACCTCCGGGCGCGCCTCTAACGAAGCGGCGTATCTGTTCCAGCTGTTCGCCCGCGAATACGGCACCAACAATTTCCCCGACTGCTCAAATATGTGTCACGAGGCCACCAGCGTCGGTTTGCCCCGTTCGATTGGGATTGGGAAAGGGACCGTCTCGCTGGACGACTTCGATAAGACGGAGCTGGTGATCTCCATCGGCCATAACCCCGGTACGAACCATCCGCGAATGATGGGGACCCTCCATGAGCTGGCCCGTCGCAACGTGCCGATTATCGTCTTTAACCCGCTGCGCGAGCGCGCGCTGGAACGTTTTGCGGACCCGCAAAGCGTGATTGAAATGGCGACTTACGGCTCCACAGATATCGCTTCGACCTATTTCCAGGTGAAGGCCGGAGGTGATGCCGCCGCGCTGAAAGGGATTGCCAAACACCTTCTCGAAATGGAGGCCGCACGCGGTAACGTGCTCGATCGCGCGTTTATTGTCGAACATACTCAGGGCTTTGAGGACTTTGCCGCCGATATCGCGCAAACCCGCTGGGACGACATTGAGCGCGAGTCAGGTCTCAGCCAGGCGGCGCTCAAACAGGTGGCTGAGGCCTATGCGAAATCGAATGCCACCATCATTACCTACGGGATGGGCATTACCCAGCATAATAAAGGGACGGCCAACGTCCGCCTGATTGCGGACCTGCTGCTGATGCGCGGGAATATCGGCAAGCCCGGCGCGGGAATATGCCCGCTGCGCGGCCACTCAAACGTGCAGGGGAACCGTACCGTCGGGATTAGCGAGAAACCCACGCCGGCCTTCCTGAACCGTCTGAAGGAGGTTTTCGGCTTTGAGCCACCGTCTCACCACGGCCATGACGCGGTGCAGGCTACCCAGGCGATGATCGACGGCCGCGCGAAGGCGCTCATCTGCCTCGGCGGTAATTTTGCGGTGGCGATGCCCGATCATGAACGCGGGTTCCCAGCCATGGGCTCCCTGGATTTGAGCGTCCACGTCGGCACCAAGCTCAACCGTACCCATCTGCTGGTGGGCAAAGAGACCTTTATTTTCCCGTGTCTTGGCCGTACCGAGCTGGATGTTCAGGCCACCGGCCGCCAGTCCATTACCGTTGAAGACTCGATGTCGATGGTCCATGCCTCATCCGGCAAGCTAAAACCCGCCTCCCCGTTGCTTCGGTCAGAACCCGCTATCGTCGCGGGCATGGCGAAAGCCACCCTGCCGGATACCCGCGTGGACTGGATGACGCTGGTTGAGGATTACGACCGCATCCGCGATCTGATCGAGCAGACCATTCCGGGGTTTGAGAACTATAACGCGCGGATCCGCGTTCCCGGCGGCTTCCGTATGCCGCTGCCGCCAACGCAACGTCTCTGGCCAACGGCGACGGGAAAAGCGATGTTCTCGGTCTTCGACGGCGTACACGAGAACGCCAGCGGTGAAGGTGAGCACGTCCTGCGCCTGATCACGCTGCGCAGCCACGACCAGTACAACACCACCATTTACGCGCTGGACGACCGCTACCGCGGCGTGTTTGGTCGCCGCGACGTGCTGTTTATGAACGAAGAGGATATGGCGCAGTCAGGGCTGGACCACGGCGACCGCGTGGATATCGAAACCGCCCTGCCCGGCAACGGACAGCGTCTGGAAGACATTACCGTGGTGGCGTACAACATCGCGCCGGGGACCGTCGGGGCCTATTATCCGGAGGCCAACGTGCTGGTACCGCTTGATTATCTGGATAAGGACAGCGGTACGCCGTCGTATAAATCCGTTCCGGTTCGCATCACCCTGCGCTCAAAAGAGATCCGCATGCTGTAAGTCGATCGCGCAGAGAAAACGATGGATATTAAACAGTTAAAATATTTAATCGCGCTCGACGAGACCCGCCATTTTGGCAAGGCGGCCTCGCAGTGCAACATCACTCAGCCGACCCTTTCCATGCGCATCCGCAGCCTGGAAGAGGAGCTCGGGCTGGTACTGATTGTGCGCGGGCAGCGCTTTGAAGGGTTTACGCCGGAGGGTGAACGCATCCTCGCGTGGGCCCGCGCGCTGCTGGCTGCACATGACGGGCTACAGGCGGAAGCCGCGCTGTGCAAAGGTCAGGTGGTGGGCGAACTCCGTCTGGGGATGGTGCCGCTGGCGAGCGTGGATCCGATGATCTTTATTCGCCTGCTGACGCAAAAATACCCGGAACTGACCTATAGCCTCTATTCCATGTCCTCCGCGCAGATTGCCGACGGCGTCAGCCGCAATCAGCTTGAGCTGGGGATTTGCTATCTCAACAGCATCGACACCAGCCTGTTCGATATTATCCAGCTTCCCAAAACGAAGATGGGCCTGCTGCACGACGTCCGCCATTTCCAGCTCGGCCAGGAGACATTGACCTGGCGCGATCTGACGGATTTTCCGCTGGGGTTCCTGACCAAAGGGATGCATTACCGGGCGCATATGGAGGCCAGCTTTAAGTCTGCTGGCATTGAACCGAGGTCCGTTTTCGAGAGCGACTCCACGTTCCAGATCATCCAGGCGGTGCAAAGCGGCGTGTGCTGTGCCGTGATGCCGCTGAACAACGGGCTGGAAGAGTTGAACAGCCATTTCAGGATCGTCCCCATCGCCGACGCGGATATCGAGGCCCCTGTCGGCCTGATTATGCGCCGGCAAAAACCCGTCTCCTCGCTGGCGCTGCGCTGTTTTACCGACGCGCAGGAGATCTATCACGCCAGCAATGAGGCGTAGGCCTGACGCGTCACCACGCTAAAACAGCGGATCAGCACCGCGTCGCAAACGGCCCGGTGCTCCGGCGAACTCACCAGCGCGTGGAGCGCATCGCGAAGGGCGTTCAGGGTCTCAGGCGAGGTGCGGGGCGAGGTAATGAGCGGCAGCCCTGGCGTCAGAGGGGTACGGTCAATGACCGCCAGACCCGTCAGGCTTTCCGGTTCGTGACGCTGCAGCAGTGCCCAGGTGACACAGTCGATGGCCGCGATATCCCCTGCCCCGCGTTTGACATCAATCAGCGACTGGCGATGGCTGCCGCTAAAGAACGTTTGCGCGAAAAACGGCTCCTGAGCCACCAGAGGCGCCACTTTTTTTCGCAGCGCATTGTAGCCGGACTGCGAGTCCGCAGAGTTACAGACCGCTCGTCGGCCGCGAAAATCCGCCAGCGTGAGGTGGCGATCCTCCTCGCGCACCACCAGAAAGCTGCGGTAGTGGAACCCTTCGCAGCCCGGGGCCGCGTAGTGAAAACAGCCGACGACCTGCACGTCCGGAAGCTGCGTGACGAGCGGATAACCGCAGGCCTGGCTGAGAACAAGCCCAGGCTGTCGCCAGTGGGTGAGCAGATCGGACTCCGGCCAGCCAGGGACATCTTCGACGGGCACACCGCGCGCAGCCAGCAGCCCCTTTACCGCCAGCCAGAGCGCGCGGGTGTCGGCGCGATCCACCGCATACATGGGAAACGCCAGCAGGTTACTCATATCCCTCCTCCTGTTGTTTTCCGGGGTGAACGGTGACGTCGACGGGCCTGGCCCAGAACTGGCGCAGCCATTCAACGTAGCCCCTGACGAGAAAACCGCGGTTTCGCTCCCGGTACGCCTCCCGGTTTTGCTGGTAGATCGCCTTCAGCCCGTACCACGGCACCCCCGGTAAATCATGGTGTACTGAATGGTAGTTGAGATTTAAAAACAGTATCCGCCAGAACAGCCCGGCCTCGTTAATGACGGAGCGCGCCAGCGGATCGTCCGCTGCGCGATGTTCGAGAAACGATCGCACCTTGGTCAGCGCCAGCGCCGGATAGCTGACCGCCAGCACAAACCAGACGGGTGAAAAACCGACGTGCGTCATCCAGGCGAAAAGCGCCGCCAGCAGCGTGATGTGAACCAGCCACATCGTCATCGCCCGCAGGTGAAAATGACGAAACGCCGCCCCGGCGCTGCCCAGCGTCTGGACGATATCCAGCAGCGGCGCCAGCAGAAGCCGCCCGGCAAAGGTATTTCGGGCCCGGATCAGGCGCTTCTGCCAGGGGGAAAAGCGCGCCCAGCTCGCCTCGGTAAAATAATACGACTCCGGGTCATCCACCGGATGGGTCAGGCTATCGTACCGATGGTGGGCCAGATGGGAATCCCGGTAGAGGCCATACGGATACCAGACCGCCAGCGGGAGCGTGCCGAACAGCTGGTTAAGCCAGGCAAAACGGGTGGGATGCCCGTGGATAAGCTCATGCTGCAGGGACATATACCAGGCGGTAAACCCGATCAGCAGCAGCGTGGCGGGCAGCAGGCCGAGCGTTTGCCAGAACGCCAGCGTGGCAAACCAGCCCGCATAAATCGTGAACATTAACAGCCAGGTGGGCAGTTCGCTTCGCCATAAGAAACTCGACGCGAGGCGGTGAATTTGATTGCGTTGTTGCGGATGTAAATAGAGGGAGCTTCGTTTACCCATTCCTTCAGACGCCGTTTCGCCAGAGACAGTGCCCTGACGATCGGGGATTACGCCTGAAATCACAAACAACTTAAATCGCTTTGCTTTGCCAGAAACGTGAAGTGCGGGCACGCTTGACTTATTCTGTGTTAAAGGTACTTTTCAGGACATGAAGAAGATCCTGATTATCGTTCCCGACGGCGGCATGCTGTTTGAAGCCGCCGGTATCGCCGACATTCTGATGCAGGCCAACCGGCTGCATCCGGAAGGGCTGGCGCATCCCCGCTACCGGATTATCATCGCCACCACGCAGCCTCACCAGGTGATCCACGGCCAGTCTGGTCTGAACCTGCTGGCGGACTATCGCCTGCCGGAGCTGGATCCGCGCGAACCGCTGGACACCATTATCATCACCGGACGCGGTATGAACGAGCAGGAGAGCATAGCCGTTGTGGACTGGCTGCACCTCGCTGCGCCGCACGCCCGGCGGATCGCCTCTGTCTGCGGCGGCGCGATGCTGCTGGCCCAGACCGGCTTGCTGGACGGTCGGCGCGCCACCACCCACTGGCGGCTGCTGGAGACCCTGCAAGCCCAGTACCCGTCAATCCAGGTCGAAGGCGGCCCGCTGTACATTCAGGATGGCCCCATCTGGACCTCCGGCGGCGTGAGTTCCGGGTTTGATCTGACCCTGGCGCTGGTGGAGGACGACTACGGATTTACCCTCGCCCGCGACGTGGCGCAGGATATGGTGATGTACCTGCGACGTCCCGGCGGACAGCTGCAGTTCAGCCGCTACAGCCTGCAGCAGCCGGGCACCGCAGGGCCGATAGGCGAAGTGCAAAGCTGGATCCTGCAGAACCTCACCGCCGATCTGTGCGTGGAGAACCTGGCCGAGAAAGCGGCGATGAGCCCGCGTAACTTCACCCGCGTGTTTACCCGCGAGGCCGGGGTCTCGCCTGCCCGCTACGTGACCGAAGCGCGACTGGCCGCCGCCCGCCAGCTGCTTGAGCAAACCCGCGATCCCCTTGAGCGCGTTGCGGAGCAAAGCGGATTTGGCACCAGCATTAATTTACGCCGCATCTTTGAGAAACAGCTTCACCTCACGCCCGGCGAATACCGCCAGCGCTTTCACTGCCGCAACATGGCGTAATCTGATCCTTTTTTGTCATTTACGCCAGCCGGCCCGACGCCTACAGTGACTCCAGACAACAGAGATAAGGAGTGCACCATGGTTAAGGTCGGTATTAACGGTTTCGGCCGTATCGGACGTAATGTCCTGCGCGCGGCGCTGGGCAACCCGGATCTGCAGATTGTGGCGATTAACGATCTGACGGACAGTAAAACCCTCGCCCATCTGCTGAAGCATGATTCCCTTCTGGGCAAACTGCCCGCGCCCGTTGAAGCGGGTGACGGTGCGTTGCAGGTAGACGGCCAGCGGATCGTGGTATTTAGCGAACGCGACCCGGCGAATATCCCGTGGCGTGATGCCGGGGTAGACGTGGTGATTGAGGCCACCGGCTTCTTCACCGAGCGGGAGAAAGCGGCGGTGCATATCACCCACGGCGGCGCTAAGCGCGTCATCATTTCCGCCCCCGGGAAGAACGACGACCTGACGATTGTGATGGGCGTCAACCATGACCAGTACGATCCCGCCCGGCACGCGGTGGTGAGCAACGGGAGCTGCACCACGAACGGTCTGGCACCGGCCGCTCAGGTGCTGCATCAGCAGTTCGGAATTGAGCATGGCCTGATGAACACGACGCACGCCTACACCAACAGCCAGGCGCTGCACGATCAGCCAGAGAAAGATCTGCGCGGCGCCCGCGCGGCGGCGCTGTCGATTGTGCCCTACTCCAGCGGCGCGGCGAAAGCGCTGGGGAAAGTGATCCCCTCCCTGGACGGCAAGCTGACCGGGTACTCCCTGCGCGTGCCGGTGCCGGTGGTGTCGATTGTCGATTTAACCGTGACGCTGAGCCGCAACGTGACCGCCGAAGAGGTGAATGACGCGTTCCGCAACGCGGCCGCCAGCGGGCCTCTGAAAGGCATTCTGGGCTATAGCGATGAACCGCTGGTCTCCAGCGATTACCAGGGTGACCCGCGCTCCTCGATTATCGACGGGCTTTCCACGCTGGTGATTGGCGGGAATATGGTGAAGATCCTGGCGTGGTATGACAACGAATGGGGCTTCTCTAACCGCCTGGTGGATCTGGCGGTATTGATGGATAAGAAAGGGCTATAAACCTGAGGCCGGGTGGCACGAACGCTCACCCGGCTAAAAAATCACTCCGCTTTCACTTTCACACCCATAAACACAATCACCATCGCCGTCACCAGCAGCAAACCGCTGCCCGCGAACACGCCGCTGGCACCGTTAAGATCAAATACCGCCCCACCTCCGGCCGCACCGGCGCTTATCGCCAGCTGGATTGAGGCCACCAGCAGCCCCCCTGCACTTTCGGCTTCATCCGGAACGGTGGTCGCAAGCCAGGTTGACCAGCCCACCGGAACCAGACCAAATGCAAAGCCCCACAGCGCGACCAGCAGCCCGTCCAGCATCGCCAGATGACCAAAGGCGACCATCATGAGCGCGAGAACGCCCATCGCAAACGGCACCAGCGCCAGCGTCAGGCGCAGATTACGTGCCAGCAGATGCCCGGCCACGGAGGTGCCCACAAAGTTGGCGATGCCAAAGCCCAGCAGGATCAGAGAAATGGTCTCCACGCTCGCCTGCCCCACCGTCTCCAGGAACGGACGCAGGTAGGTAAAGAAAGCGAAATGGCCGCTGAAGATCAGAATGGTCGCCAGCATGCCGCCGATCATCCCTGGACGACGCAGCACGCGGAACAGCGTACTCAGGCTACCGCTGCTCTCCGGCTTCATGGACGGCAGCACCCAGAGCTGCCACAGCAGCGCCAGCATGCTCGGCAGAATGCAGAGAATAAAGACGTTGCGCCAGCCGATCAGGCTGCCCAGATAGCTGCCCAGCGGGGCCGCGACCACCGTGGCAATTGATACGCTGGAAAAGATTACCGCCAGCGCTTTCGGCACTTTATCCGCCGGAACCAGACGCATCGTTGTCGCCGTCGACATGGCCCAGAATCCCCCGATGGCTATCCCCAGCAGCAGACGCCCCATGAGCAGGACGTGCAGGTTGGGCGCAAAGGCCACCAGCAGGCTGGAGATAATTTGCAGCACCGAGAAAAACATCAGTACCCAGCGGCGGTCGATACTCTTGGTCGCCGGGGTGATCAACAACCCGGTGACCAGCGCCACCAGCGCGGTGGCGGTGACAGCCTGTCCGGCCATCCCCTCGGTCACGCCCAGGCTCGCGGCCATGGGTGTTAACAAGCTGGCGGGCAGAAATTCTGCCGTAATCAAACCAAATACCCCCAGCCCCAGTGAATAGACGGCCCGCCAGGCGGGTTTTGCAGGCGCTACCGCCTCGCTCGCCGCGACACATGAACTCATCTGTTGATCTCCCGTTATAAAAATGTGACTACTGTCGCAAAAGAATAGAAGGTTCACCCTGGACGATCTATGACATATAATCTCCACTTATTGATTATTCGTCCGGAGTTGCGCCATGACCGTACAGTCACCCGATTTGATCAGCGAACTTTTACGGGGCATGCGCCTGTCAGGCGTGAAATACCGGCGGATTGAAGCCAGCGCGCCCTTTGGCGTCGCGTTTCATCAGGCTCCCGGCCGGGCACAGTTCCATTTTGTGAGCCACGGTAGCGCCCTGCTGCGCATGGAGAGCGGCGCAACGTTCGAACTGAGCGGCGGCGACGCCCTCTTTATTCCCGGCGGGAATTCCCACGCTTTGCTCTCTGACGAGCAGGCCACCCTTACCCCGGTCAACGCCTTCCCGAGCGAGCCTATCTGCAGCTCGGTCTGCGCCATTACCTGCGAGCCCTGCCCTGAGAGCGAGAACACCCTCATTTTTAGCGGGTGCATGGATTTTGAGCTGGGCGGGATGCAGCCGCTGATCAAGGCGATGCCGGAAGTGATGATGGTTAGCCGGCTGATGTCCACCTGGCCGGAAATTCATCCGCTGCTGGCGGCGATGGAGCGGGAATCCGCGGCGCGTCAGGCCGGGTATGCCGGGATCCTTGCGCGGCTGGCCGACGTGGTGGCGGCATTAATTGTGCGGGGCTGGGTTGAAGGCGGCTGTGGCAAAGCCACCGGCTGGGTGCAGGTGCTGCGCGACCCGCGCCTGAGCCGGGCCATTTACGCCATGCACCAGCAGCCAGGGCTGAACTGGAGCGTGGCGGATCTGGCAAAAGAAGCAGGCACGTCCCGCTCCGTATTCGCGGAACGCTTTCTCGCGGCGACGGGAACCACCCCGGCAAAATATCTCAGCGAGCTGAGAATGCGGCTGGCCATTCAGTATATTCGTCATGAAAACCAGCCCATTGAAACGGTCGCGCTGCGGCTGGGATATGGTTCTCTGGCGGCATTTAGCCGGGCGTTTAAGCGCATCATTGGCCATGCGCCGGGCACGCTGCGGGAAGCCAGCCAGACCGCGGAAGAGGTCTGAAAGCGCGGCAATATTTAACGCGAAGCGGGCAATATTCGTCTAAGGTTTTCAGGTGATTGACAACAGCGGTCACGCTGTTTAGTGAAGACAGGAGACGAACTGATGATAAGACCTCGTACACTACGCCCCGCGTTTTTGCCCCTTGCGTTAGGCGGCGCGCTGCTCGGCGTAACGACACTGGGCTATGCCGACGATAACCCCGCAACCCAGACAACCTCACCCGATATTTTACTTGGCCCTCTGTTTAACGACGTGCAGAGCGCCAAACTGTTTCCCGATCAGAAAACCTTTGCGGATGCCGTCCCCAAAAGCGACCCGCTGATGATTCTGGCGGACTACCGGATGCAGCATACGCAGTCCAGCTTTGACTTACGCCACTTTGTCGAGATGAACTTTACGCTCCCTGCGGAAGGGGAAAAATATGTTCCGCCTGCTGGACAAAGTTTACGTGAGCACATTGACGATCTCTGGCCCGTACTGACGCGCACTACCGATAAAGCCAGCAACAAATGGGATTCCCTTCTGCCGTTACCGAAGCCCTACGTTGTGCCCGGCGGTCGTTTCCGCGAGGTCTACTACTGGGACAGCTATTTCACCATGCTGGGCCTGGCTGAGAGCGATCATTGGGACAAAATCAGCGACATGGTGGATAACTTTGCGTATGAGATCGACACCTTCGGCCACATTCCCAACGGCAACCGCAGCTATTACCTGAGCCGTTCCCAGCCGCCGTTTTTCTCACTGATGGTTGAACTGCTGGCGACCCATGACAGCGACGCGCTGAAGAAATATCGTCCGCAGATGGAGAAAGAGTATGCCTACTGGATGGACGGCGTCGATGCCCTGCAGCCGGGCCAGGCCAACAAACGCGTGGTGAAACTGGATGACGGCGCTGTCCTCAACCGCTACTGGGACGACCGCGACACCCCGCGCCCGGAGTCCTGGCTTGACGATGTGAACACCGCGAAAAGTAACCCAAACCGACCGGCAACCGAGATCTACCGTGATTTGCGTTCCGCCGCGGCCTCGGGATGGGACTTTAGCTCCCGCTGGATGGACGATCCGCAAAAACTTGGCACCATCCGGACCACCAGCATTGTGCCCGTGGACCTGAACGCCCTGATGTTCAAGATGGAAAAACTGCTGGCACGGGCAAGCCAGGAGAGCGGCGATGCCGCCAGCGCAAGCAAGTATGAGACGCTGGCCACCGCGCGTCAGAAAGCCATCGAGAGCCACCTGTGGAATGATAAAGAGGGCTGGTACGCCGATTACGACCTGAAGAGCAAGAAGGTACGCAATCAGCTCACGGCGGCGGCCCTGTTCCCGCTTTACGTCAAGGCGGCGGCGCAGGATCGTGCCGAAAAAGTCGCCGCGGCAACCTCCTCTCGTCTGTTGAAGCCGGGCGGGATAGCGACCACCACCGTCAACAGCGGCCAGCAGTGGGATGCGCCAAACGGCTGGGCTCCGCTGCAATGGGTGGCCGCGGAAGGGTTGCAGAATTACGGGCAAGAGAAGGTCTCAATGGATGTGACCTGGCGCTTCCTGAAGAACGTTCAGCATACTTATGACCGGGAAAAGAAACTGGTCGAGAAGTATGACGTGTCGACCACCGGTACGGGCGGCGGCGGCGGTGAGTATCCGCTGCAGGACGGCTTCGGCTGGAGCAACGGCGTGACCCTGAAGATGCTGGACCGGGTCTGCCCGAAAGAGAAACCGTGCGACAGCGTGCCGGAGAATCGGCCTGCGGCGAATGACGAGGTGGCGCCGGTGAAAGCCTCGGCGCAGTAAGGGAGTATTGCCGGGTGGCGGCTACGCCTTACCCGGCCTACTTTTTGCCCTAACAGGGCCTTGCTCAGAAACTGTAACTTGCCCCAAGCTGATACGTTCTGTCCCGCCCAATCCAGCAGTTGGTCGCGTCGTAGCAGGTCAGCGTCTCTTTGTTGGTGATGTTCTGCGCGCTGGCTTTAAGCGTTAGCCCGGCCAGCGAAGGCAGAATTTCGCCCATCCGGTAGGATGCCGACAAATCGTACTGCGTGCTGCCGCCCAGTTTACCCGCATCGTTAGCCGGTGAGATTTCCATTGGCCCGGTGTAGCGTGCGCCCGCGCCCAGCATCAGCCCTTTCAGCGGCGTGTTTTCAAAGGTGTAATCCCCCCAAAGGTTGAAGGCATTCTCCGGCACCTGCGTTGGACGTTTACCTTTGTACTTGTCATCTTCCGTATTGATCGCGTGGGTGTAGGCGTAGTTGGCAATCAGCGTCAGGTTGTCCGTCGGGCGGCTGATGGCAGACAGTTCCGCCCCTTTGGATTCCACTTCCCCGGTCTGACGATAGTTCAGGAAGCCCGGATCGGAGGTGACGACATTTTTCTGACGGATGTTGAACACCGAGGCGGTAAAGGTAGTGGCGTAGTCGGCCAGCAGATATTTTACCCCGCCCTCCACCTGCTTGCTGGTGGTCGGTTTGACGTCTTTCGCCACGAGCGTGCCCTGCGGCGACACCGGCGCAAAACCTTCGGAATAGCTGATAAACGGCGAAATCCCGTTATCAAAGGCGTAAAGCGCGCCCAGACGTTTGGTGACGCGATCCTGAGAGACCCAGTCCTTATCACCGTTTTGCAGATAATTGGTGGTGACGGAGCGATAATCATCGTAACGCAGGCTGGCCAGCAGATTTAACCCGCCAAACTCCACCTGATCCTGCAGGTAATAGCCGTTCTGCTGATAGCTCAGACGGTTTTTCTGAGCGGTATACAGCCCTAATGCGCTTTCGCTGATTTGCGAATAGTCAGGATTGCGCATATCCATGCCCGGCGTGGTCGACGCGTAACGGTAGTGGAAATGGGAGTTCAGCTTCTGATAGTCAAACCCGGCCAGCAGATGGTGTTGCCAGTCACCGAGCGCCACGGTTTTGGTCACCTGGTTATCGATGTTGAAGCTCTGCAGATCTTCATCGGTGGTGTAGGCAAAACGGTTGAGCTGATAAACCTCGCTTCCCGTGCCCGTTGCATAGACGCTGCGCTGGTGCGTGTCGACGTCGAAATAGCGCGCCTTCTGGTTAAAGCCCCAGCCGCTGTCAAACTCATGCTCAAAGCTGTAGCCCAGCATCCACTGACGCTGCTTAAACCCGCTCCACTCATCACCGGCGTAATCGCGCTTGCCCGCGTATGTCGAGCGCAGGTAGGCGATCGGAAGCGGGTTAGACGGCGTCAGGCTCGGGGAGTTCTGCGCCAGCGCATCCAGGGTGAGGCGGGTTTTGCTGTCGGGTTGCCAGGTGACGGACGGGGCAACCAGGTAGTTTTCATACCGGGTGGTGTGCGGCTGATCGTCATTTTCCGTCGCTTTCCCCAGCAGGCGGTAGTTCCAGTCGCTGTTGGCAATCTGCCCGGTTGAGTCGAGATAGCCCTCTTTCAGGTTGCGGTTGCCGGTGTTAAAACCGAATTCGGTTCGCGCTTCCCGCTGCGGCTTTTTACTCTGGATATTCACCAGCCCGCCCGGCGAGCCGCCGCCGTAGAGAACCGATGAGGGGCCTTTCAGGATATCAACGCTGTCAATCAACAGCGGATCGATGCGCGCTTTGGTATTGCCGGTGACGTTATAGGGTAACTGCAGCCCGTTGTAGAACTCCTGGTCGACGGTAAAGCCACGAATTTTATATTCGCTCATGTAGGAGGTATTTCCCCGCACTTCGGTTGAAACGCCCGGCGCATAGCGGAGGATTTCATTCACGGAATTCGCATGGCGCTTGTCAATTTCCGGCGCAGAGAGGGTCGTGATGACCTGCGGCGTTTTACTTTCAGCTACGGCCGATTTCGTGGCGCTGTTCGTCCAGGCCGGCAGCGCGCTGCCCTGCTCTGCGCCCGTGACGACGATAGTGGATTCTTCGGCGAATGCCGGAGCGTGCAGTGCGAGCGTGATGGCGCCTGCCAGGGCGCAAAGCATAAAACGTGAGGGAGTCATAATGTCGTCTTGTTGTCAGATGCAATACGGAACGACAATTATTATCATTTACATTAACAAATCAATACTCAGGTAAAAAAACGGCCCTCCGCAGAGAGCCGTTTACGTTATCTTATGCTCGTCGCAGTAACCTGAATATGCCCAGCACCACAATGGCGCCCACGACAGCGACCAGAAAACTGTGCAGGTCAAAACCACTTATGTTGCCTCCGAAGCCAAACATCGTCGCCAGCCAGCCGCCCACAACCGCACCAACGACCCCGAGTACGCAGGTCAAAATAAAGCCGCCGCCATCGTTTCCCGGCATGATCAATTTCGCGATAGCGCCAGCAATAAGACCAAAGATAATCCAGGCGATGATACCCATAGCGATGCCCTCTTGCAGGTTTAACGCATGTGCAGAAAACCTTCTGCACAGCTAACTTAAGTATAGGTCATCGCCGGAAAATCATTTTCTTGTCACCGACTTATCTTTGCCTGAACAGGCAAAAAAAACTCACCGGTTTGTATTAAGTTTCATTGCAGATTGCCGATAACGCTAAGACAGTCTGTCATCTATCAAGGAGCCATCCGGCGTGAGTCATTACAGTGAGCAGTTCCTCAAGCAAAATCCGCTGGCTGTATTAGGGGTATTACGCGACCTGCAAAAAGGTGAAGTGCCGCTGCGCATCAGCTGGTCGAATAATCAGTTCATCAGTAAGATCCTTGACGCCTCGCAGGAGCGGCTGGTGATTGATTTAGGCAGTCAGGAGTATGAAAACCGCGCGGCGCTGAAGGCGGAGAATATCGCCGTGATGGCCGAAACGCAGGGCGCCAAAGTGGAGTTTGTCCTGTCGCGACTGGAACTGAGCGAATACCAGGGGCTGCCGGCCTTTGTGACCCCGCTTCCCACTAATCTTTGGTTTGTCCAGCGTCGTGAATATTTCCGCATCAGCGCCCCGCTTCACCCCGCCTACTTCTGCAAGGCCAAAATGCCGGACAAAAAAGAGATTCGCTTCCGTCTCTTCGATCTGTCGCTGGGCGGTATGGGCGCGCTGATGGATACGCCGAAGCCTGACGGACTGGTAGAGGGCATGCGGTTCACGCAAATCGAGCTGGATATGGGGGGCTGGGGGCGGTTTTATTTCGATGCACAGCTGATTGCCATCAGCGAACGCACCGTCGTGGACAGCAAAAATGAAACGATCACCACGCCGCGTCTGAGCTTCCGTTTCCTCAACGTCGGTCCTGGCGCAGAGCGCGAACTGCAGCGCATTATCTACTCCCTGGAGCGGGAGGCGCGCGAACGCGCAAATAAAGTTCTTTAAAAAACATCGGGCAGCGTGACCGCCGCCCGTCTGCGGCATTACATGGCATCCATCGCTTTCTGCACTTTCCAGATATAACGAGGCGCCTGTGGTGCCGGGTGATTTTTCACCACATGCTCAAAGAATTCGTCTTTGTCCATGCCGTTAATCTCTTCTATCGCCTCTTTGCGGTCAGAGGAGAAGGTTCTCAGCAACGCGCCGGCGCCGTTAACGTAAGACACCACCAGCGCGTACTGCATGACCTCCGGATCCTGAATCCCCTTCAGCACGCCATGCTCCATGATGCTCAGATAGGCCGTGCCCATTGAAATGTTGCGCTCCGGGTTCTTCAGCTCGCTGGTCGACGGCTGGCCGCTCCAGCCCATGTAGCGGTATACCTCTCTCCCCGCCGTTGACGCTTTAAGCTGCATCAGCCCCACCGCGTTCGACTTGCTGACAAGCGTGGGGTTACCGCCGGACTCCACCGCAATGATCGCCGTGATGAGACGCGGACTGACGCCCCAGGCTTTCCCGGCTTGTTCACTGATCGGCATCCACTGCATCGCCCGCTTCACCGGCACTTCCGGGTTCCAGGGCGGGTTTTGATAATCATGTTTTGAACTACAGCCAGCGAGCAACACAATCAAAAAAGCAAACCATCTCAATTTCACGTCATCTATCCTTATAGCCGGTCATCGCGGTGCGCCGCCCCTTGAAGCAGGCGGCGTATACGCGGCATGATATAGACAATTAGTTTCTCATTCAGCAAGGAATTGCCATGTCTCAGATTCATCTCATCGCGCCGTCGGGCTACTGCATTAACCAGGACGCGGCGCAGCGGGGCGTTCAGCGTTTGCTGGAATCGGGCCACCAGGTAGAAAATCAGACGATTATCCCCCGCCGCCAGCAGCGTTTTGCCGGTACCGAAGCGCAGCGGCTGAATGATATCAACAGTCTGGTGAACCTGAAGGGTGAAAACCGGATAGTGCTGGCGGTGCGCGGCGGATATGGCGCGAGCCGGCTGCTGGAGAGCATTGACTGGCAGGGCCTGGCGGAGCGTCAGCAGCTGGATCCGCTGCTGATATGCGGCCACAGCGATTTCACCGTCATCCAGCTTGGGCTGCTGGCGCTGCATAACGTCATCACCTTCAGCGGCCCGATGCTGGCCGGGAACTTCGGCGCGCCGGAGCTGGAAGCGTTCACCGTGGAACATTTCTGGCGCGCGCTGCGTAATCCCACCTACAGCGTGGAGTGGCAGGGGAATGGACCGCACTGGGAATGCGAAGGTCAGCTCTGGGGCGGCAACCTGGCGATGCTGGTTTCGCTCATCGGCACCCCGTGGATGCCGAACATTGAAAACGGCATTCTGGTGCTGGAAGATATCAACGAACATCCGTTCCGCGTCGAACGGATGCTGTTGCAGCTCTATCATGCCGGTATTCTTGAGCGCCAGTCCGCGATTGTGCTGGGCAGCTTCAGCGGCTCTGCCCCGAATGACTATGACGCGGGTTACTCCCTGGAAACCATGGTTGAGTTCATTCGCTCGCGGCTGGATATTCCGGTGATCGCCGGTCTGGACTTCGGTCATGAGCAGCGCACCGTGACCCTGGCGCTGGGGGCGCACGCCTCCCTGCTCCATAATGATTCCGGCTCCCGGCTGACCATCAGCGGCCATCCTGTCATAAAGGCATAAAAAAGCCGTTATACCCCCTTAATAAAACGCTGTTGCCGTCGTTAATATGTTAGGGTTTTAGTAACAGCGTTAACATTGAGGTGGGAGTAAGAGAACATTGGATGCCGCAGCGATAATCAGCCTTTTCATTCTGGGTTCGGTCCTTGTAACCAGCAGTATTTTATTAAGTTCATTTTCATCGCGTCTCGGCATACCTATTCTTGTTATTTTCCTCGCCATCGGCATGCTGGCCGGCATTGATGGCATTGGCGGTATCCCTTTCGATAACTACCCTTTCGCCTACATGGTGAGTAACCTGGCGCTGGCGGTGATCCTGCTCGACGGCGGGATGCGCACTCAGGCGAGCTCCTTCCGCGTGGCCTTAGGGCCTGCGCTGTCGCTCGCGACGGTTGGCGTGTTGATTACCTCCGGCCTCACCGGAATGATGGCCGCGTGGCTTTTCCATCTCAATATCATGGAAGGGTTGCTGATAGGCGCTATCGTGGGCTCAACCGATGCGGCAGCGGTGTTTTCCCTGCTCGGCGGTAAAGGGCTTAACGAACGCGTTGGCTCCACGCTTGAGATTGAATCCGGCAGCAACGACCCGATGGCGGTGTTTCTCACCATCACGCTGATTGAGATGATCCAGCAGCACGAGACGGGGCTCAGCTGGATGTTTGCGTGGCATATCCTGCAGCAGTTCGGGCTGGGGATTGTTATTGGCCTGGCGGGGGGATACCTCTTACAGCAGATGATCAACCGCATCTCGCTGCCCGCGGGGCTTTACCCGCTGCTGGCCTTGAGCGGCGGCATTCTCATTTTTGCCGTTACCACAGCGCTGGACGGCAGCGGCATTCTCGCCGTCTACCTCTGCGGGTTCCTGATGGGCAACCGCCCTATTCGCAACCGCCATGCCATTTTGCAGAACTTCGACGGCCTGGCATGGCTGGCGCAGATCGGCATGTTCCTGGTGCTCGGTCTTCTGGTTACCCCATCGGACCTGCTGCCCATCGCCGTTCCGGCGCTGCTGTTGTCTGCGTGGATGATCTTCTTCGCCCGTCCGCTGTCGGTATTTGCTGGCCTGCTGCCGTTTCGCGGCTTCAACCTGCGCGAGCGCGTCTT
Source organism: Enterobacter sp. GER_MD16_1505_Eko_090 (assembly GCF_003331015.1). NCBI lineage: Bacteria > Pseudomonadati > Pseudomonadota > Gammaproteobacteria > Enterobacterales > Enterobacteriaceae > Enterobacter > Enterobacter sp. GER_MD16_1505_Eko_090. The sequence continues at coordinate 150,169 of NZ_PUQF01000011.1, read as the reverse complement.
TATCAGCTGGGTGGGTCTGCGCGGCGCGGTTCCGATTATTCTTGCGGTCTTTCCGATGATGGCCGGTCTGGATAACGCCCGGCTGTTCTTTAACGTGGCCTTCTTCGTGGTGCTGATTTCGCTGCTGTTCCAGGGAACGTCCCTCGGGTGGGCGGCGAAAAAAGCAAAAGTGGTGGTCCCTCCCGTGGGCTGGCCGGTGTCGCGGGTGGGGCTCGACATTCATCCGGAAAACCCGTGGGAGCAGTTCGTCTATCAGCTGAGCGCCGACAAATGGTGCGTGGGCGCTTCGCTGCGCGATTTGCACATGCCGGCCGAAACGCGCATTGCCGCCCTGTTCCGCGACAATGTCCTGTTGCACCCTACCGGCAGCACACGCCTGCGCGAAGGGGATATTCTCTGCGTGATTGGCCGCGAGCGTGACCTGCCCGCGCTGGGCAAGTTGTTCAGCCAGTCGCCGCCGGTGGCGCTGGACCAGCGTTTCTTCGGCGATTTTATTCTGGAAGCCAGCGCCAGGTTTGCCGATGTGGCGCTGATTTACGGCCTGGATGAAGGTGCTGAAGACGGAGATAGCCAGCAAACGCTGGGCGAAATCATCCAGCAGCGGCTTGGCGCTGCCCCGGTCGTGGGCGATCAGGTAGAGTTTGCCGGGATGATCTGGACGGTAGCAGAGAAAGAAGATAACGCGGTAAGGAAAGTCGGTTTGAGGCCGATGGAAGAGGAAGCGGAGTAGCGGTTTTTTTGCCGGGTGGCGGCTTCGCCTTACCCGGCCTACAAAACCCTCGAACGTAGGCCGGGTAAGCGTTAGCGCCACCCGGCGAACATACGTTACACCGTCACAACCGGCACCCTCGGTGCCAGGGCACACATCAGTTCATACCCTACCGTGCCCGCCGCGGCCGCCACGTCATCAATTTTGATTTCGTTACCCCACAGCTCGACAGGCGAACCGATACCCGCCTGCGGGCAGGGCGTCAGGTCAACGGCCAGCATATCCATAGAAACGGTGCCTACCGTTCCCGTGCGGACCCCATCGACCCACACAGGCGTACCGGTCGGCGCAATGCGCGGGTAGCCGTCGGCATAGCCGCCCGCCACGATACCAATCCGCTGCTCGCCCTTTGCCCGATAGCGGCTACCGTAGCCCACCGTGTCGCCAGCTTTCAGGGTCTGCACACCAATGATTTCGCTGCGCAGGGTCATAACCGGCTTCAGGCCGCTGTTGGCGATATCCTGCCACTGGCCCGAGGGCGACGCGCCGTACAGAACGATCCCCGGACGCACCCAGTTGTAATGCGCCTCGGGATGCCACAGCGTGGCCGCCGAGTTGGACAGCGAGCGCGGGCAGTCCAGCCCTTCTGCCGCCTGCTCAATGCGGGCCATGGCATCGGCAATGCCGTCCGGTTTTTCCGCGTCGGCAAAGTGCGCCATCAGCGTCATTTCACCCACGTTCTTCAGCGCGCGCAGCTGCTGCCAGACCGTATGCACCCGCTCAGGCTGGAAGCCCAGGCGGTTCATGCCGCTGTTGACCTTGAGATAGATATCCAGCGGCGCGTGGAGCTTCGCATCCTGAATCGCTTTGATCTGCCAGTTGCTGTGAACGCTGGTGGTCAGCCGGTACTTATCCAGCAGCGGCAGATCGTCGGCGTGGAAGAACCCCTCCAGCAGCAGTATGGGCCCTTTCCAGCCGCGCTCGCGCAGCAGAATGGCCTCTTCCAGATTGAGTAACGCAAAGCCATCGGTGGCGCTCAGCGCGCTCCAGATACGGTCAATGCCGTGGCCGTAGGCATTCGCTTTCACCACCGACCACACGCGTGCGCCAGGTGCTGCCCGACGAACAATCTGCAGGTTATCCTTCAGGGCCTGCAGGTTCAGCTGAGCGAGAACAGGACGGGACATGACAGCTCCTTAGTTATGCGCGCCGTGCAGGTGCTGTGGACGCGAAGGCGTAAACCCCGATTGATAGCGCGCGACACTGAGATCGTCAAACGGAATGGCCGGCGTGCGTCCGGAAATCAGGTCGCTCAGCAGCTGCCCGGAGCCGCAGGCCATCGTCCAGCCAAGCGTACCGTGTCCGGTATTGGTCCACAGGTTTTTGAACGGCGTGCGCCCGACAATCGGCGTGCCGTCCGGCGTCATCGGACGCAGGCCGGTCCAGAAGGTCGCCTGCTCGACAAAGCCACCGCGCGGGAAGAGGTCCCCTACCACCATCTCCAGCGTTTCACGACGCGGTTTCAGCAGTTCGGTGTTGAAGCCGACAATCTCCGCCATGCCGCCTACGCGGATGCGGTTATCGAAGCGGGTAATGGCGATTTTATAGGTTTCATCCAGAATGGTAGAGACCGGTGCGCCGCTCTCCTCTTTTACCGGAATGGTCAGCGAGTAGCCTTTTAGCGGGTAGACCGGAATATCGAGAATGCCCTTCAGCATCGCGGTGGAGTACGAACCAAACGCCATGACGTAGGCATCCGCTTTGATCACCTCTTCGCCACACTTCACGCCGTAAATTTTTTCCCCTTCCGACAGCAGCTTGTCGACAGAGGTGTTGTACCGGAATTTCACCCCTGCCTGCTCGCACATCTGCGCCAGACGCTGCGTAAAGAGCTGGCAGTCGCCGGTTTCGTCATTCGGCAGGCGCAGGCCGCCCGTCAGCTTATGCGCCACTTCCGCCAGCGCAGGTTCAACCTGACCAAGCTGGCTGGCTTCCAGCAGCTGATACGGTACGCCAGCATCTTCCAGCACGGCGATATCGCGGGTGGCGTTTTCATACTGTTGTTCGGTGCGGAACAGTTGGAGCGTTCCGCCCTGACGGCCTTCGTACTCAATCCCGGTTGAGGCGCGCAGCGCTTTCAGACAGTCGCGGCTGTATTCCGCCAGGCGCACCATGCGCCCTTTGTTCTCCATGTAGTGGCGTGTGTCGCAGTTGCGCAGCATCTGCCACATCCACTTCAGCTGGAACTGCGTGCCGTCAAGGCTGATGGCCAGCGGCGCGTGGCGCTGGAACATCCATTTAATCGCTTTCAGCGGAACGCCCGGCGCTGCCCACGGTGCCGCATAGCCCGGAGAGATTTGCCCGGCGTTCGCCGCGCTGGTTTCCAGCGCGGGGCCTGACTCACGATCGATAACGGTGACGTCATGTCCCGCCTGACTTAAATACCAGGCGCTGGTTACCCCAACGACACCACTTCCCAGTATGACAACACGCATAGCCACTCCATTATGTGCAAAAGAACAATCTTCTAATTACAGATTGATAACCTAGTTGAAAATATTATTCAACATACGACTTTTTTATGGTGACTTACCTCACACATCCCCCAGCATCAGGGGATAGTGCTAATTTGGGATCTCCTGCTGCGCGTTATTTTTAACCAGCATAATATGCTGATGGACGCCCTTTTTTTGCCGTATCAAAAACGCGAAATCGCAAAGAAAAAATTTCTGCCCCAGCACGCTTTTTAACACGTTGATCTATGCTTGAAAGGAGGCTCTCCAGACAGAGAGAGCACCCACAACGAGGGCGCGCTAATGGCTACTATTGATTCCCTGAACAAGGACAACACACGTCTGAGCGATGGACCCGACTGGACCTTCGAGCTGCTGGATATTTACCTCGCCGAAATCGACCGGGTTGCAAAACTGTATCGCCTGGATACCTATCCCCATCAGATTGAAGTCATTACGTCCGAACAGATGATGGACGCCTACTCCAGCGTCGGGATGCCGATTAACTATCCGCACTGGTCGTTTGGTAAGAAATTTATCGAAACGGAGCGGCTGTATAAGCACGGCCAGCAGGGTCTGGCGTATGAGATCGTCATCAACTCCAATCCGTGTATCGCCTATTTAATGGAAGAGAACACCATTACCATGCAGGCGCTGGTGATGGCGCACGCCTGCTACGGGCATAACTCCTTTTTCAAGAATAACTACCTGTTCCGCAGCTGGACGGATGCCAGCTCCATCGTCGATTACCTGATCTTCGCCCGTAAATACATTACCGACTGCGAAGAGCGCTACGGCGTGGACGAAGTGGAAAAACTGCTCGACTCCTGCCACGCGCTGATGAACTACGGCGTAGACCGCTACAAACGTCCGCAGAAAATCTCCCTGCAGGAGGAGAAGGCCCGGCAGAAAAGCCGCGAAGAGTATCTGCAAAGCCAGGTGAACATGCTGTGGCGCACCCTGCCGAAGCGTGAGGAAGAAAAAACGATCGCCGAAGCGCGGCGTTATCCGTCCGAGCCGCAGGAAAACCTGCTCTATTTTATGGAGAAGAACGCCCCGCTGCTGGAGCCGTGGCAGCGTGAGATCCTGCGCATCGTGCGCAAGGTGAGCCAGTATTTCTACCCGCAAAAACAGACGCAGGTGATGAACGAAGGCTGGGCGACCTTCTGGCACTACACCATCCTCAACCACCTGTACGACGAGGGGAAAGTCACCGAGCGGTTTATGATGGAGTTCCTCCACAGCCATACCAACGTGGTGTTCCAGCCGCCCTATAACAGCCCGTGGTACAGCGGGATTAACCCGTATGCCCTTGGCTTCGCCATGTTCCAGGACATTAAGCGTATCTGTCAGTCGCCGACGGAAGAAGACAAGTACTGGTTCCCGGATATCGCCGGATCTGACTGGCTGGAAACGCTGCACTTTGCGATGCGCGACTTTAAGGATGAGAGCTTCATCAGCCAGTTTATGTCGCCGAAGATCATGCGTGATTTCCGCTTCTTCACCGTGCTGGATGACGACCGCAACAACTATCTGGAGATCTCCGCAATCCACAACGAGGAGGGTTACCGTGAGATCCGCTCTCGACTCTCTTCCCAGTACAACCTGAGCAATCTTGAACCCAACATTCAGGTGTGGAACGTGGATTTGCGCGGTGACCGCTCCCTGACGCTGCGCTATATCCCGCACAATCGCGCGCCGCTGGATAAAGGGCGTAAAGAGGTGCTGAAGCACGTGCATCGCCTGTGGGGCTTTGACGTGCAGCTGGAGCAGCAGAATGAAGACGGGAGCGTCGAGCTGCTTGAACGCTGCCCAGCGCGGTTGAATACGCTGTAGTTTTTTGCCGGGTGGCGGCTACGCCTTACCCGGCCTACGGGTTTTGTAGGCCCGGTAAGCGAAGCGCCACCGGGCGAAAAAAAACCTCTCACACGAGAGGTTTTTTATTTCAGCGGCTCTGAATCGCCAAATCACCCGGCAGCGTTTTCTGCATACGGTGCCAGATTTCACCGGAATCGTGACCGTAGCGGCGCACCGTCTCATACACCTGATCGTGCAGACCTTCGGAGCACAGCTTGCTCAGCTTATGGTAAAAGCCCAGCGCCAGGCTGCGGGCTTCGGGATTGGCAAAGTAGTGGCGGCCAATGCGGGTGTAGAGTCCCTTCATACCGTTGAGGATCAGACCGTACACCGGGTTGCCGGAGGCAAACGCCAGCCCACGGAAGACGTTGTAATCGAGGGTGGCGAACGCGTCGGCGTGATCTTCCACCTCGTTGGCACTGGCCAGCACCGCAAGCGCATCTTCCGGATGCTGGCGGAAAGCCGTACGAATAAAGATCGTCGCGATGTTGGTGCGAACGGAGAGCAGATTATCAATGAGCTGCGGCACGCTTTCATGATCGAGACGCGCCAGCGTTTCAAGAATGTTCAGCCCGGAGGTTTCCCAGAAGTTGTTCACTTTTGTTGGCTTGCCGTGCTGGATCGTCAACCAGCCATCGCGCGCCAGTCGCTGAAGCACTTCACGCAGCGTGGTGCGAGTGACGCCAATCAGTTCAGAGAGTTCGCGTTCAGCCGGAAGAATGGACCCCGCAGGGAAACGATTATTCCAGATGCTTTCAATGATGTACTCTTCCGCGAAACCCGCCGGGCTCTGCGCCTTAATGACCATAGTGAGATTTCCATTACACAGCTTTAGCAAATTGGACTCATCATACCAGAGGCGTGCAGTGGCAGGTAGCGCGGCAAAGAGAGAAAAGAGGGATCGCCGTTTCATTTTTATGAAATTTACAATGCAGTCTTATCCGCGTCTGGACCGTGAATTTTGCGTATACTGATGTTTTGTCTTACTTGACGGGGAAGGACGTCTGTCGTGGAAATTTCTTTTGGGCGCGCCCTGTGGCGCAATTTTTTAGGCCAGTCTCCTGACTGGTACAAACTGATACTGCTGGTGTTCCTGGTCGTTAACCCTCTCCTCTTTTACGTGAACCCGTTCGTTGCCGGGTGGCTGCTGGTCGCGGAGTTTATCTTCACCCTGGCGATGGCGCTGAAATGCTATCCCCTGTTGCCGGGCGGATTGCTGGCGTTTGAAGCGGTAGTGATTGGCATGACCTCAGCCGAGCATGTCAAAGCAGAGCTGGCTTCAAATCTTGAAGTGCTTCTGCTGCTGATGTTTATGGTGGCGGGCATCTACTTTATGAAACAGCTGCTGCTGTTTATCTTTACGCGCCTGCTGCTCAGCATTCCGTCGAAAACGGTTCTCTCGCTGGCGTTTTGCCTTGCGGCCGCCTTCCTGTCAGCCTTCCTGGACGCGCTGACGGTCGTCGCGGTGGTGATAAGCGTCGCGGTGGGGTTTTACGGTATTTATCACCGCGTGGCCTCCTCTCGTCCGGGTGAGGATCTGCAGGATGACAGCCATGTCGATGCGCATAACCGCGAGGTACTGGAACAGTTTCGCGCCTTCCTGCGCAGCCTGATGATGCATGCCGGGGTGGGTACCGCCCTGGGGGGCGTGATGACGATGGTGGGCGAGCCGCAAAACCTGATCATTGCGAAAGCGGCGGGCTGGCACTTCGGTGATTTCTTCCTGAGAATGGCCCCGGTGAGCGTGCCGGTGCTGATCTGCGGTCTGGCGACCTGTTTGCTGGTGGAGAAGTTTCGCCTCTTTGGTTACGGGGCACAACTCCCGGAGCCGGTACGTCAGGAGCTGCATAAATTCGATCTGCAGAGCCGACGCCAGCGGACGCGCCAGGAGACGCTGCGCCTGATTGCACAGGGGATCATCGGCGTCTGGCTTATCGCCGCGCTGGCGTTCCATCTTGCTGAAGTGGGGCTGATTGGTCTGTCCGTGATTATTCTCGCCACCACCTTTACCGGCGTGACGGATGAGCATGCCATCGGCAAAGCCTTCACCGAAGCGCTGCCGTTTACCGCCCTGCTGGCGGTGTTCTTTGCGGTCGTGGCGGTGATAATCGACCAGCACCTGTTCGCGCCGATTATTGCCTTTGTCTTACGGGCATCGCCGGATGCTCAGCTGTCGCTGTTTTACCTGTTTAACGGCCTGCTCTCGTCGATCTCTGATAACGTCTTTGTCGGGACGGTTTACATTAACGAGGCTAAGACCGCGATGGAGCAAGGCGTGATCAGCGCCGGACAGTTTGAACTGCTGGCCGTGGCGATCAACACCGGTACCAACCTGCCGTCGGTGGCGACACCCAATGGCCAGGCCGCCTTCCTGTTCCTGCTGACCTCCGCCCTTGCGCCACTCATACGTCTTTCTTATGGAAGAATGGTCTGGATGGCCCTGCCCTATACGCTGGTGCTTACGATCGTGGGATTGCTTTGCGTCAAAATTACCCTTATTCCCTGTACGCAATGGTTGATACAAGCGGGTATACTTGCGGCGCAGTAAACACTGTAACTCGGGCAGTTCGCTGCCCGTTTGCCTTTTCGCACGATAAACATCCAATTACGTTTTATTTCGCCAGGTACAGGTGGCGCGAAAAACGAATTCGTTTACACTGCGCTTTCTAAGCATGTTCCAGGGAAATGATTATGTTGAGATTTTTAAACCAGTGCTCCCGCGGTCGCGGAGCGTGGTTGTTAATGGCCCTGACCGCCTTTGCGCTGGAAATGGTCGCGCTGTGGTTCCAGCACGTAATGGGACTCAAACCTTGCGTGCTCTGTATTTACGAACGCTGCGCGCTGTTCGGCATTATGGGGGCTGGCCTGGTCGGCGCGATTGCGCCGAAGTCGCCGCTTCGCTATGCCGGGATCGCAATCTGGCTCTACAGCGCCTGGAAAGGCATTGAACTCTCCTGGCAGCACACGATGATGCAGCTGCATCCGTCACCGTTTATGACCTGCGATTTTGCCGCCCGCTTCCCGAGCTGGCTGCCGCTGGATAAATGGCTGCCGCAGGTGTTTGTTGCCTCCGGTGACTGCTCCGTTCGCCAGTGGGAATTCCTGACCCTCGAGATGCCGCAGTGGCTGGTGGGCATTTTTGCCGCCTACTTCGTCGTGGCGCTGCTGGTGTTGATCGCTCAGCCGTTCAAACCGAAGAAACGCGATTTGTTCGGACGCTAATTCGCCCGGCGGCGCTTCGCTTGCGCGGGCCTACGGTTTTGTAGGTCGGGTAAGCGCAGCGCCACCCGACACAACAGCGCACAATAAAAAACCCGCTTCGGCGGGTTTTTTAATCTCAACGGGTCGGGTGGTTCATGATGTGATCTTCCCAGTCCCGCACCTCGGACTCTTTCACCGCAATGTGGCGCACGGAGATACGTTCGCCGTGCATCGCCGCTTTTGAACCGGTCAGCAGGGGGTGCCAGTCAGGCAGACCTTTCCCCTCCGCCAGCAGGCGATACGCGCAGGTATGCGGCAGCCATTCAAAGGTGGGCAGATTCTCACGGGTTAATTTAATGCAGTCTGGCTCGAACTCGAAGCGGCGCTCGTAGTTGCGGCACTGGCAGGTTTTGATGTTCAGCTGCTTGCAGGCCACGTTGGTGAAGTAGATTTCGTCCGTGTCTTCATCCATCAGCTTGTGCAGGCAGCACTGACCACAGCCGTCGCATAAGGATTCCCATTCCGCGTCGGTCATGTCGTCAAGAGTTTTGCTTTGCCAGAAAGGGATGTCGTTCATCAGGATGTCCACACGTCAAAAGAAAGCGCACCTTATAACGAGTCTGGCACGTCGTTGCAAGTTTTGCCGCCCTTTTCAGGCGGCAAGAGGAGGTTACAGCACGCGGGTTTTCAGCGACAGGCCGTTAAAACCAACTTCAAGTTCATCACCGCTCGCGAGCGGACCAACGCCTTCCGGCGTGCCGGTCAGGATCACATCACCCGGCTTGAGGGTAAAGAAGCGGCTCATGTAGGCGACCAGCGGCACAATCTTATGGATCATGTCTGCCGTGGTGCCCTGCTGGCGGATTTCACCGTTAACCTTCAGGCTGAGCGGCGTATCCTGCGGATTACCGGTAAATTCGCTCACCGGCACAAACGCCGAAATTGGGCAGGAATTATCAAACCCTTTGGCTTTTTCCCACGGCTGCCCCGCTTTCTTCATTTTGCCCTGCACGTCGCGTAGCGTCAGATCCAGCGCCACGCCGTATCCGGCGATCGCTTTTTGCACATACTCTTCGGAGGCCTGACGCAGCGTTGCGCCGATCAGCACGGCGAGTTCCACTTCGTGGTGCACCGAGCCGAGCCCCTGCGGCAGGGCCAGCGGCTGGCGAATATCGCAAAGCGCCGTTTCAGGCTTAATGAACAGAACCGGCTCTTCTGGCGTCGCACTGCCCATCTCCTGAATATGTTTTGCATAGTTGCTGCCCACGCAAACCACTTTGCTGACGGGATAATCCAGTAATGCACCTTGCCAGTTATGATGTTGATACATGGTCGACCCCTAAACGGTTGATGTGTTGTGCTCAAAAACAGTTGAGACTATTTTTTACCGTTCGCCTCAAGATGCTGTTTTAATAAATTCTCGGGTGGCGGCGGAAGCTGTAAATAATAGCCCTGCTCGGCTAATGCCGTTTTCACTTTCTCCAGATCGGCATTCACCAGTTTCTTGCGACCATCAAGCGGCAGCAGCATCGCCATATGCGGTCGGCCAAAGCTCTTCATTAATTCTTCAGGCACGCGTGAAAAATCGTCTTTCTTTTCGACATAAAGATAGGTCTGGTCACGGGTTGTACTTCTGTAGATCACACAAAACATGTTTTTACTCTGAATTAATGGGTGGTTGCTTGCCTCAATATACTCCTGACTATAACATGCCTGATACTCTTCGGAATATCGCAGCGAGTGGTTGCGGTTAATAGCAAATTGAGTAAGGCCAGGATGTCAAACACGCCCATCGAGCTTAAAGGCAGTAGCTTCACCTTATCAGTGGTACATTTGCATGATGCAAAACCCGAGGTTATTCGTCAGGCGTTAGAAGACAAAATCGCCCAGGCTCCCGCCTTCCTGAAGCACGCCCCTGTTGTGATCAACGTCAGCGGTCTTGAAGCGCCGGTTAACTGGAAACGTCTCCAGCAGGCCGTCTCCTCGACCGGACTGCGTATTGTCGGCATCAGCGGCTGCAAAGATACTGAACTGAAAGCGGAAATTGACCGTGCGGGGCTGCCGCTTCTGAATGAAGGCAAAGAAAAAGCCCCGCGTGCGGCACCCGTTGCCGTCGAAACGCCCCCTCCTGCGGCGCAAAACGTTACAAACATCACAAAAACGCGAATGATTGATGTGCCGGTTCGTTCCGGTCAGCGCATTTATGCACCAAACTGTGATCTGATTGTTACAAGCCACGTCAGTGCTGGCGCTGAGCTGATTGCAGATGGCAATATTCACGTTTACGGTATGATGCGTGGACGTGCGCTCGCAGGTGCAAGTGGCGATCGGGACGCGCAAATATTTTGTACTCACCTGACGGCGGAACTGGTGTCCATCGCAGGTGAATATTGGCTGAGCGACAAGATCCCAGCCGAATTTTATGCCAAAGCGGCTCGCCTGCTTCTGGCAGACGACGCGTTGACCGTTCAACCGTTGAATTGATCCCTTTTTAACAAGGAATTTCTATGGCACGCATTATTGTTGTTACTTCGGGTAAAGGAGGCGTTGGCAAGACCACCTCCAGCGCGGCCATCGCTACTGGTTTGGCCCAGAAGGGAAAGAAAACCGTCGTTATCGACTTCGATATCGGCCTGCGTAACCTCGACCTCATCATGGGATGTGAGCGTCGCGTCGTGTATGACTTTGTGAACGTCATTCAGGGCGATGCCACGCTGAACCAGGCGCTGATTAAAGACAAGCGCACCGAGAACCTCTACATTCTCCCGGCTTCTCAGACGCGTGACAAAGACGCCCTGACCCGTGAAGGGGTAGAAAAGGTGCTCGACGAGCTGAAAAAAATGGAGTTCGACTTCATCGTCTGTGACTCCCCTGCCGGTATCGAAACCGGTGCCCTGATGGCGCTCTACTTCGCTGATGAAGCGATCATCACCACCAACCCTGAAGTTTCATCCGTGCGTGACTCAGACCGCATTCTCGGGATCCTCGCCTCTAAATCCCGTCGTGCGGAAAATGGCGAAGACCCGATTAAAGAACACCTGCTGCTCACCCGCTACAACCCGGGCCGCGTGAACAAAGGTGACATGCTGAGCATGGAAGACGTGCTGGAGATCCTGCGCATTAAGCTGGTGGGCGTTATCCCGGAAGATCAGTCCGTGTTACGTGCCTCTAACCAGGGCGAGCCAGTGATCCTTGATACAATGGCAGATGCAGGTAAAGCTTACGCCGATACCGTTGACCGTCTGCTGGGAGAAGAACGTCCTTTCCGCTTCATTGAAGAAGAGAAGAAAGGTTTCCTCAAACGCCTGTTCGGAGGATAAGTTATGGCATTACTGGACTTTTTTCTCTCGCGGAAAAAGAACACCGCCAACATCGCAAAAGAACGTCTGCAAATTATCGTTGCGGAGCGTCGTCGTAGCGACGCCGAGCCTCACTACCTGCCGCAGCTGCGCAAGGACATCCTGGAAGTGATCTGTAAGTACGTGCAGATTGACCCGGAGATGGTGACGGTGCAGCTGGAACAAAAAGACGGGGATATTTCGATTCTGGAGCTGAACGTGACGCTCCCGGAAGCGGAAGAGTCACGTCCGTAGGTTTGTGATTTCGTCGCCCCGGTAAGCGCAGCGCCACCGGGGAAATATGCCGGGTTTATCACCCGGCATATTTTTATCGCGGATAACCTTCCAGCAGCGTATTCAGGCGATCGGCCATCAATTCCCCGCGCCATCCCGCCATCATTTCCGGCAAGCCATTCTGCGGCTTCAGCTTCCAGTGCCAGTTAAGCAGCTGGTTAATCTGACGGCGTGAAGCGAGCAGTTCCGCGCTCAGCTTGCTTTCCGTAGCCACCGTCTGCACCAGCGCTTTGATGTCCTTAAACGCTTTGCGATAGCCCGGCATGTCCATCAGGTTCAGCAGCGGTTCCGGCAGCGCCTCTTCCGGCAACGCCTGCGCTTTTGCGACCAGCGCCAGCAGGGTTTTGCCGTGGAAACGGATTTCGCTGCCCGAAAGCCCAATGCTGTCCAGCTCGCCGAGGCTGCCCGGCATATAGCGCGCAACCGCCCAGAGATGCTCTTCGCGAACCACAAAGTTAACGGCCAGATCGCGCTCGCGCGCTTTACGCAAGCGCCAGTCTGCCAGCAGCTGCAGGCACGCCAGCTGACGCGTACGCAGCTGCCAGGCGTTGCTGATGTCGCGCCAGGCCTCTTTCGGATCCACCACTTCCTGACGACGCAGCTGGGTCATACGGCACTCGTCCAGCGCGGCGGACAGCCAGCCGGATGCCTCGGCTTCTTTCATCAGCTGTCCGGCGATCGGCAGCAGGTAAAACACGTCAGCCGCCGCATACTCCAGCTGGCGCGCGGTAAGCGGACGCGCCAGCCAGTCGGTACGGGATTCGCTTTTATCCAGCGTCAGGCCCGTATACTCCTCCACCATGGCGGCAAAGCCCCAGGAGAGCGGTCGCCCGCTGAACGCCGCAAGGATCTGCGTATCAATCAGCGGCTGAGGCATGATGCCAAAGGTGTTCAGAAAGACTTCCAGATCTTCACTGCCTGCGTGCAGGTATTTCGTGACGGCGGTATCGAGCAGCAGATCGCGCATCGGCGTCCAGTCGGTAATGCCGAGAGGGTCGATCAGCGACACGTGTTTACCGTCGTACATCTGAATCAACCCCAGCTGCGGGTAGTACGTCCGGGTACGGACAAACTCGGTATCGAGGGCAATGGCAGGAAAGTCGCGCGTCACTTCGCACAGCGAAGCCAGCTCGTCGTTGGTCGTGATCATCTGGTAATTCAAATCGGATTCTCTTTTGTTTGCGCCCATAAAAAACGCCGGCTTAACCGGCGTCTGGACGATTAACGTGAAGCTCAGGCCTTATTGTCTACTTTGGCACGGGCTTCGTCACGTAATTCTCGTCGTAATATCTTCCCGACGTTGGATTTCGGCAGCTCGTCGCGGAATTCCACCAGCTTCGGCACTTTATAGCCCGTCAGCTGACGACGACAAAACGTTATCAGCGCTTCCTCGGTGAGAGAAGGATCTTTCTTGACCACAAATATCTTCACCGCTTCACCGCTGCTGCCGGAAGGCACGCCGACCGCTGCCACTTCGAGTACGCCGCTGTGCTGCATGACCACGTCTTCGATCTCATTCGGATAGACGTTGAAGCCGGAGACCAGGATCATATCTTTCTTGCGATCGACAATGCGCAGGAAGCCCTCGTCATCCATCACCGCGATGTCACCGGTATGCAGCCAGCCGTCTTTGATGATTTCGTCGGTCGCGTCGGGACGCTGCCAGTAACCCAGCATGACCTGTGGACCTTTGACGCACAGCTCCCCCGGCTCACCCGGCGCGACTTCGTTATCGTTATCATCGACCAGTTTCGCTTCAGTGGAAGGAACGGGCAGGCCAATGCTTCCGCTGTGGTAGTCGATGTCATGCGGGTTAACGCTGACCAGCGGCGCGCACTCCGTCAGGCCATAGCCCTCCAGCAGATACTGGCCGGTAAGCTTCACCCAGCGCTCGGCCACCGCCTGCTGAACCGGCATGCCGCCGCCCGCAGAGAGATGGAGCGTGGAGAAGTCCAGCTGCTGGAACTCTTTGTTATTAAGCAGCGCGTTAAACAGGGTATTTACCCCGGTCATGGCGGTGAACGGGTATTTTGCCAGCTCTTTCACCAGCCCCGGGATATCACGCGGGTTAGTAATCAGCACGTTTTGACCGCCGAGCTCAATAAACAGCAGGCAGTTCATGGTCAGTGCGAAAATGTGGTACAGCGGCAGCGCCGTAATGACCAGCTCTTTGCCGGGATGCAGCAGCGGCCCGTAGGTTGCATTGACCTGCTCAAGGTTCGCCAGCATGTTGCGGTGGGTCAGCATTGCGCCTTTCGCCACGCCGGTGGTCCCACCGGTATACTGCAGGAACGCGAGATCTTCTGAGACCACTTCCGGCTTAACGTACTGCATACGATAGCCCGCATGCAGCGCACGGCGGAAGGAGATAGCGTCCGGCAGATGGTATTTTGGCACCAGACGTTTGACGTATTTGACGACAAAGTTAACCAGCGTGCCTTTGGCGGTGGAGAGCTGGTCCCCCATGCGCGTCAGGATGACGTGTTTCACCTGGGTTTTGTCGACCACTTTTTCCAGCGTATGGGCAAAGTTGGACACAATGACAATCGCGACTGCGCCGCTGTCGTTAAGCTGATGCTCCAGCTCGCGCGGGGTGTATAGCGGGTTGACGTTAACGACAATCATCCCGGCACGCAGGATACCGAACAGCGCCACCGGGTATTGCAGCAGGTTCGGCATCATTAGCGCGACGCGGTCCCCTTTTTGCAGCCCCAGCCCTTCCTGCAGGTACGCCGCAAACGCCCGGCTGCGCTCCTCCAGCTTACGGAACGTCATCACCTCGCCCATATTCACAAATGCGGGCTGGTCCGCGTAGCGCCTTACCGAGTGTTCAAATAATTCCACCAGGGATTGATAACGGTCAGGATTGATCTCAGCAGGAACATCTGCGGGATAACGGTTAAGCCAAACCTTCTTCAATGCATCACCTCTGAAATGAGTGTTCGTCGTCATCACAACCCCGATAATAAACAGTTTGTTAACATTATATTAACTCAGCGTACCAGTTTATTAATTGTTCAGATTTAAGGTTGCGAAGCGCGTCACTCTTTTTTTTCGTTTTATCCGTAAAAAAACAGAGACAGCGGCTGAGCCGCTGTCTCTTTTCTAGCAATAACAGTAAGTTACTCAGTAACGATCGTCTGTACCTGTGCAGGCCCCGGGTTATACCAGCCCCAGCCCGGGTAGCCGTAACGATAAGGATGTGGACCCCACATCCACGGATCGATCGGCTGAGGCGGCATGATCACCTGCTGTGCCAGCCGCCAGCGCTTATAGCCGTTGACCTGCATGGTCATAAATTTATACGGCGTGCTGCCGATTTTGCCCTGTACGGCGCCGGTAATCGGCCCGACGACGGTCACCAGCTGTCCGCGAAAATCAACCGGATCGAGGAACCCGCTGACGTCCGCATAGATGCGCCCGCGGGAGGCCTCGCCCAGCACAGGCCGAGCGCCGCTGTCCAGCGGAACGGTGGCGATCTCCAGGCGGGTTTTCCCCTGCTGGTTCTGCACGTCGATCACTTTCCCACCAAAGCGGGCTTCCTGGCCGACGTACAGCTCAGGTGCATTCATCACCCGAACCAGATCCTGCTGTGGCGTCGGGCTGCTGCCCTTAATCGCATCAGGAACGGAAACGCATCCGCTCAGTGCTATGGCAACCGCGCCTGCCATAATAAGGCGTACTACTTTAGTCTGAACCGCCATGATGCGACTCCTTTTTCTCAGTTCCTGTTACTGAGAGTCACTCGCGGCCCGGAAGTTTCTTCCACGCGACGGTGTTTCGCAAATAAACCGGTTCCGCGTGTTCAACGGCCACGGTTTTTCCTGCTGCGAGCAGCTGGCTGGCAATCGGAAGCATATCTTCCGCAGCCGGCAGAAGCATGTTGCCGTCCACCAGCGTCAACCCGGTGTCGTTCGCCATCTCAGGCCACGCTGGCCAGCCCGTACCGACGGTCGCCCACTCGCCGGACAGCTGCTTCAGCCGTTCCGTCACCGCTTCCGGCTTAAGCACGGCTTCCGTCTCTTCACCGTGCCACACGCCCTGCTCGTCGCGGGTGTATTCGGCCCAGTAGACTTCGCCCATGCGGGCATCAATCGCTGCCAGGACGCGCGTTGCCCCGGTCATGCGCCATGCGCCCTGTGCCATGGTGGCGAGGGTAGAGACGCCGATCATCGGCAGTTCGGCGCCCAGCGCCAGCCCTTGCGCAATGCCAATCCCGATACGTACGCCCGTAAAGCTGCCGGGGCCGCGGCCAAAGGCCAGCGCGTCGAGGTCGGTTAAGGAGGTGTTGCCCTGGGTTAAAATGGCTTTTACCAGGGGCAGAATGCGTTGGGTGTGTTCCCGTGGGCACTCTTCGAAATGGGCAGAAACAGCACCGTCGTTCAACAGAGCAACAGAGCAAGCCTCTGTCGCGGTATCAATAGCCAGAATTCGCATCAGTCGTCGCGCTCTCGCAAGGGTCAGTCACAAAATGGCGCGCATCTTAGCACACTCCGGGGTAAATTACTCCGCCGTTGGGTTTGCCAGGAAACGCACCGCGCGTTTTATGTCCCGCGTCCGCGGCGCGGGCGGCAGGCTTGCAAGGAAGGTTGCCCCGTAAGGACGCATCACCAGCCGGTTATCACAGATGACCAGCACGCCGCGATCGGTGACGTCACGGATTAGGCGCCCTACTCCTTGCTTAAGCGTAATGACCGCATCCGGCAGTTGAACCTCGTCAAACGGATCGCCGCCGCGCAGGCGACAGTCTTCCATCCGCGCCTTCAGCAGCGGATCGTCCGGGGAGGTAAACGGCAGCTTATCAATGATCACCAGCGAAAGCGTGTCGCCGCGCACGTCCACCCCTTCCCAGAAGCTGCTGGTTGCGACCAGCAGGGCATTACCGGCGCTGACGAACTGCTGCAGCAGCTGGCCTTTGCTGGTTTCGCCCTGCAGCAGCACCGGTAACGTCATCGTCGCGCGGAACTGCTCGGCGAGGTCGCGCATCATGGCGTGGGAGGTGCAGAGCATAAAGCAGCGGCCGTTATTGGCCTCGATCATCGGTTTTAACATCGCGGCCAGATGTCGCGCCGCACCCGGCTGGTTCGGCAGCGGCAGGTTGCGGGGCACGCAGAGCAGCGCCTGCTTTTCGTAATCGAACGGGCTGGGCAGGAGCAGCGACTCCGCCTGCTCAATGCCGAGGCGCTCGGTAAAGTGGTGCAGATCGTCATTCACCGACAGGGTTGCCGACGTGAAGATCCAGCTACCCGGCTTTTGCGCCATCACCTCTTTAAATTTATCCGCCACCGTCAGCGGAGTCAGCGCCAGCGTAAAGTGGCGTGAGGTGCACTCATACCAGTAGCTGTAACCCGGCTGGTTAATCTCTTTCAGCCGTTTCAGCCGCCCGCGATAGAGCGTGGCGCGCTCGAAGGCCGCGTCCAGCAGCGCGGAGCGGCCGAGCGACAGCTTTGCCACGTCGTAGCAGAGCTCAAGCGCGTCATCAAGCAGCAGCAGCGCGCGCTGGATGTTTTTGTCCGCCAGCAGCTCGCGCAGGTTGCCGCGATAGCCCGGCTCGCCGAGCTGTAAGCGGAAATCCTGGGCGCTTTGGGCCAGACGGTCGGCGCACTTCTGCAGCTGCTGGGTATCTTTGAGTTCGGTCCGGTAAGCAATGGTGAAATCTTTCGCCAGATCCTGCAGCTGGCGGCTGGAGAGCGACTGCCCAAAATACTGGCTGGCGATGTCCGGAAGCTGGTGGGCTTCGTCGAAGATCATCACGTCCGCTTCCGGGATCAGCTCACCAAAGCCGCTGTCCTTGACGACCATATCCGCGAGAAACAGATGGTGGTTCACCACAACCACATCCGCATCCATCGCCGTTTTGCGCGCTTTCACCACGAAGCAGTCTTTATACAGCGGGCAGTCGCTGCCGAGGCAGTTGTCGTTGGTGCTGGTCACCAGCGGCCAGGCGGGAGAGTCTTCCGGCACGCTCGCGCAGGTGCTGATGTCGCCCTCTTCCGTCTGGTTCGCCCAGGCGCGAAGGATAATGACGTCGCTCAGGGTTTGCACCGGCAGGTCACCGCCCGCCAGCGCCTGCTGCTCAAGGCGTTCCAGGCAGAGATAGTTGGAGCGCCCCTTCAGCAGGGCCAGACGGCCTTTATATTTCAGCGCTTTTGCCACGGTGGGCAAATCACGGCTGTAGAGCTGATCCTGCAGCGCTTTCGAACCGGTGGAGATAATCACCTTTTTTTTCGCCCGCAGCGCCGGCGCAAGGTAAGCATAGGTTTTACCCGTGCCGGTACCCGCTTCGACCACCAGCGGCTGAGCCTTATCGATGGCGCGTGCAACGGCGTGCGCCATCTGTCGCTGAGGCTCACGGGGTTTGAAGCCGGGGATAGCCTGCGCTAATTGACCTTCAGGGGAAAAATCGTCTGCCACGGTGCTCTCTCACTGTATTTTTGCACAGGGATTATGTCAGCCCATCCTCTCCTGTGCCACCCCAAATAGTGACGACACGAGAACAATATGGCAGTCTTGCCGCCTGACGACGAAAAATAACGAGGAAACGTTTATGACAATTGTGCGCATTGATGCCGAAGCCCGCTGGTCTGATGTGGTGATCCACAACCAGACGCTCTACTACACCGGCGTCCCGGCGAACCTTGACGCGGATGCGTTTGAGCAGACGGCCAATACCCTGGCGCAGATTGACGCGGTGCTGGAAAAACAGGGCAGCGACAAATCCCGCATTCTGGATGCGACGATTTTCCTGGCGAACAAAGATGACTTCGCGGCAATGAACAAAGCCTGGGATGCGTGGGTGGTGGCGGGTCACGCGCCTGTACGCTGCACCGTACAGGCCACGCTGATGAAGCCGGAATACAAGGTTGAGATTAAGATTATCGCGGCGGTTTAAGCCCGATCACTCTTCATCTTCATCCTCGAAACGCGCCACGATCCGCTCGCCGGTATGCGTGGCGCGCAGTTCTTCCGCCACCTGGGAAATCGCCTGTCCGCTGCTCATCCCCTGGGACATCAGTTCCTGAATTCGCTCAACCGCTTTCTGCTGCTGTTCATGGCTCAGAGAAGGTAAACCTGCAAACATCGTCAACTCCTGCTAAATTATTCGCGCTAATTATTTCACGCTGCCCGGTAGTATGCCACACATGAACATGCGCTTCCCCACTGTTATTACCCTGCCCTGGCGGACAGACGCCGCTGAATACTGGTTTGCCCGCCTGAGCCATCTTCCGTTTGCGATGCTGCTGCACTCCGGCCATGCGGACCATCCCTACAGCCGCTTTGATATTCTGGTCGCCGATCCGCTGAAGACGCTGACAACCGATGACCTGTCGCTGACGGACGATCCGCTGGCGCAGCTTCAGTACGATATTAACGCGCTGGGCTTATCCGCTACGCCAAACCCGGACCTTCCCTTCCAGGGAGGCGCGCTGGGCCTGTTTGGCTATGATTTGGGCCGCCGTTTTGAAACGCTGCCCGAGCGTGCGCAGGCTGATATTTCCCTGCCAGATATGGCCGTGGGGCTGTATGACTGGGCGTTAATCGTCGATCACCTGAAAAAAACGGTTTCCCTGCTGAGCCATCGTGACGTCCAGGCGCGTCTGGACTGGCTTGAGGCGCAGCAGCCTGCACCGGCACAGACGTTCACGCTGACCTCCGGCTGGCGCTCGAACATGAGCGCTGCGGAATATGCCGAAAAATTCGCGCGCGTTCAGGCGTATCTGCAAAGCGGCGACTGCTACCAGGTTAACCTCGCCCAGCGCTTCCAGGCGACCTATCGGGGAGATGAATGGCAGGCGTTTACCCGCCTAAATGCCAGCAATAAGGCGCCGTTCAGCGCATTTGTCCGTCTGGAACAGGGGGCGATCCTCAGCCTGTCGCCCGAGCGTTTTATTCATCTGGCCGAGGGCACGATTCAAACCCGTCCGATTAAAGGCACGCTGCCACGCCTTGCCGATCCCGACGCCGACCGCAAGCAGGCGGAAAAACTCGCCGCCTCGCCGAAAGACCGCGCCGAAAACCTGATGATTGTCGATCTGATGCGCAACGACATTGGCCGGGTGGCCGTGCCGGGCAGCGTCCGCGTGCCGGAACTGTTTGTCGTCGAGCCTTTCCCTGCGGTGCATCATCTGGTCAGCACCATTACCGCGCGGCTGCCAGACTCGCGCACGGCCTGCGACCTGCTGCGCGCCGCGTTCCCGGGCGGCTCCATCACCGGCGCGCCGAAGGTGCGGGCAATGGAGATCATCGATGAACTGGAGCCCCACCGCCGCAATGCCTGGTGCGGCAGTATCGGCTATATCAGCCTGTGCGGCACGCTGGATACCAGCATTACCATTCGTACGCTGACCGCCTGCAACGGAAACCTTTACTGTTCGGCCGGGGGCGGGATTGTTGCCGATAGTCAGGTCGATGCGGAATATCAGGAAACCTTTGATAAAGTTAACCGTATCCTGAAACTACTGGAGTAATCACGGGTGGAAAAAGAGAACCTGACGCTGGATGACTTTTTATCGCGTTTTCAGCTACTAAGACCGCAGGTCAATCGCGAAGCGCTGAATCAGCGTCAGGCGGCCGTGCTGATCCCGGTCGTGCGTCGCGCGAAGCCGGGCCTGCTGCTCACCCAGCGTTCCGCCCATTTACGTAAGCATGCCGGTCAGGTCGCTTTTCCGGGGGGCGCGGTAGACAGCTCCGACGCCTCGCTGATTGCCGCCGCGCTGCGCGAAGCGCAGGAAGAGGTGGCCATTCCGCCGGAGGCCGTTGAGATCATCGGCGTGCTGCCGCCCGTGGACAGCGTTACCGGTTTCCAGGTCACGCCGGTGGTGGGCATTATCCCGCCGGGCCTGCAGTATCACGCCAGCGTCGATGAAGTCTCTGCGGTGTTTGAAATGCCGCTGGATGAAGCCCTTCGACTGAGTCGTTACCACCCGCTGGATATTCAGCGTCGTGGGCATGACCATCGGGTCTGGTTGTCCTGGTATCAGCATTATTTTGTCTGGGGCATGACGGCGGGCATCATTCGTGAACTGGCGCTGCAGATCGGCCTGAAACCTTGACTATACTTTACATTCCGCCCTCTTCTGCCAGGTTTGCGATCTGCGTCGCGCTATTAGCAAAACCCATCGTTAACCATTAGTTTAATTCATGTGAATAGTTAAGCCGAGGTCGGTGTTCCCTCTTACACTATGCGCAGTTATAACATCGTTACTGGAACCCCGGTAACCCTGTCAGGAGTGTGAAAGTGATTAGTATATTCGACATGTTCAAAGTGGGAATTGGCCCTTCGTCTTCCCATACTGTTGGCCCGATGAAGGCCGGTAAACAGTTCGTCGATGATCTGGTCGAAAAAGGATTACTGGAAAGCGTTACCCGTGTCGCCGTGGATGTTTACGGCTCGCTGTCATTAACGGGTAAAGGCCACCACACCGATATCGCCATTATTATGGGTCTGGCAGGCAATATGCCGGATACCGTTGATATTGATGCCATTCCGGCATTCATCCGCGACGTGGAAACACGCGGCCGCCTGCTGCTGGCAAACGGCCAGCAGGAAGTCGATTTCCCGCAGGATGACGGCATGCGTTTTCGCAGCGACAACCTGCCGCTGCATGAAAACGGCATGACCATTCACGCTTACAGCGGTGAAAAAGAGATCTACAGCAAAACGTACTACTCCATCGGCGGTGGTTTCATCGTGGATGAAGAGCATTTTGGCAAAGACAGCGTCGGCGACGTCAGCGTGCCGTACCCGTTCAAATCGGCGACCGAGATGCTGGGCTACTGCAAACAGACCGGTCTTTCCCTCTCCGGCATGGTGATGCAGAACGAACTGGCCCTGCACAGCAAACAAGAGATTGAAGACTATTTTGCCAACGTCTGGCAAACCATGCGCGCCTGTATCGATCGCGGGATGAACACCGAAGGCGTTCTGCCGGGTCCACTGCGCGTGCCGCGTCGTGCCTCTGCTCTGCGCCGTATGCTGGTAACCACGGACAAATTCTCCAACGACCCGATGAACGTGGTCGACTGGGTGAATATGTTTGCGCTTGCGGTTAACGAAGAGAACGCCGCCGGGGGCCGCGTCGTGACGGCGCCAACCAACGGCGCATGCGGCATTGTTCCTGCGGTGCTGGCGTATTACGACCACTTTATTGAGCCCGTGACGCCGGACATCTATATCCGTTATTTCCTGGCGGCAGGTGCCATCGGCGCGCTGTACAAGATGAATGCCTCCATCTCCGGTGCGGAAGTGGGCTGTCAGGGTGAAGTCGGCGTGGCCTGCTCCATGGCGGCGGCGGGTCTGGCAGAGCTGTTGGGTGCAAGCCCTGAGCAGGTCTGCGTGGCGGCTGAAATCGGTATGGAACATAACCTCGGTCTGACCTGCGACCCGGTCGCGGGCCAGGTGCAGGTGCCGTGCATTGAGCGTAACGCGATTGCCTCGGTGAAAGCCATCAACGCCTCTCGTATGGCGATGCGCCGTACCAGCGAACCTCGCGTATCGCTGGATAAGGTGATTGAAACCATGTACGAAACGGGCAAAGACATGAACGCGAAATACCGCGAGACGTCCCGTGGTGGCCTGGCCATTAAGGTGCAGTGCGACTAATACTGCCTTTCGCCCATCTGCAACGGATGGGCGAATTTCCCTCTTCTTCCTCGTCTCCTTCTGCTTTCCCCACTACACTTTGACTGTTGCGTCCGGCTTTTGTGGCTGGTGGCTTATCAGGCGACCGTTCATGCAAACTGCACAAACGATCATTAAAAACTATCGCCGAAAACGCGTTATCGTCTGCGTGACGGTTGCGCTCCTCACGCTCATCCTGACGCTAGGCATTCGCTTTATCTCCCAGCGCAACGTTAACCAACAGCGGATCCTCGATTTTACCAGCCATACCGTTCGCGCCCTTGATAACGTTCTGCTTTCCCTGGAAAACCACCGCAATGTGCTGCAGCCGCTGGTGGGGCAGCCCTGCCTGCAGGTGCAACTGGCGCTGCGGCAGCAGGCAGCCATTTTGCAGACGGTACGCTCCATTGCCCTGATCAAAGACGGTATCCTGTATTGTTCGAGTATTTTCGGCAGCCGCAGCGAGCCTGTGCGTGACGTCCTTCAGGAGCTCCCTGCCAGCACGGCGAAGCTGATTTTATCGACCGACCAGTGGCTGCTTAAGGGCAGCCCTGTTTTGATCCAGTGGTATCCCGTCTCTCAGGACGGTGAAGATGGCGTCGTCGAGATTATCAATATCGACCTGATCGCCAGAATGATCCTTGAGCCCCAGCGTCCGCTCATCAGTGACGTGGTGCTGACAGTCGGCAATCGCTTTTTACGCTACGGTCAACGCGTCACCGACAGCCTGACGTTTGATGAGGAAAGCGCCCTTTTCCAGCAGTCTTCAACCCAAAATCCTTTCACGATTACGGTCGGCGGACCTGGCCCCGGAGAGTTAGCCTTAAAAAGCCTGCCCGCCCAGCTGCCGCTGGGACTGATGCTCAGCCTGCTGCTGGGCTATCTCGCCTGGCTGGCGACGGCAAACCGGATGAGCTTTACGTGGGAGATCGATATGGGCATTGCGGCGCGGGAATTTGAGCTTTTCTGCCAGCCGCTGGTGAATGCCCGCACCCAGGCGTGCACTGGCGTGGAGATCCTGCTGCGCTGGAATAACCCCCGTCAGGGTTGGATCACCCCGGAGGTGTTTATCCCTCTGGCAGAAGAACATAACCAGATTGTCCCCCTGACCCGCTACGTCATCGCTGAAACGGTGCGCCAGATAGGCTACTTCCCGTCCAGCCCCGGTTTTCACATCGGCATTAACGTCGCCGCCAGCCATTTCCGCCACGCAGTATTGATACAGGATCTGAACCGTCTCTGGTTCAGCGCCTGTCCGCGCCAACAGCTGGTAATTGAACTCACGGAACGGGATGCGCTGCTGGACGCGGATTATCGCATCGTGCGCGAACTGCATCGCAAAGGCGTGAAGCTTGCTATCGACGATTTCGGCACCGGGAACAGCTCCCTCTCCTGGCTTGAAAAGCTGCATCCGGACGTCCTGAAGATTGACCAGTCTTTTACGACCGCCATCGGCACCGATGCCGTGAATTCAACGGTGACGGATATGATTATTGCGCTGGGCCAGCGGCTGAATATCGAACTGGTGGCGGAAGGGGTTGAGACAGAGGAGCAGGCGCGCTATTTACGCCGTCACGGCGTACCTGTGCTGCAGGGATTTTTCTATGCGCGGCCGATGCCGCTGCGGGACTTTCCAGACTGGCTGGCGGGAAGTGCTCCCCCGCCAGCGCGTCATAACGGGCACATCGTGCCCTTAATGCCGCTGCGTTAAGCAGACTTACTCATCTTCATCGTGGGCAGATTGTTCTTTAACAATGCGGACCATATCAACACGATAGTCGTTGGCTTCGACAATGGTAATGTGCAGCGGCGGCAGCTCAATCACATCGCCGACGCGCGGGATCTGCCCGTTCACGGCGATAACCAGACCGGCAACGGTCGCGATGTCTTCTTCATCGTTGACCACGTTTTCCAGCCCCAGCGTGTGCGAGAGCGCGTGCAGGTCGGTCGTACCTTTAACCAGCCAGCCTTCGCCGTCGGCAACAATTTCCGGCGTTTCGTCTTCATCCGGGAATTCACCGGCAATCGCTTCCAGCACGTCCAGCGGCGTCACCAGCCCCTGCACCACGCCAAACTCGTTGGTAACGATAACAAAGCTACCGCGCGCGCGGCGCAGCACACCGAGCAGGTTGATCGGATCCAGCGTTTCCGGCACCACAATCGCAGGCGATGCGGCAGCAACGGCTTCGACGTTAACGCCTTCTTCCAGAGCGACAAGCATCTCTTTTGCCCTGACCACGCCGATGATCTCATCCAGCTCGCCGCGACACACCGGGAACAGGCTGTGCGGTGAAGAGAGCAGCTGCTGGCGAATTTCATCCACGCTCAGGTTAGCATCGACCCAGCTGATCTCCCCGCGCGGCGTCATGATGCCGCGCAGCGAACGGGAGGCCAGAGAGAGCACGCCGTTAATCATGTAGCGTTCCTGTTCCACAAACGCCCCTTCCGGCACCGGAACCGGGTTGTGGTTTTCGGAATCAGACTGAACGTTCACCTGACGACGACCGCCCATCAGGCGAAGAATGGCATCCGCGGTACGGGCGCGCAGCGGCTGATTTGACTGCTGCTTAATAAAGTTACGACGCGCAATCTGGTTGAACAGCTCGATCAGGATCGAGAAGCCAATCGCAGCGTACAGGTAGCCTTTCGGAATATGGAAGCCAAAGCCTTCCGCCACCAGGCTCAGACCAATCATCAGCAGGAAGCTCAGACACAGCACCACCACCGTCGGATGCTGGTTCACGAAACGCGTCAGCGGTTTCGACGCCAGCAGCATGACCGCCATCGCAATAACCACCGCCGCCATCATGACCGGCAGGTGGTTCACCATGCCGACCGCCGTGATCACCGCATCCAGCGAGAAGACCGCATCCAGCACCACGATCTGCAGCACCACTACCCAGAAGCTGGCATACCCTTTACCGTGACCATCATCGTGCTGCCGGTTTTCCAGCCGCTCATGGAGCTCTGTCGTCGCTTTGAAGAGCAGGAATATCCCCCCGATCAGCATGATCAAATCACGGCCGGAGAAGGTGTAATCCATGACGGAAAACAACGGTTTGGTCAGCGTGACCATCCACGAGATAACGGAGAGCAGACCCAGTCGCATGACCAGCGCCAGCGAGAGACCAATCAGACGCGCTTTATCACGCTGTTTTGGCGGCAGCTTATCCGCAAGGATGGCGATAAACACCAGGTTATCGATGCCGAGAACAATCTCCAGCACCACCAGCGTGAGCAATCCTACCCAGATTGACGGGTCCATTAAGAATTCCATGACAAGCTCCTGCTAAAGGAATGACGAAACGGTGCCCCACTCAACGTGGGCAAAACAGAGGCAGACAGAGTCGATACGTGGCGAGGATCGCCGGTGAAAAAGGCGCGAAATGGCCTGAAAGATGACTGACGTCGGTGACGGTCCATATAGTGGGCTGTAGCCCTATACTCCTGAACAATTAAACGGAGGCTAAACATATCAGACACAATGCATTTTTAGCAAAGATTTACGTTCCTTTGCAAAGATCTGTAACACAGTGGCTGTACCCTTAAGATAAATCTGTCGCGCGTGGCTAAATTACGGATCTTCATCACATAAATTATTTTTTCACTATCTAAAATAATTCGCGGAAGTCTTAGTTTTTGAACTCTAACCCTTATCTGAATCGATTCGGTTCGCCAATACGATTCTCAGTACGACTGCCCGGCAGGCGTATTAATGATAATAAAAGGAGGTAGCAAGTGACCATTGCTATTGTCATAGGCACACATGGTTGGGCTGCTGAGCAGCTACTCAAAACGGCAGAGATGCTGTTGGGCGAGCAGGAAAACGTCGGCTGGATCGATTTCGTTCCCGGTGAAAATGCCGAGACGCTGATTGAGAAGTACAACGCTCAACTCGCGAAGCTGGATATCAGCAAGGGCGTGCTGTTTCTCGTTGATACATGGGGCGGCAGCCCGTTCAATGCTGCCAGCCGCATTGTCGTCGATAAAGAGCACTATGAAGTTGTCGCCGGGGTCAATATCCCCATGCTGGTGGAAACCTTCATGGCGCGCGACGACAATCCGTCTTTCGACGAGCTGGTGGCCCTGGCCGTTGAAACGGGCCGTGAAGGGGTGAAAGCCCTGAAAGCACAGCCGGTGGAAAAACCTGCCCCTGCGCCCGCAGCGGCACCGAAAGCGGCAGCGCCGGCAAAACCGATGGGTCCGAATGATTACATGGTGATTGGCCTTGCGCGTATTGATGACCGCCTCATCCACGGTCAGGTTGCCACGCGCTGGACCAAAGAGACCAACGTTCAACGCATTATCGTGGTCAGCGACGAAGTGGCCGCCGACACCGTTCGTAAAACCCTTCTGACACAGGTTGCTCCGCCTGGCGTTACCGCGCACGTCGTGGATGTCGCCAAGATGATCCGCGTTTACAACAACCCGAAATATGCGGGCGAACGCGTAATGCTCCTGTTCACTAACCCGACAGACGTTGAGCGCATTGTTGAAGGCGGCGTGAAAATCACCTCCGTTAACATTGGTGGTATGGCCTTCCGTCAGGGCAAAACGCAGGTCAACAACGCCATTTCAGTTGATGCGAAAGATATCGAGGCATTCAACAAGCTGAATGCGCGCGGTATTGAGCTGGAAGCCCGTAAGGTTTCCACGGATCAAAAACTGAAAATGATGGATTTGATCGGCAAAGTTGGGAAATAAGCCCGCGCCGGTTCTCACATAAAGTTTATGTAATAGGAGAAGTGCAATGGAGATTACCACTCTTCAGATTGTACTGGTGTTCGTCGTCGCATGTATTGCGGGTATGGAATCCGTACTTGATGAATTTCAGTTCCACCGCCCTCTGGTGGCCTGTACGCTGATTGGGGCCGTTCTGGGTGACATGAAAACCGGTATCATCATCGGTGGTACCCTGGAAATGATCGCCCTGGGCTGGATGAACATCGGTGCGGCAGTTGCGCCTGATGCCGCGCTGGCCTCTATCATTTCGACCGTTCTGGTTATTGCCGGTCACCAGAGTATTGGTGCAGGTATCGCCCTGGCGATCCCGCTGGCAGCCGCAGGCCAGGTTCTGACCATCATTGTTCGTACTATCACCGTAGCCTTCCAGCACGCAGCGGATAAGGCCGCCGAAAACGGCAACCTCACGGCACTGTCGTGGATCCACGTTTCTTCCCTGTTCCTGCAGGCGATGCGTATCGCGATCCCGGCGGTTATCGTGGCGATCTCCGTCGGTACCAGTGAAGTCCAGAGCATGCTGAACGCCATTCCTGAAGTGGTCACCGGCGGTCTGAACATCGCGGGCGGCATGATCGTGGTCGTTGGTTATGCGATGGTCATCAACATGATGCGCGCAGGCTACCTGATGCCGTTCTTCTACCTCGGCTTCGTGACCGCGGCATTCACCAACTTCAACCTGGTTGCACTGGGTGTGATTGGTGCGGTAATGGCGATTCTCTACATCCAGCTCAGCCCGAAATATAACCGCGTCGCGGGTGCCCCAGCGCAGGCTGCTGGTAACAACGATCTCGATAACGAACTGGACTAACAGGTGAGCGACATGGTTGATATGACAAAAACTACCACCGAGAAAAAACTCACTCCGGGTGATATTCGTGGCGTGTTCATCCGTTCTAACCTGTTTCAGGGTTCATGGAACTTCGAACGTATGCAGGCGCTGGGTTTCTGCTTCTCCATGGTACCGGCGATCAAACGCCTGTATCCGGAAAATAACGAAGCGCGCCGTCAGGCCATCAAGCGTCACCTGGAATTCTTTAACACCCATCCTTACGTTGCGGCGCCCGTTCTGGGCGTAACGCTGGCGATGGAAGAGCAGCGTGCGAACGGCGCAGAGATTGACGACGGTGCCATCAACGGTATCAAAGTCGGCCTGATGGGCCCGTTGGCTGGCGTCGGTGACCCGATCTTCTGGGGTACCGTGCGTCCGGTCTTCGCCGCACTGGGCGCCGGTATCGCGATGAGCGGCAGCCTGCTTGGCCCTCTGCTGTTCTTCATCCTGTTCAACGCCGTGCGTCTGCTGACCCGTTACTACGGCGTGGCCTACGGCTACCGTAAAGGGGTGGACATCGTTAAGGACATGGGCGGCGGCTTCCTGCAGAAACTGACTGAGGGGGCGTCAATCCTCGGCCTGTTTGTCATGGGGGCACTGGTTAACAAGTGGACGCACGTGAACATCCCGCTGGTGGTATCGACCATCACCGGACAGGATGGTCAGACCCGCGTCACCACCGTACAGACGATTCTGGACCAGCTGATGCCGGGCCTGGTCCCGCTGCTGTTGACCTTCGCCTGTATGTGGCTGCTGCGTAAGAAAGTGAACCCGCTGTGGATTATCGTTGGCTTCTTCGTCATCGGTATCGCGGGTTACGCCGTCGGCCTGCTGGGTCTGTAAGTATCAATGCTATAGGCCGGGGGCTTGCCCCCGGTTTTTTTTATCTGGAGGATGAATGACTGCCACGGACATCGTACTGGTTTTATTTATTATTGCCCTTCTGGCTTATGCGATCTATGACGAGTTCATCATGCCGCGCCGTCACGGCGAGACGCTGCTCTCCCTTCCCCTGCTACGACGCGGGCGCGTGGATGCCTTTATCTTCGTGGGCCTCATCGCCATTCTTATTTACAATAACGTCACCAGCCATGGTGCATTATTAACCACATGGTTATTATGTGCGCTGGCATTAATGGCGATTTATCTGTTCTGGATCCGCACGCCGAAAATCATTTTTAAATCCCACGGATTCTTCTTCGCCAATGTATGGATAGAATATAACCGTATTAAAGAGATGAATTTATCCGAGGACGGCGTGCTGGTGATGCAATTAGAACAACGCCGCCTGCTTATTCGGGTGAAGAATATTGATGACCTGGAAAGGATATACAATTTACTTGTTAAAACTCAATGACTTAGCTATATAGCAATGGCTATAACTTGTGTTTATTTTGCGCAAGCAATATAGCCAAAGCTATATCCCCACCGCTAATTTGAACGCTATTTGTTAACGATATTTTCACGATTAAAGACAAATGAAAATCGTTATCAACAAACGATTTAAATAATGCCTTTTCATTGTTGTTTTATATTCTCAAAATATGTTAAGGTTGCGCCCGTCGTTGGGGAGTAGCCGATTTCCTGTTCGCAGGAAATGTACGTGTCAACATACTCGTTGAAAAACGTGGCACGTACGGATCGCTTACCGCATGTCTTATGTGCGTTGCGATCAGGCGAGACCATAGATACATCAACTGCTTTTTACTGGGGGCAGTGATGTGTCATATGGATATCCCCGGTCTGGACGCTGTTATGAATATCTCCGCTACGATCCTTCTCGCTTTTGGCATGTCCATGGACGCATTCGCTGCTTCCATCGGGAAAGGCGCCACGCTACACAAACCTAAATTCTCAGAAGCCCTGCGTACCGGCCTGATTTTCGGCGCTATCGAAACGCTGACTCCGCTTCTCGGCTGGGGACTCGGCATGCTCGCCAGCCAGTTCGTGCTGGAGTGGAACCACTGGATTGCCTTCGTCCTGCTGGTGTTTCTCGGTGGCCGAATGGTCATTGAAGGTTTTCGCGGCGGCGATGATGAAAACGAGGAGCCGCAGCACCGCCACGGCTTCTGGCTGCTGGTCACCACGGCCATTGCCACCAGCCTTGATGCGATGGCCGTCGGCGTCGGTCTGGCATTTTTGCAGGTCAATATTATCGCCACCGCGCTGGCTATTGGCTGTGCAACCCTGATTATGTCCACGCTGGGCATGATGGTCGGACGGTTTATCGGCCCGCTGCTGGGTAAACGCGCCGAGATCCTCGGGGGGATTGTGCTGATTGGCATTGGTGCCCAGATCCTCTGGGCACACTTCGCCGGTTAATCTTCGCGCTGCCAGACGTGGATGCTGAAGTCCGTCTGGCAGCGAAATGTTGAGTGTGCCGCTAACGTTTCCCATACCTCAGGTTTTGCCCGCCACGCGAACGGCGTCATCTGCAATAACGCGACGGCCTCTTCCCCTTTCAGCATCATTTCGTACGCCACCGATTCCGCCTGCTTCAGGGTAAAACCGGCCAGCTGTTCAGAATGAGGGGCATGGAGACGCACTTCGTCGTAGATCAGCCCTTTCAGCTCCATCAGATGACGCGGACCTGGCGTCACGGTGACCACCCATCCGCCCGGTTTCACGACGCGCGCCAGCTCCTCCGCCTTACACGGCGCGTAGATGCGGATAACCGCGTCCATGCTGGCATCGTCAAACGGCAGCCGGTGGCTGGACGCCACGCAGAACGTCACGTCGGTATAACGTTTTGCCGCCGCGCGAATGGCCACTTTCGACACGTCCAGACCGAATGTCTGTGCGCCCTTCTCACGAGCAACCTCCGCAAACCGTGCGGTGTAGTACCCTTCCCCACAGCCGATATCGAGCATGGCGGTGGCGGAAGCCGGCAGAATGTCATTCAGCCTCTGCGCGACGGTCTCCCGCAGCGGCAGATAGTGCCCGGCATCGAGAAACGCGCGGCGCGCCCGCATCATCTCTGCACTGTCGCCAGGATCGCGCGAGCGCTTATGCTGCACCGGCAGAAGATTCACGTAGCCTTCTTTTGCCTGGTCAAACTGATGCCCCTGCGGACAGGTATAACGTTTATCTGAGTAGGTCAGGGGGGCGTGACAAAGGGGACAGCTGAAGGACATGGCTACTCCGGAGCATAATCAAAGGGCGAAGTGTACCGCTATTCGCCCCTGTTATAAACGCCCGGTTAGCGCATGACGATAAGGTGTTCGGACCCCGCCGGTAATCCGTCAGGTTTGATATTCTCCAGACGCAGCACGTTACCCATAATCTCGCTGAAGACAGGCGCGGAGACGGCACCGCCGTAGTAGGCCCCGTTTTGCGGATCGTTAATCACCACCACCAGAGCAAAACGCGGATTGCTGGCAGGCGCAACGCCCGCGGTGTAGGCGACGTATTTATCGACATATTTCCCGCTATCGTCAATTTTCTTCGCCGTGCCGGTTTTCACCGCCACCCGGTAATCACGCACGGCAGCCTTAACGCCCCCGCCGCCCGGCAGCGCAACGCTCTCCATCATGTGCTCCACTTCGTGCGCAATCTCTTCCGGCATGACGCGGTGCCCGATAACGGGGGGATCGATGCGGGTGATGGAGAGAGGACGCTCAAGCCCGAACCCGCCAATCGTGGCGTAGACGTGGGCCAGCTGGAGCGGCGTGACCATCAGCCCGTAGCCGAAGGCAAAGGTCGCGCGATCGAGCTGGCTCCAGTATTTACGCTGTGGCAACAGCCCCGAGCTTTCCCCCGTTAAGCCAAGCCCCGTATTGGTGCCAAAACCAAAGTTTCGATAGGTATCAATAAGGTGCTGAACGGGCATCGCCAGAGAAAGCCGGGAAACGCCGGTGTCGCTCGATTTTTGCAGGATCCCGGTCATCGTCAGCTCAGGGTAATAGCCCACGTCGCGAATGCGATGCCCGTCAAGGGTATATGGATGGGTGTCAATCACGCTATCCGGCTGGACCAGGCCCTGCTGCAGGGCCGTCATCAGCACCAGCGGCTTGACGGTCGAACCGGGTTCGAACGTATCGCTGATCGCGCGGTTGCGGAAATCATTTATCGTCGCGCCTTCCCGATTATTGGGATTGAAATCCGGATAGCTCGCCATCGCGAGTATTTCCCCGGTTGGGATATTAATTAATACCGATGCCCCCGACTCGGCCTTGTTCCAGGCCACGGCATTGTCGAGCGCATCTTCGGTGATGGTTTGCAGCCGCTCGTCAATACTTAACTGAATGTTATGCGCCGGTGAGGGCGCGATTTCAGTCAGGTTTTCAACCACGCGCCCGTAACGATCTTCCCTCACCTGACGCACGCCCGGCTTGCCGGTGAGTTGGGCGTTGAAGCTCTTTTCCACACCTTCAATGCCCTGCCCGTCAATATTGGTGAAACCAATCAGGTTCGCTGCCACATGGCCAGCAGGATAAAAACGGCGGGACTCGTCGCGTAAATTGATGCCGGGCAGATTCAGTTTATCGATCCACTTTGCCTGTGCCGGATCGACCTGGCGGGCAAGGTAAATAAAACGACCCTGCGGGTTGGCGTTGATGCGTGCCGAGAGCGTGCCGAGGGAGAGATGCAGCGCGCTGGCCAGCGCCTGCCAGCGCTCATCAAGGCTGACGCCCCCTTTTGCCAGCACCGTCTTAGGATCGGCCCAGACGGCCTGGACAGGCACGCTCACCGCCAGAGGGCGACCCTCGCGATCCATTATCATGCCGCGCGGCGCATCAATCGCCAGCTGGCGGAGGGATCGCATATCTTCCTGCTTCACCAGATTGTCAGGCTTAATGATTTGCAGCCAGGCAACGCGGCCCAGCAGAAAAGCCAGACTACAAAAAATAGCTAAACAGAGCAGCACAAAACGCGCCGGCGTGAAATTTCCGACGGTCGCTATCGATTTCTTCTTCACCTGAACCCCAGGACTGTAAAACAACGCACTGATTTAACGGGAAAAGATGGGTTTAGGGTGGCAAAACAGTGCTACTAACCTCGCAGCTTTGCAACAAGTTACTAACAAGACCGTGGATGGTAATATTTTGAAAGATAAGGGACATAAAAAAGCCCCGCGACAGGCGAGGCTTTATGTCTGAGAGTGAAGTGCCGGGCACTTCAGTCAGCAGCGGTTCGATCAGATAGCAGTTACGTTAACTGCAGCTGGGCCTTTCTGGCCGTCCTGAATTTCGAACTCAACGTTCTGGCCTTCAGCCAGAGTTTTGAAGCCGTTACCCTGGATTGCAGAGAAGTGTACGAACACGTCTTTGCTGCCGTCAGCAGGAGTAATGAAACCAAAACCTTTAGACTCGTTGAACCACTTAACTTGACCTTTAATCTTTGCCATTTTGCAAAATTCCTTAGAGTGTTTTCTTAGCCCGCAGGCATTAACTGAGATAAAACTGAGACATTACTGCATGAGGCACTAATATAAGGTTCGGCAGAGAAGCGGTATTCAACGACAACGTGTTTACTCAGGACTTCTTTACTGAAAATGCCACACATAAACAGAACTGTACCTCGTTTGACCCAAAACGTGTTATCACACACTATGTTTAATATGGCAAGCCATTTTTAAACATGTCTCGATCCGCCGCACAAATTCGAACAGTGCCTGTCAGGTTTTGCACAATTATGCGCATCGCGTACAGACAGCCCTGCTGCGTAACAAAGACCCAGCATTGCTTGCACAACCGCTGTAATCTAAGACTTTTTTAACATAGCTCATTCATTACGAACCGTCCAGCAACCAGGAAAAGAAATCTTTCGTCCTGATTGAGTTAGAACAATTTGTGAAAAGTTATGCTTAAATCATTGTAACGCGACCAAATTGTTTCAGAGAAAAAACACTGTTAAAAACCCGCTTCCATCTGTATTAAAATGCACCAGCGAATAAACAGCGTTATGCACCAAAATAATGAAATTTTTATGACTCTGCATCAAAAGAAGGCAAGCAAAACGTTTCGATAAAAATAAAACATTCCCAGGCGCGTTTACATCATGAATGTATGCAACAATTTATCGCTTCGTTTAGAAGGATAAATATTCACCAATTTTCAGTATCCTGAAAGAATGATTAACTGGTGCTAAATTATCGAGCGCGTCAGTTAACTCCTGCACAGGTTCATCTAAAGCTTCATCTGCCAGTTCAAACACGCCCCAGTGAATGGGAAACGCCAGAGGGCAACCCAACTGCTGCCACAATGCCACCGCTGATTGCGGATCCATATGATGAACAGCCATGAACCATCGTGGGGCATAGGCACCAATCGGCAACGCGGCGGCATCTATCTGGCCCAGGCGTTCAGGAATCAACAACAGCTCAGGCGAATAGCCGGTATCACCGCTGAACCAGAAACGGTGATGCCGTCCTTCCATCACCCAGCCGCACCATAAGGAACGATTGCGGTTCCATGGCGTGCGCATGCTCCAGTGCTGTGCCGGCACGGCGGTCAGCGTCATCCCCTGCCAGGTGAAACTCTGCCACCAGTCGAGTTCGACCACGCGTTTTGCTCCCCGGCGACGAAACCAGTCGGCCAGGCCCAACGGAACGAAACAACAGACGTCGGGAAAGCGCTTGAGGATTCTGCGAATGGTTGCGTCATCAAGATGATCGTAATGATTATGGGAGATGACAACCGCATCAAGCTGATGAAGTTGCTCGACAGACAGTACGGGAGGCGTTTTGCGCTGGGGTCCCAGGAAAGGCAGCGGAGAAGCACGTCGTGAAAACACCGGATCGGTAAGGATGATATTGCCGTCCAGCTGCAGCAACACGCTCGCGTGTCCGAGCCACCACACCCCATCTTCATGAGATTGCGCCAGCTCAACGGGTTGCCACCACTGGCGGATGAAATCGTCATAACCCAGCGCGGGCGGCTTCGGTAAACCGGCATCTTTGCGCGCTTTACGCCAACGGTCAAGGTCACCGGGTTGATGTCCGACAGGAAGGGTATTACGAAAACCGTTCGGGGTATGATGTTTCAGGGAGGGGTTATACCAGGGATTTTTCCAGACCACAGCCACCTCCCAGGACAAAAAAGATTAACGCTCAGCCACCAGGCGGATAAAGTCGTCTTCGTCTTTGTTATCTTCAGCGACCGCGTCTTTCGGCGCGTCTTTCTCTTCCGGTTCGTTAGCCTCGCAAAGACGGCGTAGCAATGCATTCTGGCGTTTTTGCTGATCGAGCAGCGCTTCCAGCAGTTCGATCTGCTCATTTGTACGCGAACTGGCCCGATTCACGAAAAACCAGATGACCAGCCCCACAAGCAGAACCACCAAAGAAATCATCAGGGATGCCATATTCAGCAGCCCTGAATTCAGTAACTCACCCATTTCACCACCTCAATAAAAACGTCTATTTTACCACTGGCGTGAAGGAAGGAAATCACGTTGAGAAAAAATGTGTATTACCACGGAATAAATTTGTTGATTGCGCAAACGCCGCTAAAAAACTGTACATCCTGATCGCACATCACATTGATCGTCTGCGTCCATAACACCACGCACGCTATCAGTACGATAATCAGAATTACCCAGCGTATTTTTTTCACTCCACACTCCGTCTAAGGACCTGATGTAACAAGATTATCACGCTTATCTTAAACAAGGGCTAACTGCGCCACCATCGCGGTTTTTAAGAATGCTGCACTTGTTTCATTGCGTAAACACGTTACGCTAGCATTACG
Source organism: Enterobacter sp. GER_MD16_1505_Eko_090 (assembly GCF_003331015.1). NCBI lineage: Bacteria > Pseudomonadati > Pseudomonadota > Gammaproteobacteria > Enterobacterales > Enterobacteriaceae > Enterobacter > Enterobacter sp. GER_MD16_1505_Eko_090. The sequence goes on along the minus strand of NZ_PUQF01000011.1, from coordinate 114,376 downwards.
ATAACAACGATAAAAGAGGTAATAATGCGATTCATCATTCGAACAATTATTGCACTGGCCCTTGTCTGGATTGGCCTTCTGTTAACGGGCTATGGTGTGCTTGTGGGGAGCACAGAAAACGCAGCCGGGTTAGGCATTCAGTGTAAATACCTAACCGCACAAGGAATGAGCACCGCCCAGTATCTGCATACTGACAGCGGGATCATTGGCTTAACCCAATGTCCTGTACTGCGTAAAACATCCGTCGTGATTGATAACGGCTAATCAGCCAGGTTCATGGGACATAAAAAACGCCGCATCAGATGCGGCGTTTTTTCATTTCAGCAGGGATTAAAACGGGTAGTCGTGATAGCCCATCTGTTCAGAAATTTTACGTGCGGCAGTGTGCAGAATAGTCACATACTCATGCAGACGCTCTTCGGAGAAGCGTAAGGTTGGGAAAGAGATGCTTAAGCCCGCAATCACCACCCCAAAGCGGTCAAATACCGGGACGCCGATACAGCGCAGCCCCTCTTCCTGCTCTTCGTTATCTTCGCCATACCCTTGCTCGCGCACGCGGTCGAGCACCGTCAGCAGCGCTTCAGTACTGGTAATGGTTCGTTCCGTGCTGCGCTTGTATTCCACGCCTTCGAGGATCTGCTCCACTTCCTCGCGATCGCGCCACGCCAGCAGAACCTTACCAATCGCGGTACTGTAGAGCGGGTTGCGGCGCCCAATGCGCGAATACATGCGCAGATTGTACATGGAGTCGATTTTATGGATGTAAACGATGCTGTCTTCATCCAGCGCACCGAGATGAATGGTCTCTTTGGTCAGGCGAGAGATTTCACGCATCTGAATGTCCGCGCTGCGGATCAGGTCAACATTTTGTAGCGCACGCGCACCTAATTCAAACAGCTTCAGCGTCAGAGAATATTTTTCAGATTCGCCTTCCTGCGCAACGTAACCCAATGATTTCATGGTTTGCAAAAAGCGATAAACGGTGCTTTTTGACATCATCACGCGCTGTGACAGCTCTGTAATACCTATTTCACGCTCTTCTCCAAGCGCCTGTAAGATGCCAAACACCTTCAGTACGGAAGAAACAGAATCTGGTTGTTTATCCAAATCCGCAATAGCCATTTACCACCTCATAGCGAGTGTTTTATAAAAATCAGAACTGGTTTTTATTATAAGTTCCCGTCATGTCAGCTGCAATCAATCCGCGTTTACTTCGTTACAAATCTGCGACATATCGCGGCTGTAACAATGCTAAAATAGTTACCCTGAGAATAATTTCACGCTGAGCTTTTTACTCCTGATGGAAAAGAATCTTTCCGATGGCCTGCCCTTACCCCAGCGGTATGGCGCAATAGCGACCATCATTATCGGTATCTCCATGGCCGTCCTTGACGGCGCGATTGCGAACGTTGCCCTGCCAACCATCGCCAGCGACCTGCATGCCTCACCCGCCAGTTCGATTTGGATTGTTAACGCCTACCAGATTGCGATTGTGGTTTCATTGCTCTCGTTCTCTTTCCTGGGCGATATGTTCGGCTATCGCCGGGTGTATCAGTGTGGCCTGGTGGTTTTCACGTTTACCTCCCTGTTCTGCGCCCTTTCAGATTCACTGCATACCCTGACGCTGGCGCGTATCGCGCAGGGTTTTGGCGGCGCGGCGCTGATGAGCGTAAACACGGCGCTGATCCGTTTGATTTATCCGCAGCGCCATCTGGGGCGCGGGATGGGTATAAACTCGTTTATTGTGGCCGTCTCTTCAGCCGCCGGGCCAACCATTGCGGCGGCGATCCTTTCCGTCGCGTCATGGCAATGGCTGTTCGCCATTAACGTGCCGCTGGGTATCCTCGCCATCTTCTTTGCCCTGCGCTTTCTTCCCGCTAACGGCCCCAAAAGCAGCATGCCGCGCTTCGACGTGACGAGTGCGGTGATGAATGCCCTGACCTTCGGCCTGCTGATTACGGCGCTGAGCGGCTTTGCGCAGGGACAATCGCTGATGCTTACCGGCGCTGAGCTCATCGCCCTGCTGGCGATCGGCTTCTTCTTTGTTCGCCGCCAGCTCACCCTCCCCGCGCCTTTGCTGCCCGTTGATCTGCTGCGTATTCCTCTCTTTTCACTCTCCATTTGCACGTCCGTCTGCTCGTTTTGCGCCCAGATGCTGGCTCTGGTCTCTCTGCCCTTCTTTCTGCAGAGCGTGGTAGGCCGGTCAGAAGTGGAGACCGGACTGCTGCTCACCCCCTGGCCGCTGGCGACCATGGTGATGGCCCCTCTGGCAGGGTACTTAATTGAACGCGTTCACGCCGGTTTACTCGGGGCGCTGGGGCTGGCGGTAATGGCGACAGGCCTTTTCGCACTGGCATTGCTGCCTTCGTCGCCTTCCGATCTGGACATCATCTGGCGCATGATCCTCTGCGGCACGGGGTTTGGGCTTTTCCAGTCCCCCAATAACCACACCATTATCACCTCAGCACCGCGCCATCGTAGCGGAGGGGCCAGCGGCATGTTGGGAACCGCGCGTCTGCTTGGGCAAAGCACCGGTGCAGCGCTGGTCGCCCTGATGTTTAACCTCGCAGGCCAGAACGGCAACCATGTTGCCCTCCTCACCGCCGGTGTACTTGCCACCCTCGCGGCTATCGTCAGCGGCCTGCGGGTGACCCAGCCCAGGGTTCAGGCATAAAAAAAGCCGGGCGGAGTGTTCTCCTGCCCGGCTTATTGTGTTTTGTTGCGTTACTTCAGGTATTCCCCACTGCGCAGCGCTTCAATACGTTTATCCAGCGGCGGGTGAGACATAAACAGCTCGCTCAGCGATTTGGATTTACCGTTAATGCAGAAGGCCATCATGCTGTTCGCTTCCTGCGGCTCGTAGGAGGTTTTCAGACGCTGCAGCGCGGCAATCATCTTCTCGCGACCAACCAGCTTCGCAGAACCGGCATCCGCGTGGAATTCACGGTGGCGGGAGAACCACATCGTGATGATGCTCGCCAGAATACCGAATACCAGTTCCAGCACCATCGACACGGCAAAATAGATCAGCGGGTTGCCGTTGCTCTCTTCGCCTTCGTCACGGTTGCCGCCCATGAAGCCAGCGGCAATCTGCGCCAGAATGCGGGAGATAAAGATCACGAAGGTGTTTACCACGCCCTGAATCAGGGTCATGGTCACCATGTCACCGTTTGCGATATGGCTGATTTCGTGGGCGATAACCGCTTCGGCTTCGTCACGGCTCATGTTCTGCAGCAGTCCGGTGCTAACAGCGACCAGTGACGCATCGCGGCGGGCACCCGTGGCGAACGCGTTGATGTCCGGAGCATGGTAAATGGCCACCTGCGGCATGGCGATCCCGGCCTGACGGGATTGCTGAGCCACCGTATTCATCAGCCACTGTTCCATATCGTTACGCGGCTGTTCAATAACCTCACCCCCTACCGATTTCAATGCCATCCACTTCGACATCAGCAGGGAGATGAACGAGCCACCAAAACCAAACAGCAGCGCCATAATCAACAGACCCTGAACGCTGCTCGACTGAATTCCTGTCAGGCTTAGCACAAGCCCGAAAACCACCATCACCGCCAGGTTGGTGAGCAGGAAGAGCGCGATTCGCATCATAATTTTCTTTTTACCTCAGTTTAACAAAACGCACTATGCGATTACCCACATCGTATGGGTATTGCGGCTATTTTCAAGCATCCGGCGGGCGTAAGTCACCAGAAAGACACAACTTTACACAATTGAAAATCTGGCTGACGGAAGGATGAAGAACAAAAAGAAACAGGCACAATCTCTTGTGCCTGTTGGGAGGTTATTTTGCCGGAGCGGGCTGTACGGCAGGTTTCTCTTTTTCCTGATTCGCCAGGTCGAGCGCGATATGCACCGTCTCGTCGAGATACGGATCCGGCTCCTGGTAATCTTTTGGCAGATCGTCCAGTTTCTTGAGCAGAGGTTTACCTTCACGCTTGAAGCGATCGTTGATACGCGCCAGGCGGGTTGCATCGTCTTCGTTGTTCTCTTTTTCACGCTGCGCGTAGTTCAGAGAAACAATATTCCGCTTATCCTTCAGAGCATTGAATCGCGCAATGTCCTTCATGATGTACTGGAACTCCGGATCTTTCGCGATGCGGTCGTTATGCGCCTTCAGCAGCTCAGGGCCAAATTGCGTCATATCACCCGCTTTCACGTAGGTCGCGGCATTGATGCTGTCCCACGGCAACGCGTTATCTTCAAACTTCTCGCCGGTTTCCGTCTCCTGGGTGCCTGTCGGCATGATAATGTCCGGCGTGACACCCTTACGCTGCGTACTGCCGCCGTTTACGCGGTAGAATTTCTGAATGGTGTACTGAACCGAGCCCAGTGCAGGCCATTCCGGACGCAGCATTTGATCGTAAATCCGATTCAGAGAGCGGTACTGCTGAACGGTGCCTTTACCGAAGGTTGGCTCACCGACGATCAGCGCGCGGCCGTAGTCCTGCATGGCAGCGGCGAAGATCTCAGATGCAGATGCACTGAAGCGGTCAACCAGAACCACCAGCGGGCCTTTGTAGTAGACCACACCGTCATTGTCCGCATCTTCTCGCACTTTACCGTTGTTATCGCGCACCTGAACCACCGGGCCAGATGGGATGAACAGGCCAGAGAGTGAAACCGCTTCCGTCAGCGCCCCGCCGCCGTTACTGCGCAGGTCGATGATGATGCTGCTGACGTTCTGCTTTTCAAGTTTCTGCAGTTGAACTTTCACATCGTCAGTCAACCCGACGTAGAAGCCAGGAATATCCAGGACACCCACCTTCTCTTTACCCACGGTTTTCACCGACATTTTCACCGCGCGATCTTCCAGACGGATACGCTCACGGGTCAGGGTAACGATACGGGTTTTGGTACCTTTTCCGGCAGGCAGAATTTCCAGACGAACCTTGCTGCCCTTCGGACCTTTGATCAGCGCAACCACGTCATCAAGACGCCAGCCGATCACATCGACCATGTTCTGGCCGGTTTGTCCCACACCCACAATGCGATCGCCTACGCTAATGGCTTTGCTTTTGGATGCCGGACCACCCGCGACCATCGAATTGATCACCGTATAATCATCGTCCATCTGCAGCACCGCGCCGATACCTTCCAGAGACAGGCTCATTTCGGTATTAAACTGCTCGGTGTTGCGAGGTGAGAGATAGTTTGTGTGCGGATCGATTTCGTGCGCAAAGGCCGTCATGGCCAGTGAGAAAACATCCTCACTGTTGGTCTGTGCCAGGCGACGAATGGCAAATTTGTAACGACGCGTCAGCGTGTCACGGATCTCTTTTTCGTCTTTGCCGGTGAGCTTAAGGCTCAGCTCGTCGTATTTCACTTTGCCGTCCCACAGCGCATTCAGCTCGGCTTCATCTTTTGGCCAGGGCGCTTTGCTGCGGTCCAGATTGAAGGTGTCGTTGCCGGTGAAGTCCATCGGACGTTCCAGCACTTTCAGCGCGTACTGATAGCGTTCGAAGCGGCGCTTTTGCGACAGGTTGTAGAGATCGTAGAAGAGATCCAGCTTGCCTGAACGCAACTCGTCACCCACCTCGGATTTCCGCTTAGCGAACTGCTCGACATCGCTGGCGAGCAAAACGTTATGGCTGTAATCCAGCAAGTTCAGATAGCGGTCAAAGATTTTGGCCGAAAAGGCCTGATCGAGATCGAACTGACGATAGTGCGAACGGGTGAAACGTGAGGTCACGCGCTCGCTCACCGTCGCGTGCTGCGTCTCTTCCTTGAGTACCGGAATTTGATCAACACGCGTGATATCGTCCACTGCAAAGGCGTGACCTGTTATAGCAAACAGGCCCGCCAGCGCGGTGAGCTTAAAAAAAGTGTTCATGCCAGGCTTGGCCTCCGTTTCAGAACAACAAGTGTTCTGCGCGTACAATCATTGACATACCAGAAGTCAGCTGTACACGAACGCCATCTTTGGTGATTTCCAGTACGGTGGCGTCCATAGCATTGTTACCCGCTTTTACCTTCAGTGCCTGACCGACGCTCAGGGCGTTGATGTCAGAAACCGGCGTATGGCGCGGCTCTTCACGAGGCGCACGCGGGGCTTTTGCTGCTGGTTTGTCTGCACGCGGTTTGCGATCGTTATTATCGTGACGACGCGGCGCAGGGCGTGGTTTACGCTCGCGACGAGGCGCTTCTTCCTGGCCGTTTGCCGCGGCGGCTTCGCGTTTTTTCGCTTGCTGTTCCGCACGTTGTGCCTGAACGCGTGCTTTGGCTTCTTCCAGCTGCTTGCGCGCGTGCTCAACGTGCTGCTCGTCCAGCTCACCGCAAGGGTTGCCGTCGAGATCAACGCGGGTCGCGCCAGGTTTGATACCGTACAGGTAACGCCAGCTCGAAGTATAAAGACGTAAGGCGGAACGCAGCTGAGTTTTGCTGAGGTTCATTTCCCCTTCAACACGCGCCACCAGATCCTGAAAAATACCGACTTTCAGGGGACGAGCTTCGCCTTCCGCGCTGAAGCACTGCGGGAAACGCTCGGCCAGAAATGCGATAACTTCTTTACTGCTATTCAACTTAGGTTGATTTTCCATGAAATTTCCTGATTACAACGGACGTTGCCAACAAGCGCAGGCATGAACAGGCGTCATTATAATGACGCTATCAGTAAATGCTACGTTATCCGTTGATTATCCTGCGACGCTCGCAAAGAATTTTTGATAATCGGTTGCTGCGAGTACGTTTTCCAGATTCGCCACCAGCTCGCGCAGCCCCTGTTCGTCCTCGGTTGTAAAGCGACTGAAGACCGTACTGTCGATGTCCAGAACGCCAATAATCTGATTTTTGACCACCAGCGGCAGAACGATTTCAGAATTACTGGCGGCATCACAGGCGATGTGCCCGTCAAACGCATGAACGTCTTCCACACGCTGGACCTGATTCTCGGCCACCGCCGTGCCGCATACGCCACGCCCTACCGGAATACGCACGCAGGCCAGTTTGCCCTGGAACGGACCGAGCACCAGCGTTTCACCTTCCAGAAGGTAAAAGCCAGCCCAGTTCACGTCAGAGAGACGTTCAAACAGCAATGCGCTAGTATTTGCCAGAGTGGCTAAGAAGCTGGTCTCACCCGCCATCAATGCCTTAAAATCGCGGTTCAGATCCGCGTAGAATTCTGTTTTGTTCATTATTCAATCACTTAGTTGTCTTACAAAATTACCGCATAGCCTATTAAAATAAGCATTAAATGCGCTCATGCTCAAGATGAATCCGTTCATGAGTTATTATAACTTTCAACAATACTTATTTGTGCGCAGCTGATGGCCTTAAAAACAACCAAAATTACGCCGACGAGAAAGATAACTGTCCATACGGTAAGCGAAGCTTTGCCTCGTGCACATTATCAGCGTTGCCCCCAGTGCGATACGCTTTTTATGTTGCCGAAGATGAAATCGCACCAAAGTGCCTTCTGCCCCCGCTGTGACGCCAAAATTCGCGATGGCCGCGACTGGTCGTTGACCCGCCTCGCCGCCATGGCCGTTACCATGCTGCTGCTGATGCCCTTCGCCTGGAGTGAGCCGCTGCTAAAACTCTACCTGCTCGGCGTGCGCATTGACGCCAACGTGCTGCAGGGCATCTGGCAGATGACCCGTCAGGGCGATCCCATCACCGCCGCGATGGTGCTGTTCTGCACCGTCGGCGCCCCCCTGGTGCTGGTTGCCGCCATTGCCTATCTCTGGTTTGGCAACATTCTTGGCATGAACCTTCGCCCGGTGCTGCTGATGCTGGACAAGCTCAAAGAGTGGGTGATGCTGGATATTTATCTGGTGGGCGTGGGGGTTGCGTCAATAAAGGTGCAGGACTACGCCTTTTTGCAGCCCGGCGTCGGACTCTTTGCCTTCATCTGTCTGGTATTGCTGAGCATCCTGACGCTGATCCACCTGAACGTTGAGCAGCTCTGGGAGCGATTCTACCCTCAGCGCCCCGCCACGCGTCCCGATGAAAATCTGCGCGTCTGTCTGGGTTGCCACTATACCGGGTTACCCGACACGCGCGGACGCTGCCCGCGGTGCCACATTCCGTTGAGACTGCGGCGCAATAACAGCCTGCAAAAATGCTGGGCGGCGCTGATCGCCTCCCTGGTGTTTCTGATCCCCGCCAATATGCTGCCGATTTCCATCATTTACGTGAATGGTGGACGTCAGGAGGATACTATCCTCTCCGGGATTATCTCCCTTGCGCACAGCAATGTCGGGGTGGCGGCGATCGTCTTTATTGCCAGTATCCTGGTTCCCTTTACCAAAGTGGTGGTGATGATCACCCTGCTCATCAGCATTCACTTAAAGTGTGAACAAGGTTTACGGACCCGCATTTTGCTCCTGCGATTCGTCACCTGGATTGGCCGCTGGTCAATGTTAGATCTGTTCGTGATTTCGCTGATGATGTCGCTCATCAATCGCGATCAGTTACTTGCTTTTACAATGGGACCCGCGGCTTTTTATTTCGGCTCTGCGGTGATATTGACTATTCTTGCTGTGGAATGGCTGGATAGCCGCTTACTTTGGGATGCACATGAGTCAGGAAACCCCCGCTTCGCCGACTGAAGCGAGAATTAAAACAAAACGCCGCATTTCGCCATTCTGGTTGCTGCCCGTCATCGCCCTGATGATTGCAGGCTGGCTTATCTGGACAAGCTATGAGGATCGCGGCAGTACCGTCACCATTGATTTCCAGACCGCCGACGGCATCGTCGCCGGGCGAACCCCCGTTCGCTTCCAGGGGGTTGAAGTGGGTACGGTTCAGGATATCTCCCTTGGAAAAGGGCTGAACAAGATTCAGGTGCGGGTCAGCATTAAATCTGACATGCAGGATGCCCTGCGCAGCGAAACGCAGTTCTGGCTGGTGACGCCAAAAGCCTCGCTGGCCGGTGTTTCCGGTCTGGATGCGCTCGTCGGCGGTAACTATATCGGCATGATGCCCGGCAAAGGCGAACCGCAGGATCACTTTGTTGCTCTGGATACGCAGCCTAAATACCGCCTCAATAACGGCGATTTGATGATTCATCTCCAGGCGCCGGATCTCGGTTCCCTGAACAGCGGCTCCCTGGTCTATTTCCGTAAGATCCCGGTTGGCCGCGTGTACGATTACGCGATTAACCCGAATAAACAGGGCGTCACCATTGATGTGCTGATCGAGCGCCGCTTCACCAATCTGGTGAAAAAGGGCAGCCGCTTCTGGAACGTGTCCGGCGTGGATGCCGACCTCAGCCTGAGCGGTGCGAAAGTGAAGCTGGAGAGTTTGGCCGCACTGGTGAACGGCGCCATCGCCTTTGACTCCCCGGAAAACTCAAGCCCTGCCACGGCTGATGACACGTTCGGATTGTACGCCGATCTGGCGCACAGCCAGCGCGGCGTGATCGTCAAACTCGCCCTTCCCGATGCTAAAGGACTAAAAGCGGGTTCAACGCCGCTGATGTATCAGGGTCTGCAGGTCGGCCAGCTCACCAAAATGACGCTCAACCCGGGCGGTTCGGTCACCGGCGAAATGACGGTCGATCCGAGCGTGGTCGATCTCCTGCGCGAGAAAACACGCATCGAAATGCGCAGTCCAAAGCTCTCTCTTAACGATACCAGCCTCAGCACGCTGCTGACCGGCAATACCTTTGAGCTGATCCCCGGGGAAGGTCAGCCCAGCAATAGCTTCGTGATTGCCCCGGCGGATAAAGCCCTGCTGCAAAAGCCGGGCGTCGTGACGGTTACGCTCAATGCGCCAGAAAGCTATGGCATTGAAGCCGGTCAGCCGTTGATTTTACACGGCGTGCAGGTGGGACAGGTGCTGGAGCGCAAGCTCTCCGCGGATGGGGTGCAATTCTCCGCCGCCATCGATCCGCAATACAGTGACCTGGTACATGGCGACAGTAAATTCGTGGTGAACAGTCGCGTCGACGTGAAGGTAGGTCTGGACGGCGTGGAGTTTCTCGGCGCCAGCGCCAGCGAATGGGTGAACGGCGGCATCCGTATTTTGCCGGGGGATAAAGGCCCCGTGCGCGACAGCTACCCGCTGTATGCCAACCTTGAGAAAGCGATTGAAAACAGCCTGAGCGATCTTCCTACCACCACGCTGACGTTAAGCGCCGAGACCCTGCCGGACGTTCAGGCGGGCTCCGTGGTGCTGTATCGCAAGTTTGAAGTCGGGGAAGTGATCACCGTTCGCCCGCGTGCCGACGCCTTTGATATCGAACTGCACATTAAGCCGGAGTACCGCAAGCTGCTGACGCCGAACAGCGTCTTCTGGGCTGAAGGCGGTGCGAAAGTGCAGCTGAACGGTAACGGACTGACCGTACAGGCCTCTCCGCTGTCACGCGCGCTGCGCGGGGCGATTAGCTTCGATAACCTCAGCGGAGCGGGCGCGAACCTGCGTAAAGGCGATAAGCGAATTCTCTTCCCGTCCGAGACCGCCGCACGCGCCGTGGGCGGGCAGATTACCCTGCACGCGTTTGATGCCGGCAAGCTGGCGGAAGGCATGCCCATCCGCTACCTGGGCATTGATATCGGGCAGATCCAGAAGCTGACGCTGATCACCTCGCGCAACGAGGTGCAGGCTACCGCCGTGCTCTACCCGGAATATGTGCAGACCTTTGCGCGCGCGGGTTCGCGCTTCTCGGTGGTGACACCGCAGATCTCGGCCGCAGGCGTTGAGCATCTCGACACCATTTTGCAGCCGTACATCAACGTGGAGCCCGGCCAGGGCAATGCCCGTCGTGATTTCGAGCTGCAGGAAGCCACGATCACCGACTCGCGCTACCTTGGCGGCCTGAGCATCGTGGTGGAAGTGCCGGAAGCCGGCTCGCTGAGCATCGGCACCCCTGTGCTGTTCCGCGGCATTGAGGTCGGTACGGTCACGGGCCTGACGCTCGGGACGCTCTCCGACCGCGTGATGGTGGCGCTACGCATCAGCGAACGCTACCAGCACCTGGTGCGTAATAACTCGGTGTTCTGGCTGGCATCCGGCTACTCGCTGGACTTCGGCCTGACGGGAGGCGTGGTGAAAACCGGGACCTTCAACCAGTTCATTCGCGGCGGTATTGCGTTTGCCACACCGCCGGGGACGCCGCTGGCGCCGAAAGCGCAGCCGGGTAAACATTTCCTGCTGCTCGAAAGCGAACCGAAAGAGTGGCGCGAATGGGGAACCGCCCTGCCGCGTTAATCTGCAAGGCTCCGGTGTCAACGCACCGGAGCCTTTATGTTACACTGCGCACCTGAACTTTTCCCTGTGGTGTGCCCGTGGCTCAAAACTCCGTATTTCTTCCTGAACAATTCCTGGCGCAGATGCGCGAGGCGCTTCCTTCTCACCTGTCGTTAGACGATTTTATCGCCGCCTGCCAACGTCCGTTACGCCGCAGTATTCGCGTCAACACGCTGAAAATCAGCGTCGAGGATTTTCTGGCGCTGGTCGCGCCCTACAGCTGGCAGCTTACGCCGGTACCGTGGTGCGCTGAGGGGTTCTGGATCGAGCGCGATGACGAAGACGCCGTGCCGCTGGGAAGCACCGCTGAACATCTGAGCGGCCTGTTCTATATCCAGGAAGCCAGCTCGATGCTGCCGGTGGCTGCTCTGTTTGCAGAGGGCAATGCGCCTGAACGCGTAATGGATGTGGCCGCGGCGCCTGGCTCAAAAACCACGCAGATTGCCGCCCGTATGGGTAACCGCGGCGCGATCCTCGCCAACGAGTTTTCCGCCAGCCGCGTGAAGGTATTGCATGCCAACATCAGCCGCTGCGGTATTCATAACGTTGCCCTGACGCACTTCGACGGCCGCGTGTTTGGCGCTGCCCTGCCGGAAGCCTTCGACGCCATTCTGCTGGACGCCCCCTGCTCCGGCGAAGGGGTGGTGCGTAAAGATCCCGATGCGTTAAAGAACTGGTCCGTGGAAAGCAACATTGAGATCGCCGCCACGCAGCGGGAGCTGATCGAGAGCGCATTCCATGCCCTTCGCCCTGGCGGCACGCTGGTCTATTCAACGTGCACCTTAAACCGCGATGAAAACGAAGACGTCTGCCTGTGGCTGAAAGCGCAATACCCGGATGCGGTCGAATTCCTGCCGCTTAACGATCTGTTCGCCTCGGCACAGGAGGCGATTACGCCGGAGGGTTTCCTCCACGTATTCCCGCAGATTTACGACTGCGAAGGCTTCTTTGTGGCACGTCTGCGTAAAACGCAGGCGGTTGCTCCCCTGCCCGCCCCCAAATTCAAGGTCGGCAACTTCCCGTTTGCCCCCCTCAAAGGTCGCGATGCAGCACAGCTTGCCGCCGCCGCCGAAAAAATTGGCCTGGTCTGGGATGAGAGCCTGCACCTCTGGATCCGTGATAAAGAGGTATGGCTGTTCCCGGCTGAGATCGAACCGCTCATCGGAAAGGTCCGTTTTTCCCGAATCGGAATCCGCCTGGCGGAAGTGCATAATAAAGGCTATCGCTGGCAGCATGAGGCCGTCATCGCCCTTGCCGGGCACGAGAATACCTTTGCCCTGACGCATCAGGAAGCCGAAGAGTGGTACCGTGGTCGCGATGTCTATCCTGACAGCACGCCATCAGGCGATGAAGTGATCGTGACGTATCAGGGATACCCGCTCGGGCTGGCAAAAAAAGTCGGTTCACGACTGAAAAACAGCTATCCGCGCGAGCTGGTCCGGGATGGACGACTGTTTACCGGTAACGATCGCACGGCCTGAAAAAAAGCGCATTTTTTTACTGGCGATTTTGCTCTCCTTGTCTACGATCAAAAATGGGTGGCCGTACTGGTCATACCAGATTTTGACAACCGACCCGGAGAGCACTATGACGAAAACCAGCGTGCGTATTGGCGCTTTTGAGATCGACGACGCAGAACTGCGCGGCGAAGCGCAAGGCGATCGAACGTTAAGTATTCCCTGCAAATCCGACCCGGATTTGTGCATGCAGCTCGATGCATGGGATGCAGACACCAGCGTCCCGGCAATACTTGATGGCGAACATTCTGTTCTTTACCGTGAGCATTACGATAGTAAAACCGATGCCTGGGTCATGCGTCTTGCCTGACCTAAAGAGAACCCGCCCGAAGGCGGGTTATTTATTACTGCAGCTGCGCCAGCGTAAAGTAACCGTCAAATACGGCGCCCGTATCAATGTAGTGGAGATTGTCAAAATCATACCTTCTGTCGACGGGCGTATGTCCGAACCAGAAATGATCCGCACCGCTAATGCCCTGCCCTTTACCCACCATAAACCCCATCAACCGATCGCGATCCCATAAAACGCGCTGGGCGCTCACCGGTTTTTGCCAGCGGTATTCCGCTGCCGGATAATCCGCATGGGCAATCACGTTCAGACCGTTCGCACAGGTTATCTCGATGATATGCGGTAAATCGCGACAGGCTTCAAGCCACGATAGCGCAAGGTGTTGCTGGTCCCGTTCAAGTTGCCTGAACCATATTCCGCCATTCATTGTCCAGAGTGAAAAATCGTTATTATCCAGACTGTCGAGCGCCATTTGCTCATGGTTGCCCCGGACGGCACGAAACCATTTTTCATTGATAAGCTGTAATGATTTAACGCTGTCCGGACCGCGATCGATCATATCCCCAACGGAAATAAGCAAATCCTCATACGGATTAAAATGACGGCGTTTAAGCTCATCCATAAGCCGCTGATAACAGCCATGTATATCGCTAACCACCCAGACGTGACGCCACTTTCGACCATCTATTCGCCCATACATAGAACCTCCCACAAGAGAGTGTAGCTGCAGCTAGCATATGCGCAGGGAAGCTCCGCTGGAGCGCTTTTCATAAAGTTAAACAAACAGTAAACTAAGGATAAATAAATATTTCACCAGTATTAATACACTTTTGCATGCCCCTAAAATATGCATTGCATAAACTTTGAGGTCTTTCCGTGTCAAATAAGCGCCTGCAAGAAGATGCGCCACATTCGCATCGTACCCATATCATTTCCGCACTGGTGAAAGGTAAACTCGTTCCAGGTCCTATCTGGCAAAAACGCGAGTACCGTCTCAAATTTCTGTTACGTTCACTGCTGTTCTGGTCTTCCACGCATCGCATGCTCGATGCACTGGCTCGCCGCAACGATTTCGACCAGCTGCTGGCTTCGCAAATCACCCTGCCGAGCAAAACGCATCGCCAGTATCTCATGCGGGGGATGAATGCCAACGCACGGGCCAATGCCATCATCACCCATTATCAGTGGATTGACTCCCTGAGAGATGCCGGGCTAATCGCCGCCTTAACCGGGCCGCAAGAACAATCCATTGTTGAGTTTCATGCTAAAGATGGCGTGAGCTATAACGTTAATGCCATGAACGCAAGTAAAGCAGAGCGTGAGGGCGAGTGTACGCTGTGGCTGCGTGATAACGAAAATACCCTGCTTGCGAGCGTGACGTTTTGCGTTACGCGTGAAAACGGAGAATATGCGCTGGTGATTGGGGGTCTTCAGGGCCCGCGCCGCAGCGTATCCCGCGATGTAATCAAACAGGCGACCCGTGCCTGCCATGGTCTTTTCCCGAAACGCGTGTTGATGGAAGTGCTTTTCCAGCTTGCAACCCTCTCCGGCATGAAAGCCATTTACGCAGTCAGCGATGAAGGGCATATCTTCCGCGCGCTGCGCTATCGTCTGAGTAAAGGTCGTCATTTCCATGCCAGCTACGACGAGTTTTGGGCTTCTATTGACGGTCAAAAACGCTCGACCTTCAGTTGGCAGCTCCCGCTGCATATGGAGCGCAAATCCCTTGAAGAAATTGCCAGTAAAAAACGCGCTGAATACCGCCGTCGCTTTGAGCTGCTTGATGAAATCGAAGCGTCTGTTAGGTCGTACTTTTAGACCCCGCACGCGCTTTACTGAATTGCACACGAAAATTTAACAAAACAGGCAAAAAGGGCTGGACTACAGCATGCCGTAGTGTGTTATGTTTTAACCAGACGTACAGGACGTGCGCTGCAGAAGTGAGACAACAAAAGGATTAGTCTTTTACTTTCATGCAGATAAAAAGAGACCGAATACGATTCCTGTATTCGGTCCAGGGAAATGGCTCTTGGGAGAGAGCCGTGCGCTAAAAGTTGGCATTAATGCAGGCTAAGTCGCCTTGCCTTTTAAGAATAGATGACGACGCCAGGTTTTCCAGTCCACAGCTAAAGCGGTCGGAAAAAAAGCGCCAGAGCATCATAAAATGTGAAAAACCGCAGTGCTTTCGCAAGCATCTGCGGTTTTTTATTGGAAACCTGAACGTTAGCAGAGCTTGTCGGCGCGCTCGATAAACGGGGCCAGGCTCATTTTCTGTCCCGGATTCGCCGGGTCATCGATCTGAATGATGCTAATCGGCTGGCCGCTGCTCTTTCCGCTGGCCACCTGCTGCTCGGCGGTTTCATTTAACGGGTATTGCACCAGCGTGCTCGGGTTGATGGCATACAGCGCATGGCCCGGACGGCAGGTCAGCATCACCTCTTCGCGGTTGAACGCCCATTTATCCTTACCCACTTCAAAACGGCTGACGGTGATAACCTGCGGTGCGGCAAACGCGCTCCCCGTGCAGGCCAGCAATATGAGAGAAAGTACTGTCTTTTTCATATGATATTTAACCTTGTCAGAAGGGTTCCCAGGTGGCGAACAGACTGACCGTTGCCAGTACCAGCGCCCCCAGGACCACTTCTGCCTGTGTCATCCTGATAAAAATCTGTTGTGCTCGCCCGGTCTCCGGACGAAACCGTGGCACCAGAAAATACCGATTTGCCAGCGCAATTACCACCATCAACGCCACCAGCGCACATTTGAACAACAAAAACTGCACGTAGTCAGCCTGCCAGGGAATATGGACGCCCAGTATCATGAGTGCATTGATCGCTCCGCTGAGCAGCACGCCCGCGACCGCATAATGGCCCACGCGCGAGAAGCGCATCATGGTATAGATGGCGGCATTCTGCCAGCGCCCTTTCGCCAGACGCATGCAGAACAGCAGGGGCAGTAATCCGCCAAGCCAGGTAGCAGCACAGATCAGGTGAAAAGCGTGATTAAGGCGCTGCAGCGCCCCCATCGGACCGTCGTTCATCGCCGCGTGCCCTACCCCCGCCAGCAGGATAAGCTGCCCCATGGCGAGCAGCAGCAGCCGCGAACCCTTCAGCGGCGCGAGCCATGCTGCAGCGACCGTCATCGCAGCGAGAATCATTTGCCACAGCCAGACGCCGCCAAACTGTGTCCTCATTACGCCGGACCAGACCTGTGGGGCAAATACATCGCCCCAGCCGTTACCCATCTGCCCGCCCTGAAGCATAAACATCAGGAGTGCAGCCGCCAGGCTCACAAAAGCCGCCACTTTCTGCTGCAGCTGGAAACGTCGGGACATCAGCCGCTGGAGAGAGGAAGGCGCAAACCAGACGCTGTAAAGCGCGTTGCCAAAAATCAGCATCAGCGCCCCGAAATGGATAAAGCGCAACCCGATATAACACAGCGCCAGCATGCTATTTCACGCTAAAGTGATAGCTACCTTTGGTTTTATGACCGTCTACAGAGACGACATGCCAGTCTACCTGGTACGTCCCTGGCGTCAGCGTTTGGTCCAGCGGAACGGTGAGCTGCGCCTTGTTCTTTTCGTCGCGCGTGGCGGTTCCCGTTTTGATGACCTGCTTTTGCGCATCCGTCACCACCACACCGCTAAATCCCGGTTCGATGCCTTCTGAAAAATTCAGCGTCAGTGCCTGCGGAGCGCTCACCACGCTGTCCGCTGCCGGGATCGGCTGCTTAAGGTGCGCATGCGCCAGCACGGAGGGGGTCATCATTGTAGAGGCCAGAAAAACCAGTGCGCATACCGCGCGGGAAGCGGAGAAACCCATCGCAATCATTCCTTTTTGTTATGTCTGTATGCTAAAGAATAACGCTGTATAATAAACGAGTCGAGGATCATCCTGCCTCCGCTTGTCATCGTCGTGCAATCGCGGTAACGTTGCCGCCGCATAAAAAGGAGAAGGTAATGAAGATCAATCTGGCCGCCCTTCCACAGGACGAGATGGATAAAGTGAATGTCGATCTCGCTGCCGCTGGCGTCGCGTTTAAAGAGCGTTACAACATGCCTGTCGTGGCTGAAGTCGTTGAACGGGAACAGCCCGCCCATCTGCGCGACTGGTTTCGCGAAAGACTCATCGCCCACCGTCTCGCCTCGGTCAACCTCTCCCGTTTACCGTACGAACCTAAAGTTAAATAAGCTTAACGAGCCGTTACACTTCCTTACGCTGAATCTGGCAGGATAAGAAAACCCTGATAAATTTAAGTGTATTCTTAAATCCCTGCGACTCAGTGTATAAGGAAGTCACGATGTCACATTGGAATATAGCGGCGGCCCAGTATAGCGGGCAGCATCAGAGTGTCGATGACCATATCACGCACCACCTGCGCTTCATCGCCGAAGCAGCACGGCAGGGGTGCGATCTGCTGGTGTTTCCTGAACTGTCATTAACAGGCTCGGGAACGACGACGTTACCTCTCCCACCCGGCGACGCCCAGCTGGAACCGCTGCTCGACGCGGCGCATCGTTACCGGATAACCGTGATTGCCGGGCTCCCCGTGGAGCGGGATGGTCAGCGCCAGAAAGGTCTCGCGCTCTTCACCCCCGCTCGTCAACGCATCCTTCGCTACCCGCAAGGTGGCGGAGCCAGCCTGGTGCCGGGAGAGAAACAGCTTAGCATTATTGATGCGCATGCCGATTCCCCCAATCTCGATCCCAGAGCGTCGCTGTTTACCAGCTGTCAGTCAGTGGAGGATAACCGCTGGCGGCAGTCCATCAGTACCCTGCAGCGCTTCGCGCATAAATATGCCATAGCGGTGCTGATGGCGAACGCCTGCGGCGGTAGCGCGCTGTGGGATGAGAAAGGCCAGCTGATCGTTCGCGCGGATAAGGGCGAGCTGCTGTTGACCGGCACGCTCGGCGGAGAGGGTTGGCAAGGCGATATCATTCCTTTAGGCTAGGCGTTTTAAGCTCAGGAGTGTTCAATGCTGCGCGTCATCGATACCGAAACTTGCGATCTTCAGGGCGGAATTGTGGAAGTGGCCTCTGTCGACGTGGTTGATGGTAAAATCGTCAACCCAATGAGCCATCTGGTGCGTCCTGACCGCCCCATCAGCCCTCAGGCGATGGCTATCCATCGCATTACCGAATCGATGGTGGCGGACAAGCCGTGGATCGAAGAGATCATTCCCCACTATTACGGTAGCCCCTGGTACGTCGCGCATAACGCCAGTTTTGACCGCCGGGTGCTCCCTGAAATGCCCGGGGAATGGATTTGTACTATGAAGCTGGCGCGTCGCCTCTGGCCGGGCATTAAATACAGCAACATGGCGCTGTACAAGTCCCGCAAGCTCAGCGTCCGCACGCCTGAGGGGCTTCATCATCACCGGGCCCTGTATGACTGCTATATCACCGCCGCGCTACTGATTGATATCATGAATACCTCTGGCTGGACGCCGGATGATATGGCGACCATCACCGGCCGTCCCGCACTGCTGACCACGTTTACCTTTGGTAAATACCGGGGCAGAGCGGTGTCGGATATTGCGGATAAAGACCCGGGCTATTTGCGCTGGCTGTATAACAACCTTGACAAAATGAGCCCGGAACTGCGCCTGACGCTAAAGCACTATCTGGGCGAAGCTTAACGCTCTGCACGGCCTGGCAGCGTCTCCTGCGCCAGGCCAATCAGGAAGGCATACTCCAGCGCCACCCCTTCATACGATTTAAATCGTCCCGATTTCCCGCCGTGTCCGGAATCCATGTCGGTACACAGCAGCAGCAGGTTGTCGTCGGTTTTCAGCTCCCGCAGTTTCGCCACCCATTTTGCCGGCTCCCAGTACTGCACCTGAGAGTCATGCAGACCGGTGGTGACCAGCATGTGGGGATAGGCTTTCGCCTCGACGTTATCGTAAGGGCTGTACGTTTTCATATAGCGGTAGTAAATCTCATCCTGCGGATTCCCCCACTCTTCAAACTCCCCGGTCGTCAGCGGAATGGATTCATCGAGCATGGTCGTCACCACATCGACAAACGGCACCTGCGCGACAATCCCCTTAAAGCGTTCGGGACGCTGGTTGATAACCGCTCCCATCAGCATGCCGCCCGCGCTGCCGCCCATGCCAAAGCAGAGTTTCGGATCGCCATAGCCCTGATCAATCAGCGCATCGCAGACGTCGAGGTAGTCATTGAAGGTGTTTTTCTTTTTCAGGAATTTCCCGTCCTCATACCAGTGCTGCCCCAGCTCACCGCCGCCGCGAATATGGGCGATGGCGAAAACAAAGCCGCGGTCGAGCAGGCTTAAACGGCTGCTGCTGAAATCAGCATCCATGCTGGAGCCGTAGGAGCCGTAGCCGTACACCAGGATCGGGTTTTTGCCTTTCTGGAAATGGGCTTTGTGATAGACAAGCGAGACGGGGACCTCGACGCCATCACGGGCGGTGACCCACAGGTGCTCGCTGCGGTAGTTTTCGGACTCAAACCCTTTAACCTCGGTCTGCTTAATTACCTGACGCTGCCCGGTATCCATGTCCAGCTCAAACAGGGTGTCCGGTGTGGTCATGGATGAGTAGCCGTAGCGCAGCCGCGATGATTCGGGTTCGGGATTGAACCCAATCCACGTCACATAGGCCGGGTCGTCGAACGCGATCCCCACCACTTCCCGCGTTTTGCGGTTGATTTGCCGGATGCTGGTCAGCCCGCGCTGGCGCTCCTCCACCACCAGCCAGTCGGTGAACAGGGTAAACCCTTCCAGCATCACCTGATCCCGCGCGGGGATAAGCACCTCCCACTTGCGCTCATCGCGTACTTTGGTTTTATAGAGGCCAAAGTTTTTACCCTCGCGATTCGAGCGCAGATAAAAGCTGTGCTGGAAGTGATCCAGGCTGTACTCATGATCCTTTCGGCGCGGCAGAAAACAGAGCGGCTGGGCGTCCGGCAGTTCGGCATCCAGCAGCAGGACTTCCGACGTCGTGGCGCTGGCCAGGAAGATAATGACATAGTGGCGCGAAGAGGTTTTATGCAGGCTGACATAAAACGTTTCGTCTTTCTCTTCGTAGACCAGCTCGTCGTCAGCGGAGTCCGTTCCGATGGTATGCCGCCATACCTGATAGGGCAGCAGCGTAGAGGCGTGCTTTTTGACGTAGTACACCGTCTCGGAATCATTCGCCCAGACAAAATCCGGGGAGACGTTTTCCAGCATTTCCGGATACCAGTTGCCGGTGTCCAGGTTGCGAAAACGCAGGCCGTACTGGCGACGGGAGAGATAATCCTCCGCCAGCGCCATCACCGCGTTATCCGGCGAAATGGACATGCCGCCCAGAGTATAAAACTCGCTGTGGGCCGCGCGTTGGTTGGCATCCAGCAGAATATCCCACGCATCCCATTCGGCGCTCAGGACCGACTGACGCTGGTAGATGGGATACTCGTTGCCGGGCTCATAAATATGGCGATAGCGATAGCCATTTTTGGTCCAGGGCGCGGAGATATCGCGCTGGGGAATACGCTGCACCATTTCATTCAGCAACTGGTCCTGAAGCGTCTGCTGGCTGGACATGACCTTGCGGCCGTAGTCGTTTTCCTCGTGCAGGTAGTCGAGCACCTCTGGCCGGGAGCGTGAATCGTCCCGTAGCCAGTAATAGTTGTCTATACGCGTATCGCCATGCGTGGTGATCGCATAAGGTATACGTCGGGCTTTCGGTGGCATGTCGTCATTCTTTTTCGTTTTACACCCTATAAGGTTGGCAAAACCCACGCATGATGCAAGCGAAACAGGGTCGCAACGGCGAGAACTATCCCTGTAAGGCCTGTTTTTGTTCCCGGATATCCCGCTCAATGCCCTCACGCACGTCCTGCGGGATCTTTAACGCATCGCCCAGGGCGTTAAGGTAGCTGCGCTCCATAAAGTAATCGATATCGATGGCGGCACAGCTGAGGAAATAGAGTTCAAGCGCCTCTTCCTCATTTTTCACGCTTTGCGCCAGACGCTGCGGATCCAGGGGCTGTTCGATGGCCTGCGCCACCAGCGCTCTGCCCTTCTCTTCGACGCCGGCTTCGCGCAGCTGCTGTTCGATCGCCAGCCGTTCCTTATCGTCGATATGTCCGTCACTTTTCGCGGCAAAAACCAGCGCAAGAATGAGCCTTTCGGTGCGCAGATCCAGCGGCGAGGTGTGCTCGCCGTAGTGCGGTTCATCGCTGTGCGCGGTCCGGACCCTGTCCTTGTATTTATTCCACAGGACGGTGCCCGCAATGGCGCCCCCACCGGCCAGCAGCGCGCCTGTCCCGTACTTTGCCAGCAGCTTGCGCGAGGATTTATTCGCGACCAGCAGGCCTGCCAGCCCGCCGAGCGCCCCGGGCACCAGCAGTTTGCTGAGATCCCGCTCGCCGGAAGACGACGTTTTCTGCCCTAACAGGGATTGCAATTGATTTAGCCAGCCAGACATGATTTCCCTCACTTAACGGTGAACATGTTCCACAGCGTAAGCGAGCAGGCGTCAGGAAATGTCTGGGCGGGCTAAAGAAGCGCAAATTTCTTCTCGCCTCGCCTGGCCGTGCACAAGACAGACGCAAACGTTTTCGTTTATACTGCCCGCAACTTTTTCAGGGGGATTGTTATGATTCGTTTAGGAACCGCGCTGCGACCTGCGGCGACGCGAGTGATGCTGTTGGGATCGGGCGAGCTGGGAAAAGAGGTCGCCATTGAGTGCCAGCGTTTAGGCGTGGAAGTCATTGCCGTAGACCGCTACGCCGATGCACCCGCCATGCACGTCGCCCATCGTTCTTATGTGATTAACATGCTGGACGGCGATGCCCTTCGTGAGCTGATTTCACGCGAGAAGCCTGATTTCGTTGTACCGGAAATTGAAGCCATCGCCACCGACACGCTGATTGCGCTTGAGCAGGAAGGCCAGCGCGTGGTGCCCTGCGCGAAAGCCGCAAAGCTGACCATGAACCGCGAAGGCATTCGTCGTCTGGCGGCAGAAGAGCTCGGGTTGCCCACGTCGAGCTATCGTTTTGCTGGCGATAAAGTCGCATTCCTGCAGGCCGTTGAGGAGATTGGTTACCCGTGCATCGTTAAGCCGGTGATGAGCTCCTCCGGTAAAGGACAGAGCTTTATCCGCGACAGCAGCACGCTGGACAAGGCGTGGGAGTATGCCCAGCAGGGTGGCCGCGCAGGCGCCGGTCGCGTGATCGTTGAAGGGGTGGTGAAGTTTGATTTCGAGATCACCCTGCTGACCGTCAGCGCCGTTGACGGCGTCCATTTCTGCGACCCGATTGGCCACCGCCAGGAAGATGGCGATTACCGCGAATCCTGGCAGCCGCAGCAGATGAGCGCCCTGGCGCTGGAGCGTGCGCAGGCAATCGCCCGTAAAACCGTCCTGGCGCTGGGCGGCTATGGCCTGTTTGGCGTGGAGCTGTTTGTGTGCGGTGATGAGGTGATTTTCAGCGAGGTCTCCCCGCGCCCGCATGACACCGGCATGGTCACGCTCATTTCGCAGGATCTTTCCGAGTTCGCTCTGCACGTGCGTGCCTTCCTCGGCCTGCCCGTCGGCGGTATCCGTCAGTACGGCCCGGCCGCCTCGGCGGTGATCCTGCCGCAGTTAACCAGCCAGAACGTTACGTTTGATAACGTCGACGCGGCGGTGGGTGCCGGGTTGCAGGTCCGTTTGTTCGGCAAGCCGGAGATCGACGGTACCCGTCGTCTTGGCGTGGCGTTAGCCACCGGAGATAACGTTGACGACGCCGTGGCGAGAGCGAAAGCGGCCGCAGCAAGCGTTAAGGTAACGGGATAAAAAAACGGGCCGAAAGGCCCGTTTTTCATGCGGCGAATGACTTACTGCTTCGCGCCTTCTACCGCTTCGCGAGCCAGTTTGGTGATGCGATCCCAGTCGCCCGCTTCCAGCGCATCCGCCGGAACCAGCCATGAGCCACCGATGCACAGCACGCTTTTCAGCGCCAGGTAGTCACGGTAGTTGGCAGGAGAGATACCGCCCGTCGGGCAGAAGCGTACCTGAGAGAATGGACCGGCAATGGCCTGCAGCGCTTTGGTGCCGCCGTTCGCTTCCGCCGGGAAGAATTTGAACTCTTTCAGACCGTAGTCCATGCCCAGCATCAGTTCAGAAACGGTGCTAATGCCCGGGATCAGCGGAATAGTGCCTTCGGTGGCGGCTTTCAGCAGCGACTCGGTCAGGCCCGGGCTGATGGCAAACTGTGCGCCCGCTTCGGTCACTTCAGCCAGCTGTTTTGCGTTCGTTACGGTACCCGCACCGATAATGGCGTCCGGCACTTCTTTGGCAATCGCGCGAATGGCATCCATCGCGCAGGCGGTACGCAGGGTCACTTCCAGAACGCGAACGCCGCCCGCAACCAGCGCTTTCGCCATCGGTACAGCGTGCTCCAGCTTGTTTACCACGATAACCGGCACGACAGGGCCAGTGGTCAGGATTGCTTCTGCACTTGTTTTCCAGTTTTTCATCAGAGTCTTCTCTCGCCAGATCGTTAAAATCAAGTCGTCTTAAAACGTAATACAGGTTGCGCCCTGCTCAGCACCGGAGAGGCTCTCACGCAGTGCGCCAAACATTTCGCGTCCTGTTCCCACGCGCGACGCGCTCAGGTCAGGAATATGGGGCTGACGTGCCGCCAGCTCGGCGTCATCCACCAGCAGGGTTAACTCGCCTGTCTGACCGTTAACGCGGATCATGTCACCGTCACGCACTTTCGCCAGCAGGCCGCCGTCGTACGCTTCCGGCGTCACGTGGATAGCTGATGGCACTTTACCTGAGGCGCCAGAGAGGCGTCCATCGGTCACCAGTGCAATTTTGAAACGGCGGTCCAATAATACACCAAGTGGTGGCATAAGTTTATGTAATTCTGGCATCCCGTTGGCTTTAGGCCCCTGATGACGCACCACTACCACGCAGTCTTTGTCGAGCAGACCGGCGTCAAAGGCAGGTAATACGTCGTGCTGGCTTTCAAATACCACCGCTGGCGCTTCGATAATCTGGTTCTCTTCCGGTACGGCAGAGGTCTTCATTACCGCGCGACCGAGGTTACCGCTCAGCACCTTGGTGCCGCCGTGAGGTGAGAACGGTTTGTCGATGGTGGCGATAACCTGCGCATCAAGAGATGCGGTCGCCCCTTCGCGCCAGTCCAGCTCGCCGTTGTTCAGCCATGGCTCCTGGGTGTAGCGCTGCAGGCCAAAGCCCGCTACGGTGTTAACATCTTCATGCAGCAGACCGCCCTTCAGCAGCTCGCGCATGAGCAGCGGTACGCCGCCTGCGGCCTGGAAGTGGTTGATGTCCGCCGGACCGTTCGGATACAGGCGCGCCATCAACGGCACTACGGAAGAGATCTCGGAGAAGTCATCCCAGTTAATCAGAATGCCCGCCGCACGCGCCATGGCCACCAGGTGCATGGTGTGGTTGGTCGAACCGCCGGTGGCCAGCAGCGCAACAATTCCGTTGACGATAACTTTTTCGTCGACCATTTTGCCCATCGGCATCCATTCGTTGCCGTTTCCGGTCAGACGCGTGACCTGACGGGCCGCGGCCTCGGTCAGCGCCTTGCGCAGCGGTGCGTCCGGCTGGATAAACGACGAGCCCGGAAGCTGCATCCCCATAAACTCCACCACCATCTGGTTCGTGTTCGCGGTACCGTAGAACGTACAGGTGCCCGGCGCGTGGTAGGATGCAGCTTCCGCTTCCAGCAGCGCCTGACGATCTGCTTTTCCTTCCGCGTACAGCTGGCGAATGCGCACTTTTTCTTTGTTCGGCAGGCCGCTTGCCATTGGGCCCGACGGCACGAAGATCGCAGGCAGATGACCAAACGACAGCGCGGCCATCACCAGGCCCGGAACAATCTTGTCGCATACGCCGAGATAGAGCGCGCCATCAAACATGTTGTGTGACAGGCCCACCGCCGCGGACATGGCAATGACTTCACGGCTCAGCAGGGAGAGCTCCATACCGTCCTGACCCTGCGTCACGCCGTCGCACATGGCGGGTACCCCACCCGCCACCTGGCCGACCGCATTCACGCTGTGCAGCGCTTTACGGATGATATCCGGGTAAACCTCATAGGGCTGGTGCGCGGAGAGCATATCGTTATAGGCGGTAATGATGGCGATATTGTTACGCAACATGCTTTTCAGCGACGCTTTATCGTCAGGCTGGCAGGCGGCGAAGCCGTGCGCCAGGTTACCGCAGGCCAGCTGGGAGCGGTGAACGGTGTTGCTCTTCGCCTGTTCAATCCGGGCGAGGTAGGCCGAACGGGTCTCTTTCGAGCGCTCAATAATGCGCTGTGTTACGCGTAACAATGTCGGATTCATAAAAGCTCCTCTCATTTATCTGTCCGGGCTCGGGAGTTTACAAAGTCGCTGGCAGTTGTTAACAACGCTGAAACGCTTGCTGTCCGGAGCTCAGGGGCAAAATCACTTCCGGCAGTGTAATAAAAAAAGCTCCGCGGGTGAATCCACGCGGAGCTTAAAAGTTGAAAATTGTGCCACGAGCTGTGTTAGATCATGTTACCGGTAAAATAACACTTTCGGGCTAGCGGATTATCTTACTCAAACTCGTTCCAGGAGCGGCCATCACGGGTGATCATTGCCACCGACGCGACAGGACCCCATGTGCCCGCCTGATACGGTTTTGGCGCATCCTGATCGGCAGCCCAGGCTTCGGTGATGGAGTCAACCCATTTCCACGCCTCTTCCACCTCATCGCGACGCACGAACAGCGCCTGGATACCGCGCATGGTTTCCAGCAGCAGACGCTCGTACGCATCGGCCAGGTGCGTCTGGTTAAAGGTTTCGGAGTAGCTCAGATCCAGCTTGGTGGTCTGCAGGTTGTGTTTGTGATCCAGGCCCGGCACTTTGTTCAGGATCTGGATGTCCACGCCCTCGTCCGGCTGCAGACGAATGGTCAGCTTGTTCTGCGGCAGCTCCTGCCAGGACTCTTTGAACAGGTTCAGTTCCGGGTTCTTAAAGTAGACAACCACTTCGGAACATTTCGCAGGCAGACGCTTACCGGTGCGCAGGTAGAACGGAACCCCCGCCCAGCGCCAGTCGTCGATGTCCACGCGGATGGCCACGAACGTCTCGGTGTTACTGGACTTGTTCGCGCCCTCTTCTTCCAGGTAGCCAGGCACCTTTTTGCCTTGCGCAAACCCGGCGGTGTACTGGCCGCGAACGGTTTTCTCGCGCACGTTGGAGCGGTCGATGCGGCGCAGCGACTTCAGCACTTTCACTTTGGCGTCACGGATGCTGTCCGCCGTCAGGTCAGACGGTGGAGACATGGCAATCATGCACAAAATCTGCAGCAGGTGGTTCTGAATCATGTCGCGCATCTGACCGGCCTGGTCAAAATAACCCCAGCGACCTTCAATCCCCACCTCTTCCGCCACGGTGATTTCCACGTGGTCGATAGTGCGGTTGTCCCAGTTATTTACAAACAGGGAGTTAGCAAAACGCAGCGCCAGCAGGTTCAGCACCGTCTCTTTACCGAGATAGTGGTCAATACGGTAGACCTGGCACTCTTCAAAGAACTCGCCCACCTGGTCGTTGATTTCACGCGAGGTTGCCAGGGACGTACCCAACGGCTTCTCCATCACGACGCGCGCCGGTTTAGCGTTCAGTTTGGCTTCGCCCAGGCCTTTGCAGATGGCGCCGAAGGTGCTTGGCGGCATGGCGAAATAGTTAATGGTGACACGGTTTTTCTGATCCAGCATCGCGCCCAAGCGAGCGAATGCGCTGACGTCATTCACGTCAAGGTTGCAGAAATCGAGACGACCGCTCAGGGTATCCCACAAACTTTCATCAATTTTTTCCTTCATGAAAGTTTCGAGCGCCTCGCGGACGACTTTGGTATAAGCGTCCTTGTCCCAGTCGGCGCGCCCAACACCCAGGATACGGGTATCCGGATGAATTTGGCCCGCTTTCTCCAGTTGATACAGGGAAGGCAGCAATTTTCGGCGTGCAAGATCGCCTTTCGCGCCGAAAATGACCAGGTCACATGCCTGGGCTGTTTGCGTTACCGCCATGTCATTCTCCTCAGTTGGATCACCTGGTACTTCTGCCAGGTATCGTTGTAATTTTATTACAATGCACTGTACTGCTTTTACGTCATTCCCGAAACCATTAGCGCTTATCGTCGCGTGCGATACCGCGATTTTTCACCCATCGGATGATTTCGACGGCTTAATGACGCAACAACCGTCGTTTCTTTGCGCAACAGGGTCATAGCAAAACCCGACATCGATCAAGTAATGAAAAAAAACAACAACATTATCTCGTCGATTGTTACCCTTAATGGAAGCCACAGGGGTAATATCGGCTAAATCGAATCACGATTTCATCAATTAATGAAATCGTTTACACCCATGAGCGTCCTGTTAACATGAACATGCTGGAAAAAATCCAGTTTCAACTGGAACACCTTAGCAAATCCGAGCGAAAAGTGGCCGAGGTCATTCTCGCCTCTCCCGCTCAGGCGATTCATTCAAGCATCGCCGCTCTGGCACAGGAAGCGGGTGTTAGCGAACCCACGGTCAATCGCTTCTGCCGCAGCCTGGAAACGCGCGGCTTTCCTGATTTTAAACTGCATCTGGCACAAAGTCTGGCTAACGGCACCCCTTATGTTAATCGTAATGTGGATGAAGACGACAGCGTTGATGCCTATACTGCGAAAATTTTTGAGTCGGCCATGGCTTCGCTTGACCACGTCCGTCAGTCTCTGGACATGAGTTCCGTGAATCGCGCAGTGGATTTACTCACCCAGGCCAAGCGAATTGCCTTCTTTGGGCTCGGGTCGTCGGCGGCCGTCGCGCATGACGCCATGAACAAATTTTTCCGCTTTAACGTCCCGGTGATTTATTCCGATGACATTGTCCTGCAACGCATGAGCTGTATGAATTGCAGTGAAGATGACGTCGTGGTACTGATTTCGCATACTGGCCGCACTAAGAGTCAGGTAGAACTGGCGCAGCTGGCCCGTGAAAACGATGCCATGGTGATTGCGCTGACCACAGCGGGCACACCGCTGGCCCGTGAGGCGACGCTGGCGATCACTCTCGACGTGCCGGAAGACACCGACATTTATATGCCAATGGTCTCCCGACTGGCCCAGCTCACCGTGATTGACGTGCTGGCAACCGGTTTTACCTTACGCCGTGGGGCAAAATTCCGGGATAACTTGAAGCGGGTCAAGGAAGCGCTGAAGGAATCGCGTTTTGATAAAGAATTGCTTATAAAGAGCGATGTTCGATAGTTGATAACGAAGACGTCACGAATAATGACGAAGTAACGATTTACGGCATTCGGTCCCCTCTCCACTGCCTTGCAGCAGATGAAGGCCGATTCAATGTTCACGCAACACCAAAGTTGTTTCAGTCAACGGAGTATTACATGTCCAGAAGGCTTCGCAGAACCAAGATCGTAACCACCTTAGGCCCGGCCACCGATCGCGATAATAATCTCGAGAAAATTATCGCCGCCGGCGCCAACGTGGTGCGTATGAACTTCTCTCACGGTACGCCAGAAGACCATAAATTACGTGCCGATAAAGTGCGTGAAATCGCAGCCAAACTGGGCCGTCACGTTGCGATCCTCGGCGATTTGCAGGGTCCTAAAATCCGCGTTTCGACCTTTAAAGAGGGTAAAGTTTTCCTCAATATCGGCGACAAATTCCTGCTGGATGCCAACCTGGGCAAAGGCGAAGGCGATAAAGAGAAAGTCGGTATCGACTATAAAGGCCTCCCGGCTGACGTCGTACCTGGCGATATCCTGCTGCTTGACGACGGTCGCGTGCAGCTGAAAGTGCTGGAAGTTCAGGGCATGAAAGTGTTCACCGAAGTCACCGTCGGCGGCCCGCTCTCCAACAATAAAGGCATCAACAAGCTGGGCGGCGGCCTCTCTGCGGAAGCGCTTACTGATAAAGATAAAGCGGATATTGTGACTGCTGCGCTGATCGGTGTTGACTACCTGGCCGTCTCCTTCCCGCGCTGCGGCGAAGATCTGAACTATGCGCGTCGTCTGGCGCGTGATGCAGGCTGCGATGCCAAAATCGTCGCCAAAGTTGAGCGTGCGGAAGCCGTTTGCGATCAGGATGCTATGGACGACGTGATCCTTGCCTCTGACGTGGTGATGGTTGCGCGTGGCGACCTGGGTGTGGAAATCGGCGACCCTGAGCTGGTGGGTATTCAGAAAGCCCTGATTCGTCGCGCACGTCAGCTGAACCGCGCGGTGATTACCGCCACTCAGATGATGGAATCGATGATCACCAACCCGATGCCAACCCGTGCAGAAGTGATGGACGTGGCCAACGCCGTGCTGGACGGTACCGATGCGGTAATGCTCTCTGCGGAAACCGCTGCGGGCCAGTATCCGGCAGAAACCGTGGCCGCCATGGCACGTGTTTGCCTGGGTGCTGAAAAGATCCCAAGCATCAACGTCTCTAAACACCGTCTGGACGTGCAGTTCGACAACGTTGAAGAAGCGATTGCGATGTCTGCAATGTATGCGGCAAACCATCTGAAGGGCGTTACCGCGATCATCACTATGACCGAATCTGGCCGCACCGCGCTAATGACCTCTCGTATCAGCTCGGGTCTGCCGATCTTCGCCATGTCCCGTCACGAACGTACGCTGAACCTGACGGCGCTGTACCGCGGCGTGACGCCGGTACACTTCGACAGCACCAATGACGGCGTGGCCGCGGCGCACGATGCCGTAAACCTGCTGCGCGACAAAGGCTATCTGGTCTCTGGTGATATCGTCATTGTGACCCAGGGCGATGTGATGAGCACCATCGGCTCAACCAACACCACGCGCGTTATGACCGTCGAGTAATAACGTCTCTGTTAAAAAGCCCTCTCCAGATGGAGAGGGCTTTTTTTATTTCGTTGGATAAAGCTCTTTGCGTTTATACGGCTCTTTTTCACCCGGCTTACGCGTTTTAAGCAGCTTCAGGATCCACGTGTACTGCTCGGCATGCGGCCCTACCAGGATCTCCACCTCTTCGTTCATCCGACGGGCAATGGTGTGGTCGTCAGCGGTCAGCAGATCGTCCATCGGCGGACGAACCTCAATGCTCAGGCGATGCGTTTTGCCGTCATAGACCGGGAACAGCGGGATCACGCGGGCACGACACACTTTCATCAGGCGGCCAATCGCAGGGAGCGTCGCTTTATAGGTTGCAAAGAAATCGACAAACTCGCTGTGCTCGGGGCCGTGGTCCTGATCCGGCAGATAGTAGCCCCAGTACCCCTGGCGTACCGACTGAATGAACGGCTTAATGCCATCGTTGCGCGCATGCAGGCGTCCGCCAAAACGACGACGCACCGTATTCCAGACAAAGTCGAAGATTTTATTGCCCTGGTTATGGAACATTGCCGCCATCTTCTGGCCCTGAGAGGCCATCAGCATCGCCGGAATATCAACGCCCCAGCCGTGTGGGACAAGGAAAATGACTTTTTCGTCATTGCGGCGCATCTCCTCAATGATATCCAGCCCTTTCCAGTCAACGCGATCGACAATTTTCTCCGGCCCTTTCAGCGCCAGCTCCGCCATCATCGCCATGGCCTGCGGTGCGGTGGTATACATCTCATCAATGATTGCCTCGCGCTCGGCGTCGCTCTTTTCAGGAAAACAGTAATAGAGATTGATCTGCGCGCGACGGCGGGCACTCTTGCCTAAGCGCCCGGCAAGACGGCCAATTTTACCCAGGACAGGATCGCGGACGGAAGCCGGCAGCAACGCTATCCCCGCAAAGGCGTAAACACCGAGCCAGGCGCCCCAGTTGCGCGGATGGCGGAAGGATTTTTCAAACTCAGGAATGTATTCAATATTGTTTTTTTGGGTTTCCATGCTGGATCCAGGGTCTGATGACGCAAAATTAATTCAGATAGTGTAGCGAGGCAGTCGTCCGCGCACAAAAGAAAAAGCCGGCGTCAGGGTGCGCCGGCTTTTTTAACAAAAACAGAGTGCTTAGTCTAAGCTCAGCTGCGGCAACACCTCTTTCACCTGCGCCAGGTAATCCGTACGATCTTTACCCGTCAGGCCTTCGGTGCGCGGCAGTTTCGCCGTCAGCGGGTTCACGGCCTGCTGGTTGATCCACACTTCGTAGTGCAGGTGCGGGCCGGTAGAGCGACCGGTATTACCGGAGATCGCAATACGGTCACCACGCTTCACCTTCTGTCCTGGTTTAACCAGCAGCTTACGCAGGTGCATATAGCGGGTCGTATACGTGCGACCATGACGTACCGCAACATAATATCCGGCTGCGCCGCTACGTTTGGCCACCACCACTTCGCCATCCCCAACCGCGAGTACCGGTGTGCCCTGCGGCATAGCAAAGTCAACGCCACGGTGCGGTGCGACGCGCCCGGTGACCGGGTTCAGACGACGCGGGTTAAAGTTGGAGGAGACGCGGAACTGTTTCGCCGTCGGGAAGCGCAGGAAGCCCTTTGCAAGGCCCGTACCGGTGCGGTCGTAGAACTTGCCGTCTTCGGCACGGATCGCGTAGTAATCTTTGCCCTCGGAGCGCAGACGCACGCCCAGCAGCTGGCTTTGCTCGCGCTTGCCGTCCAGCATTTCGCGGGACATCAGGACGGAAAACTCATCGCCTTTTTTCAGCTTGCGGAAATCCATCTGCCACTGCATGGCTTTGATCACCGAACTGATTTCAGCGCTGGTCAACCCTGCGTCGCGCGCGCTGGAGACAAAGCTTGCGCCCACGGTGCCTTTGAGAACGCTGTTGACCCAGTCGCCCTTCTGCATTTCGCTGGTCATTTTGAAACCGGTTGCCGTGCGATCGTAGGTGCGGGTTTCACGGCGGGACATTTCCCAGGTCAGACGCTGGAGATCGCCATCGGCCGTTAACGTCCAGGAGAGCTGTTGCCCAATTTTCAGGTTGCGAAGATCTTTATCTGCCGCCGCCAGCTGGCTGATATTGCCCATGTCGATGCCGTACTGGTTCAGCACGCTGCTCAGCGTGTCACCGGTAGAAACTACATATTCGTGGATACCCGCTTCGTTCTCGGTTTTATCGTCCAGTTCATCCTGTGGAATGGCTTCATCTTCCTGAGCCGACTGGTCGATAGGCTCACTGGCTTCAGGCAGCAAAGAGCGGATTTCGCTCTTTTCAAGCTCGATGGTTTTGATGATAGGGGCAGAACTCGGGTGGTAAACATAGGGCCGCCAGACGGCGACCGCTAAGGTGAGTACTGTAAGCGACCCCAGCATGACGCGGTGGGGTCGAGGCAGATTGTTAAATGCCAGGGCGACAGAGCGGGCTATCTGTTGCACGTATTCACTTCCTCGTTAATCTCCTTTCAGGCAGCTCGCATACTGGTTCGCCAGTTGGCTGAGGAACTGCGAATAGCTCGCTTTGCTCAACTGGATATTCGTTCCTAGCGGGTCAAGGGTCCCCATGCGCACGGATGTCCCCCTGGCCACGGCTTCTACGACCGCTGGCCTGAACTGTGGCTCAGCAAAAACGCATGTCGCTTTTTGCTCAACCAGCTGTGTTCTGATTTCATGTAAACGCTGCGCACCAGGTTGAATTTCAGGGTTGACGGTAAAGTGCCCCAGCGGGGTCAAACCGTAGTGTTTTTCGTAATAGCCGTAGGCGTCATGAAAAACGAAATACCCTTTTCCTTTCAACGGTGCGAGCTCATTACCTACCTGCTTATCGGTTGCGGCTAATTGTGCCTCAAAATCTTTCAGGTTGGCGTCTAGTTTGGCTCGACTTTGCGGCATAAGTTCCACTAATTTGTCATGGATTGCAACCGCTGAAAGCCGCGCTATCTCTGGGGATAACCAAAGATGCATGTTGTACTCGCCGTGATGGTGATCTCCATCACCTTTTTCACCGTCGGCAGCATGATGGTCATGTTCATCGCCGTCGTCATCCGTCCCTTTCATGAGTAACGGTTTCACGCCTGGGAGGGCGGCAATCGCAACCTGTTTTTCGCCCGCCACCTGTTTTGCTGACTTCTGCATAAACGCTTCCATTTCCGGACCAATCCAGACAACTAAGTCCGCGTTTTGTAAGCGTTTTACGTCTGAAGGGCGCAGGGAGTAGTCATGCTCGGATGCACCATCCGGGAGCAGAACCTGAGTTTCTGTTACCCCGTCAGCAATGGCTGACGCGATAAACCCGAGTGGTTTAAGCGAAGCGACAACCGCAGCGTTAACATCTTGTGCGGTTGTGCCCCAAAGGGCAGCGGATAATGCTGCGAAAAGAAGCGTATTTTTATGTAACATAATGCGACTAATCATCGTAGTGAATGCGTGGAATGTGATATTATAACATTCGTTGACTTCTTCAAGCTTAAAATGACATGACGACATTGGTTTCTCTTGAAAATATTTCGGTCTCATTTGGCCAGCGCCGCGTCCTCTCTGACGTGTCGCTCGATCTGAAGCCCGGCAAAATTCTGACGCTGCTCGGCCCCAATGGCGCAGGCAAATCCACCCTGGTTCGCGTGGTGCTGGGTCTGGTCGCACCCGATGAAGGCGTGATCAAGCGTGAGGAAAAATTGCGCATCGGCTATGTGCCGCAAAAACTGCACCTCGACGCCACGCTGCCGCTGACGGTGAGCCGTTTCCTGCGCCTGCGTCCCGGCACGCGTAAAGCCGATATTCTCCCGGCGCTGAAGCGCGTGCAGGCAGGCCATCTTGTCGATGCGCCGCTGCAAAAACTGTCCGGCGGTGAAACGCAGCGCGTATTACTTGCCCGTGCGTTGCTCAGCAGCCCGCAGCTGCTGGTGCTGGATGAGCCGACGCAGGGGGTCGACGTCAACGGCCAGGTCGCGCTGTACGATCTTATTGACCAGCTGCGTCAGGAACTGAACTGCGCGGTACTGATGGTATCCCACGACCTGCATCTGGTGATGGCAAAGACTGACGAAGTACTGTGTCTTAACCACCACATCTGCTGCTCCGGCACGCCAGAAGTGGTCTCCATGCACCCGGAATTTATCTCCATGTTCGGCCCTCGCGGCGCTGAACAGCTCGGCATCTATCGCCATCATCATAATCACCGCCATGATTTGCAGGGACGAATCGTTCTGCGTCGGGGAAATGGACACTCATGATTGAACTGTTACTGCCCGGCTGGCTGGCCGGGATTATGCTTGCCTGCGCCGCGGGTCCACTCGGCTCGTTTGTGGTGTGGCGCAGAATGTCTTACTTCGGCGATACCCTGGCGCACGCGTCCCTGCTGGGCGTGGCTTTTGGCCTGCTGCTGAACGTCAACCCGTTCTATGCGGTGATTGTGGTCACGCTGCTGCTGGCGGCCGGTCTGGTCTGGCTGGAAAAACGCCCTCACCTCGCCATTGATACGCTGCTTGGCATCATGGCGCACAGCGCCCTGTCGCTGGGTCTGGTGGTGGTCAGCCTGATGTCCAATATCCGCGTGGATCTGATGGCCTACCTGTTCGGTGACCTGCTGGCCGTCACGCCTGACGATCTCATCGCTATCGCCATTGGCGTTGTGGTGGTGCTCGGGATTCTGCTCTGGCAGTGGCGTAACCTGCTGGCGATGACCGTCAGCCCCGATCTGGCGTTCGTCGATGGCGTGAAGCTGCAGCGCGTTAAGCTGCTGCTGATGCTGGTAACGGCGTTAACCATTGGCGTGGCGATGAAGTTTGTCGGCGCGCTGATTATTACGTCGCTGCTGATCATCCCTGCGGCTACGGCGCGTCGTTTTGCCCGTACGCCGGAGCAGATGGCCGGTGTCGCCGTAATTATCGGGATGATTGCGGTAACGGGTGGGCTAACCTTCTCGGCGTTCTATGACACGCCTGCGGGGCCGTCCGTGGTGCTGAGTGCGGCGGTGCTGTTTATCTTCAGTATGATGAAGAAGATCGCGCAGTAGCGGGTATGTCCCCGGTGGCGCTTCGCTTACCGGGGCTATAAATTATCGCTGCTTACGGCATTGCCGGTGGCGTAATGCCGAAATGATTCCACGCCCGCACCGTGGCCATACGTCCACGCGGG
Source organism: Enterobacter sp. GER_MD16_1505_Eko_090 (assembly GCF_003331015.1). NCBI lineage: Bacteria > Pseudomonadati > Pseudomonadota > Gammaproteobacteria > Enterobacterales > Enterobacteriaceae > Enterobacter > Enterobacter sp. GER_MD16_1505_Eko_090. The sequence continues at coordinate 79,382 of NZ_PUQF01000011.1, read as the reverse complement.
GTGCGCTGCAGGAAGCCCTGCTGGATCAGATACGGTTCAAGCACGTCCTCAATGGTTTCACGCTCTTCCCCGATTGCTGCCGCCAGGTTATCCAGCCCGACCGGCCCCCCAAAGAACTTGTCCAGCACCGCCAGCAGCAGCTTGCGGTCCATGTAGTCAAAACCTTCGGCATCAACGTTCAGCATATCCAGCGCCTGCGCGGCGATCTCAGCGGAGATCGAACCGTTGTGCTTCACCTCAGCAAAGTCACGCACGCGGCGTAGCAGGCGGTTGGCGATACGCGGCGTACCGCGGGAACGCTTCGCCACTTCAAACGCCCCCTCTTCGCTCATCTCCAGCCCCATATAGCGGGCGCTGCGGCCAACGATGTGCTGGAGGTCGGCCACCTGGTAAAACTCCAGACGCTGCACGATACCGAAGCGGTCGCGCAGTGGAGAGGTCAACGACCCGGCTCGCGTCGTGGCGCCTATCAGGGTAAACGGCGGCAGATCGATTTTGATGGAGCGTGCAGCCGGACCTTCACCGATCATGATATCCAGCTGATAATCTTCCATCGCCGGATAGAGCACCTCTTCCACCACCGGTGACAGGCGGTGGATCTCATCGATAAACAGCACGTCATGCGGTTCGAGGTTGGTCAGCATGGCCGCCAAATCGCCCGCCTTCTCCAGCACCGGGCCGGAGGTGGTGCGCAGGTTAACGCCCATTTCATTAGCGACGATATTCGCCAGCGTGGTTTTGCCTAAACCCGGCGGGCCAAAAATCAGCAGGTGATCGAGCGCATCGCCGCGCAGCTTTGCCGCCTGGATAAAAATCTCCATCTGGGAACGAACCTGCGGCTGGCCAATGTACTCATCAAGCAGTTTTGGGCGAATCGCGCGATCCACCACATCCTCTGCCTGAACAGTGCCTGCCGAAACCAGGCGGTCTGCTTCAATCATCCTTTACCTCACAATGCAGCGCGCAGCGCTTCACGAATCAGGGTTTCACTGCTGGCGTCCGGTTTGGCAATTTTACTTACCATGCGGCTGGCCTCCTGAGGTTTATAGCCCAGTGCCACCAGCGCGGCAACCGCTTCCTGCTCCGCGTCATCATCCGCCGCAGGCGCACCTGGCGAGGTCAGTACCAGATCGGCCGCCGGCGTGAAGAGATCGCCATGCAGGCCTTTGAAGCGGTCTTTCATCTCGACAATCAGGCGCTCTGCCGTTTTCTTACCAATGCCAGGAAGCTTAATCAGCGCCGCAGGATCTTCACGCTCAACGGCATTCACAAACTGTGGCGCTGACATGCCGGATAAGATCGCCAGCGCAAGCTTTGGCCCGACGCCGTTGGTTTTAATCAGCTCGCGGAACAGCGTGCGTTCCTGTTTGTTGTTGAAGCCGTACAGCAGTTGAGCATCTTCACGCACCACAAACTGAGTAAAGACGATCGCCTCTTTGCCCGCGTCCGGCAGCTCGTAGAAGCAGGTCATCGGCATATGGACTTCATAGCCCACGCCACCCACTTCCAGCAGCACTAACGGGGGTTGTTTTTCAATGATGATGCCTCTGAGTCTGCCTATCACGTGACGCTCCTGCGTTCTGGAAGAAATTAACTGCCGACATAATAAAAAAAGGCTGGATAAACATCCAGCCTGATTTGTCATTATCGTAACCTGCCTCGCGCCAGATTGAGCCGCGACTCGCTCATTTGCATCGCGTTCTGGCTGACGTGGCAGTGGGTAATCGCGATAGCCAGCGCATCCGCGGCATCGGCCTGCGGGTTCGCAGGGAGCTTGAGCAAGGTCCGCACCATGTGCTGCACCTGGCTTTTCTCCGCGCTACCAATCCCCACCACCGTCTGCTTGACCTGTCTTGCCGCGTATTCGAATACCGGCAAATCCTGGTTCACCGCCGCCACAATGGCCACCCCCCGCGCCTGACCGAGCTTTAACGCCGAATCGGCGTTTTTCGCCATAAAGACCTGCTCGATGGCGAAATAATCTGGCTGAAACTGGGTGATGATCTCCGTTACGCCTGCATAGATAAGCTTCAGGCGTGACGGCAGATCGTCCACTTTGGTGCGAATACAGCCACTGCCCAGGTAGGTTAACTGGCGTCCCACCTGACGGATAACGCCATAACCGGTGACGCGTGAGCCTGGGTCAATCCCGAGAATAATCGACATCACGCGTCTCCTGTAACGGGTTTACACGCTCTCATCAGAGAGTCGCTGCAACCTCATCAGAGATTTCACCGTTGTGATACACTTCCTGCACGTCGTCGCAGTCTTCGAGCATGTCGATCAGACGCAGCAGTTTTGGTGCCGTTTCTGCATCCATGTCCGCTTTGGTGGACGGGATCATGGAGACTTCAGCGTTGTCCGCTTTCAGGCCCGCCGCTTCCAGCGCATCGCGCACGGCACCCATCTCTTCCCAGGCGGTATAAACGTCGATAGCGCCGTCGTCGAAGGTCACTACGTCTTCCGCACCGGCTTCCAGCGCCGCTTCCATGATCGCATCTTCGTCGCCTTTCTCGAAGGAGATGACGCCTTTTTTGCTGAACAGGTAAGCAACAGAACCGTCAGTGCCCAGGTTGCCACCGGTTTTGGTGAACGCGTGGCGCACTTCCGCAACGGTACGGTTACGGTTGTCGGACAGGCACTCAACCATCACCGCCGTACCGCCAGGACCGTAACCTTCATAAATGATGGTTTCCATGTTCGCGTCTTCATCACCGCCCACGCCACGTGCGATAGCACGGTTCAGGGTGTCACGCGTCATGTTGTTAGACAGCGCTTTATCCACCGCCGCGCGCAGACGTGGGTTAGAGGCCGGATCGCCGCCGCCCAGACGCGCTGCGGTTACCAGCTCGCGAATGATTTTGGTAAAGATCTTACCGCGCTTGGCATCCTGTGCCGCTTTGCGGTGTTTGGTGTTGGCCCACTTACTATGACCTGCCATAAAAATATCCTCAAAGAGCGCGCCTTTTCAGGCAGCGTTAATTACAAATTCTTCAATCGCCTGCCGGTTGCTCCACGACTTGGTCAGTGCGGCGGCATCCGCCGCATTCACCCAGCGGTAGGTCAGGTGTTCCGTGAACACGATCTCCCGTTCATGGGGGAGCGCGAGACAGAACCACGATTCCGTATTGCGCTCGGTACCCGGCGCGTAGCGATGACGTAAATGGCTAAAAATTTCGAACTCCACCGTGCGCTGACAGTCCTTCAGGGTCAGTTGCTCGCGGGCAACGTCAATGGCGACCTCTTCCTTTACTTCACGCGCGGCGGCCTGCGGCGCGGTTTCCCCCTCTTCCAGACTGCCGGTAACCGACTGCCAGAATTCAGGGTCATCGCGCCGCTGCAACATCAGCACCCGCTTCGTGTCTTCTGCATAAATGACCACCAGGACCGAAACGGGGAGCTTATATGTCATATCAGTTTTTCTCTTCCTTCTTCACCACCTCAATGCCCAGCTCAGCCAGTGCGGCCGGGTTGGCAAAGCTTGGCGCTTCGGTCATCAGACACGCTGCAGCAGTGGTTTTCGGGAAAGCGATAACATCACGGATGTTATCGGTGCCGGTCAGCAGCATGGTCAGACGGTCAAGACCGAAGGCCAGACCCGCGTGCGGAGGCGTACCGTATTTCAGCGCGTCCAGCAGGAAGCCGAATTTCTCGCGCTGCTCCTGCTCGTTGATGCCCAGGATGCCGAACACGGTCTGCTGCATTTCACCGCTGTGAATACGCACGGAACCACCGCCCACTTCGTAGCCGTTGATGACCATATCGTAGGCGTTGGCGACGGCCTCTTCCGGTGCCGCTTTCAGCTCGGCAGCCGTCATGTCTTTTGGCGAGGTGAACGGGTGGTGCATCGCGGTCAGGCCGCCTTCACCGTCGTCTTCAAACATTGGGAAGTCGATAACCCACAGCGGCGCCCATTTGCTCTCGTCGGTCAGGTTCAGGTCTTTGCCGAGCTTCAGACGCAGCGCGCCCATCGCATCCGCAACGACTTTCTTGTTATCTGCTCCGAAGAAGATCATGTCGCCGTCCTGCGCGCCGGTGCGCTCCAGGATCGCTTCCACGATGTCCGCGTTCAGGAATTTCGCAACCGGGCTGGTGATACCTTCCAGACCTTTCGCACGCTCGGTCACTTTAATATAGGCCAGACCTTTCGCGCCGTAGATCTTGATGAAGTTGCCGTAGTCGTCGATCTGCTTACGGCTCAGAGCCGCTCCGCCCGGTACACGCAGCGCGGCCACGCGGCCTTTGGCGTCGTTAGCCGGACCCGCGAAGACCGCGAACTCCACGTTTTTAACCAGATCAGCTACGTCCACCAGCTCCATCGGGTTACGCAGGTCTGGTTTGTCAGAGCCATAGCGACGCTCGGCTTCCGCGAAGGTCATGATTGGGAAATCGCCCAGCTCAACGCCTTTCACGTCATTCCACAGGCTACGTACCAGGGCTTCCATCACTTCACGCACCTGCTCGGCGGTCATGAAGGAGGTTTCCACATCGATCTGGGTAAATTCAGGCTGGCGGTCAGCACGCAGGTCTTCGTCGCGGAAGCATTTCACGATCTGATAGTAGCGATCGAAGCCGGACATCATCAGCAGCTGTTTGAACAGCTGTGGAGACTGTGGCAGCGCGTAGAATTTGCCTTTATGGACGCGGGATGGCACCAGGTAATCGCGCGCGCCTTCCGGCGTGGCTTTGGTCAACATCGGGGTTTCGATATCGAGGAAACCCTGGTCATCCATAAAGCGACGCACCAGGCTGGTGATTTTCGCACGGGTTTTCAGGCGCTGAGCCATCTCCGGACGACGCAGATCCAGATAGCGGTATTTCAGACGCGCTTCTTCAGTGTTGACGTGGTTGGAGTCCAGCGGCAGCGCTTCAGCACGGTTGATGATCGTCAGATCGGACGCCAGCACTTCAATGGCACCCGTCGCCATGTCGGCGTTAACGTTTTTCTCGTCACGCGCACGCACGGTGCCGGTGACCTGAATGCAGAACTCATTACGCAGCTCAGAGGCCAGCTTCAACGCATCTGCGCGATCCGGATCGAAGAACACCTGAACGATACCTTCGCGGTCGCGCATATCGATGAAGATAAGGCTACCAAGATCACGACGACGATTGACCCAACCACACAGGGTGACCTGCTGTCCGACGTGGGACTGACGCAGCTGCCCGCAATATTCTGTACGCATGAGATATCCCTTAATTAGCCGCAGGCTAAATGTCGCCTGGTATGCAGGCTACTATGTCGCAGCTTTCTGTATGTCACAACTGGATGAAAAAAGGCGGCTATTATACTGGAAATTCCGCCGGACGATAAGAGCGAACCACGGCCAGGCGGTCGTTTGCTGCACTCTTATTGCGAATTCTCACAAAAATTAACAAAATTATGCGACCAATAACAGGCCATCGCGTCGTATGGTGTGTGGAAGTGATTCATTTAACGGGAGTAACGATGTTAACCCTTGATGCCAGCAAAACCGCGCTTGTTGTGATTGATTTACAGGAAGGCATTTTGCCCTTCGCCGGTGGCCCGCATACCGCGGACGATGTGGTCAGCCGCGCCGCCCGCCTGGCGGAAAAATGCCGTGCCAGCGGTGCCCCGGTTGTCATGGTGCGCGTCGGCTGGTCTGCGGATTACGCCGAAGCGTTAAAACAGCCCGTTGATGCGCAGGCTCCCGCCCGCGCCCTGCCGGAAAACTGGTGGACGTACCCGGTATCGCTCGGCAAACGCGACGGCGACATCGAAGTGACCAAACGTCAGTGGGGCGCCTTCTACGGGACCGATCTCGAGCTGCAGCTCCGCCGTCGCGGCATTGACACGATCATCCTGTGCGGTATTTCCACCAACATCGGCGTGGAGTCGACTGCCCGCAACGCGTGGGAACTGGGCTTTAATCTGGTGATTGCCGAAGATGCGTGTAGCGCGGCCTCGGCGGAACAGCACCAGGGCAGCATGACGCACATCTTCCCGCGCATCGGTCGCGTGCGCAGCACGGACGAGATCCTCAGCGCGTTATGATGTATGTGGGCCTGCCCCAGTGGTCGCACCCGAAATGGGTTCGTCTGGGCATCACCAGCCTTGAGGAGTATGCCCGACACTTCAACTGCGTCGAGGGTAACACCACCCTGTATGCACTCCCCAAAGCGGAGATTGTTGCGCGCTGGCGGGAGCAAACAACCGACGACTTCCGCTTCTGCTTCAAGTTTCCGGCGACCATTTCTCACCAGGCCGCGCTGCGAAACTGCGGTGAGTTGACCGACGAATTCTTTGGCCGGATGGCGCCTCTGGCAAACCGCATCGGCCAGTACTGGCTGCAGCTTCCGGCCACGTTTGCTCCGCGCGACCTGCCTGCGCTCTGGCAGTTCCTGGATGCCCTGCCCCGGGAATTTACCTACGGCGTGGAGGTTCGACACCAGGACTTCTTTGCGAAAGGCGAAGCGGAAAAAGCGCTCAACCGCGGCCTGCTTGAGCGTTCCGTTAACCGTGTGATCCTCGATAGCCGTCCGGTGCACAGCGCGATACCGCATAACGAGGCCATCGCTGAAGCTCAGCGTAAAAAACCGAAAGTGCCGGTCCACGCCATCGTGACCGCGAAGAACCCAATGGTCAGGTTTATCGGCAGCGATAACATGCCGCAAAACCAGGCAATGTTCGCCGTCTGGCTGGAAAAACTGGCCTCGTGGGAACACACCACCACGCCGTATCTCTTTTTGCACACGCCGGATATTGCCCAGGCCCCTGAACTGGTCGATGCTCTGTGGCAGGCCTTGCAGATTGCGGTGCCGTCCGTGGGCAGCGCCCCTTCCATCCCACAACAATCTTCTCTTTTCTGATATCACCCCCTATCATAGGGAAGTGCCATCTGCCAAAAACAGGGAGTTTGTATGGTCAGCGCGCTGTATGCGGTGTTAGGTGCATTACTGCTGATTAAATTTTCATTTGATGTTGTGCGCCTCAGAACGCTCTACCGCGTCTCCTACGGTGACGGCGGATTTTCCGAGCTGCAAAGCGCTATCCGCATTCACGGCAATGCGGTCGAATACATCCCCGCGGCCTTAATCCTGCTGCTGTTTATGGAGATGAATGGCGCAGAAACCTGGATGGTGCACATCTGTGGCCTGCTGCTTATCGCTGGCCGCCTGATGCACTATTACGGTTTTCACCACCGCTTAATCCGCTGGCGTCGTTCCGGCATGAGTGCGACCTGGTGTTCGCTTTTGCTGATGGTGCTGGCTAACCTGTGGTATATGCCGTGGGAGTTGGTTTTCTCCCTCCATTAGCGCACAATACGCCACTTTATTTTTCCCGGATTTTTACGTTATGTCAGATCGCGACACGCTTTTTTCCGCGCCTATCGCCAGCCTGGGCGACTGGACCTTCGATGAACGGGTAGCCGAAGTCTTCCCGGATATGATCCAGCGCTCTGTTCCCGGTTATTCCAATATTATCTCTATGATCGGCATGCTGGCTGAGCGCTTCGTTCAACCCGGCACGCAGGTCTATGACCTGGGCTGCTCGCTCGGCGCGGCAACGCTGTCGGTACGTCGTAACGTTCATCACGAAGGCTGCCGAATCATTGCCGTGGATAACTCTCCGGCCATGGTGGAACGCTGCCGCCGCCATATTGACGCCTACAAAGCCCCTGTTCCGGTTGACGTGGTGGAAGGCGATATCCGTGAGATTGAGATCCAAAACGCCTCGATGGTGGTGCTGAATTTCACCCTGCAGTTCCTGGTGCCGGAAGACCGCCAGCTGCTGCTGGACAAAATCTATCAGGGGCTGAATCCTGGCGGCGCGCTGGTGCTCTCGGAGAAATTCAGCTTTGAAGATGCCGAGGTTGGCGAGCTGCTGTTCAATATGCACCACGATTTCAAACGGGCGAACGGCTACAGCGAGCTGGAGATCAGCCAGAAGCGCAGCATGCTCGAAAACGTGATGCTGACGGACTCCGTAGAAACCCACAAGACGCGCCTGCGTCAGGCCGGATTTGAGCATAGCGAACTGTGGTTCCAGTGCTTCAACTTTGGGTCTCTGGTGGCGCTGAAAGCGGGGAAACCCGCATGATCGCGTTCAGCAACTTCTATCAGCTGATTGCCAAAAATCACCTCTCCCACTGGCTGGAGACGCTGCCTGCGCAGATTGCCGCCTGGCAGCGGGATCAGCAGCACGGCCTGTTAAAGCAGTGGTCAAATGCGGTGGAGTTTCTGCCGGAACTGACCCCGCATCGTCTGGATCTCCTGCACAGCGTCACCGCAGAGAGTGAAGAACCGCTTCCGCCAGGGCAGATCAACCGTATCGAAACGCTGATGCGCAACCTGATGCCGTGGCGTAAAGGGCCGTTCTCGCTGTACGGCGTGAACATCAATACCGAATGGCGCTCAGACTGGAAATGGGATCGCGTTCTGCCGCACCTTTCCGACCTGACCGGGCGCACCATTCTGGACGTGGGCTGCGGTAGCGGCTATCACATGTGGCGCATGATTGGCGCAGGCGCGCATCTGGTGGTTGGTATCGACCCGATGCAGCTGTTCCTGTGTCAGTTTGAAGCGGTACGTAAGCTGCTGGGTAACGACCAGCGCGCGCACCTGCTGCCGCTGGGTATTGAGCAGCTGCCCGCACTGAAAGCCTTTGATACCGTGTTCTCCATGGGCGTGTTGTATCACCGCCGTTCCCCACTGGAGCACCTGTGGCAACTGAAAGATCAGCTGGTCAGCGGCGGCGAGCTGGTGCTGGAAACGCTGGTGATCGAAGGCGATGAACATGCCGTTCTGGTACCGGGCGATCGCTACGCGCAGATGCGCAACGTTTACTTCATCCCTTCCGCGCTGGCGCTGAAGAACTGGCTCGAGAAGTGCGGATTTGTGGATGTGCGAATTGCCGATGTCAGCGTGACCTCTATCGAAGAGCAGCGCCGGACCGAGTGGATGATCACCGAATCGCTGGAGCAGTTCCTCGACCCGGCCGATCACAGCAAAACCATTGAAGGCTATCCGGCCCCGATGCGAGCGGTGTTGATTGCGACGAAGCCGTAGCCTGTTAGCCGGGTGGCGGCTGCGCCTTACCCGGCCTACTCCCGATTTTCCAGGTCCGGTAAGCGAAGCGCTACCGGGCGCAGGCGAAAAAAAGGCCCCTGTTGAAATTGCAGGGGCCTGGTACAAGCAAGCATCATATTGGGCGACATGATGCGCGGTAAAAATCGGTACGTTGCTACACGTGATGGCGCTCAATCAGCGACTTCATTTCCGCAACCGACTCTCCCTCGACACCGTAGCGTGAATACTCATCCGCTTCAGCATCCGTCGACATTGACAATCCTGTATTGCGATAACGCATGGGTGACGGCATCCATTTGCCTGCCGAGCTGTGCAGCTCTTCTACCCCGGCGTTTAAAAACCGTTCCAGATTGCTGGCACGGACTCCCGCACCCGCCATTATTATTGGAACACCGGAATGTGCTTTTAGTTCCGTAATTAATTGCAGTCCTTTTTCAGCGGACGGCTGTTGACCCGATGTCAGAATGCGCGCCACGCCAAGTTCTCCAAGCGTTTCAAAGGCCTGAAGCGGATCTTTACACATATCAAATGCGCGATGAAAAGTGACGGCGAGCCCCTGCGCGGCGCTCATGACCTGACGCATGCGCGGGAGGTCGATATTGCCGTCTTCATCCAGCAGGCCGGTGACCAGCCCGGGGAACCCCAGGTCGCGCACGAGGGCGATATCATCAAGCATGGCACCGAACTCGCCCGCCGTGTAACAAAAATCACCGCCGCGCGGACGAATAATCGGGTGAACGGGAATCGTGACGGCCTGACGGGCAGCCTTCAGCACCCCGTAAGAAGGCGTCAGCCCGCCCTCTTTGGGTGCCGCACACAGTTCAATACGGTCAGCCCCGTAATTTTGCGCGGTGACGGCACACTCCACGCTGTAACAGCAAATCTCCAGCAGCGCCATGTAATCCTCCTTAAATTCCACCAAACGCACCATCATGACATGCCGTCTGTTTTCAGTCCCGGCGGGAACTCACATCTCTTGCGACTCACTGGCAACGATCTGCTCAATGGTCCAGGGATGAAACTTCACCGTGACCTGCCCGTCCGTGACGGCCAGCGTCGGGTTGGGTAACCGCTCGCGTTCGCCTTTGGGCGAACTGGTCTTCACAAAAATCCCCGGCTGGCTTAAGCCTTCGTCAGCTAACAGGGCCAGCGCGCGCGCGTTTAATGTCTCCGGCTCACCCGGCAGGACAATTTCAATGTGCTCCCACCCTTCGTGCGGATAGCGCTTCTCGCCCGGCCACGGCAGTTCAACCACGGTGAATTGCCAGTGGGCCACGCTCACCGGCTCGCGCAGCCTGAACAGGCAGATGGGGCGACCGTTGATGATATTCTCGGACAGTAACTCGCCGCACTGTTCGAACCCGCGACGCCAGCGTTCTGCGGTGGCATTCTGATGGCAGCGCAAAGAGATGTGATCGGCCTCGAGCGGCGTAATATCCAGGCCGAGACGGGTGGCAAGTTCTGTGAACGCCTGGGTGAAGCGCGGTAAATCTGCGGAAATATCATGCAGTTCGTCAATGGATTGCCAGTTCGCCATAAGTCACTCTCTTTTCGGGTCGCAAAGCCGCTAATTTACTCTGTTGCTCTGTTTTGACCAACCGCAGAATCCGGCTTTTTACGACTGCATGTTTATGCACACCTTCTTAGCCTGGATTCTGAGCAATCTTCAGGCCCCGCGATGCTGACGGCAGAAGGCATTTGCAGTATACTCCCGCCCTAAATTCTCTAACTGGCGCGGGTGGTTGTGAGCCCGCATCAAAAAAGTAAGGTATCCAGGTGAATATTCAGGCTCTTCTCTCCGAAAAAGTCAGTCAGGCACTGATTGCCGCAGGTGCGCCTGCGGATTGCGAACCGCAGGTTCGTCAGTCAGCAAAAGTACAGTTTGGCGACTATCAGGCTAATGGCGTGATGGCAGTGGCTAAAAAACTGGGTATGCCGCCGCGACAGCTCGCTGAGCAGGTACTGACGCATCTGGATCTCGCCGGCATTGCCAGCAAAACCGAAATCGCCGGCCCGGGCTTTATCAACATCTTCCTTGAGCCTGCCTTCCTGGCAAGCCACGTTGACGCGGCGCTGAAATCCGATCGTCTGGGTGTTTCCCAGCCGGAAGCGCAGACCGTCGTGATCGACTACTCTGCCCCGAACGTGGCGAAAGAGATGCACGTTGGCCACCTGCGCTCCACCATCATCGGTGATGCCGCGGTGCGTACGCTCGAGTTCCTCGGTCACAAGGTGATCCGCGCGAATCACGTGGGCGACTGGGGTACCCAGTTCGGGATGCTGATTGCTTACCTGGAAAAACAGCAGCAGGAAAACGCAGGCGAAATGGCGCTGGCGGACCTGGAAGGGTTCTATCGCGAAGCCAAAAAGCACTATGACGAAGACGAAGCCTTTGCCGAGCGCGCGCGCAGCTACGTGGTAAAACTGCAGGGCGGCGATCAATACTTCCTCGAGATGTGGCGCAAGCTGGTTGACATCACCATGTCGCAGAACCAGCTTACCTATAACCGTCTGAACGTCACCCTGACCCGTGATGACGTGATGGGTGAAAGCCTGTACAACCCAATGCTGCCCGGCATCGTGGCGGACCTGAAAGCGAAAAACCTGGCGGTGGAGAGCGAAGGCGCAACGGTGGTGTTCCTTGATGAGTACAAAAACAAGGAAGGCGAACCGATGGGCGTGATCATCCAGAAAAAGGATGGCGGCTATCTCTACACCACGACCGACATTGCCTGCGCGAAATACCGTTACGAAACGCTGCACGCCGACCGCGTGCTGTACTACATCGACTCCCGTCAGCACCAGCACCTGATGCAGGCGTGGACCATCGTGCGTAAAGCCGGGTACGTACCGGACAGCGTTCCGCTGGAACACCACATGTTCGGCATGATGCTGGGTAAAGACGGCAAGCCGTTCAAAACCCGTGCGGGCGGGACCGTGAAGCTCTCCGACCTGCTGGACGAAGCGCTGGAACGCGCCCGCCGTCTGGTGGCCGAGAAGAATCCGGACATGCCGGCCGACGAGCTGGAAAAACTGGCGAACGCCGTGGGTATCGGCGCGGTGAAATACGCGGATCTCTCCAAGAACCGTACCACCGACTACATCTTCGACTGGGATAACATGCTGGCGTTTGAAGGCAACACGGCGCCGTACATGCAGTACGCTTACACCCGCGTGCTGTCGGTCTTCCGCAAAGCCAATATCGACGAAAGCGTGCTGGCGAATGCCACCGTGACCATCACGGAAGATCGTGAAGCGCAGCTGGCGGCGCGTCTGCTGCAGTTCGAAGAGACGCTGACCGTGGTCGCGCGTGACGGCACGCCGCACGTGATGTGTGCTTACCTGTACGATCTGGCGGGTCTGTTCTCCGGCTTCTACGAGCACTGCCCTATTCTCTCTGCGGAGAATGAATCGGTCCGCAACAGCCGCCTGAAGCTGGCGCAGCTGACGGCGAAGACCCTGAAGCTGGGTCTGGATACTCTGGGTATCGAAACCGTAGAACGTATGTAATACAAAAAACCCGGCAATCGCCGGGTTTTGTTTTTTTGCAGTCCTGACAATTCAACCGTCAGCGGTAGTTCACGATGACAGAATTACTCTGCACCTTCAGCGCCGGGATTAAACGTCCCCCTCCCGGCACTTCCCAGATGAAACGCAAAGGTTCAATAGCCGGCACGCCGTTGAACGCCTGCGTTGTTCCATTTTCGCCGTCGATTTCCGTGCAGCGCGTCTGAGAGCAGAGGCGCACCCGCAGGCCCGCTGGCGTTGGGCCAATCAGCCGGTAGTTCCAGACCACCAGACCCATCAGACCGGAAACCTCTTCAGCAGGCGCCAGCGGGTTAGATGACATGGCAACACCGCGGTTGCTGAGGGTCACCCCTATGCTGCTCGCCTGCCAGGTGCCTCCCCCGGCAGCCTGCGCCGCCAGCGGGAAGAACAGCAGCCAAAGCCATTTACGCATTATTTTCCTCCAATCGTCGCGGTCATGCGGATATGACGGTTATCCGACAGCTCCAGATTCGACAGCACGACCAGCTGGCTCAGGCTGCGGCGCAGGAAGCGGGACAGCAGCGGACGCAGCGCGTGGTTCACCAGCAGCACCGGCGGCGCGCCGAGCATCTCCTGACGCGCCAGCGCCTCCTGGGTTTGCGCCAGCAGGCGATCCGCCAGGCCCGGCTCCAGGCCGCCTCCGCCCTGCAGAGCCTGCAGCAGCAGACGCTCAAGCGGCGTATCGAGGCCAATAACCTGCACCTCTCCGGTTCCCGGGAACCACTGCTGGGTGATCGCCCGGCCCAGCGCCACGCGCACCACCGCCGTCAGCTCGTGAGGATCGCTTTGTATCGGCGCGTGTTCGGCAAGGGTTTCCAGAATGGTGCGCATATCGCGAATCGGCACCTTCTCGTCGAGCAGGTTTTGCAGCACCTTGTGCAGCGTGGTTAAGGTCAGCACGCCCGGAACCAGATCTTCCGTCAGCTTCGGCATCTCCTGCGTGACGCGGTCCAGAAGCTGCTGCGCTTCCTGACGGCCAAACAGCTCCGCCGAGAATTGCCCAATCAGGTGGTTAAGGTGGGTTGCCACCACGGTACTGGCTTCAACAACCGTGTAACCCTGGATCTGCGCCTGCTCTTTCAGCGCGCTTTCAATCCAGATCGCGGCCAGACCAAAGGCCGGATCGATGGTTTGCTCGCCCGGCAGCGTGCCTGCGGCGGTGCCGGGGTTAATCGCCAGCCAGCGGCCCGGATAGGCATCACCGCTGCCAATTTCAACGCCTTTCATCAGGATGCGATAGCGCGCGGGCGGCAGGTCCATATTGTCGCGGATGTGTACCACCGGCGGCAGGAAGCCCATGTCCTGGGCGAATTTTTTACGGATACTGCGGATACGGCCGAGCAGCTCGCCGTCCTGCTGGAAATCGACCATCGGGATCAGGCGATACCCGACTTCCATTCCCAGAGAATCCTCCAGCTGAACGTCGTTCCAGGTCGCTTCGACGGCCTGATTATTCTCCGGCATTTTGACCGGAACAGGTTCCGCTGCCGGTTTGGTTTCACGGCCACGCATCCACCAGGCAAGGCCCAGCAGCGCCGCCGTAAACAGCAGGAAGACGAGGTTTGGCATACCCGGCACCAGGCCGAGCAACCCGAGCACCGCCGCGGCCAGCAGCATCACGCGCGGGTTACTGAACAGCTGTCCCACCATCTGCTCGCCAACGTCCTGATCGGTGCTCACGCGGGTCACGATGACACCCGCCGCAGTGGAGATCACTAGCGCCGGGATCTGCGCGACCAGACCGTCACCGATGGTCAGCAGCGTATAGCTTTCCGCCGCGTGGCCCATGTCCATCCCGTGCTGCAATACGCCCACCAGCAGGCCGCCGACCACGTTAATCACCATGATCAGAATGCCCGCGATGGCGTCACCACGCACAAACTTACTCGCACCGTCCATGGAGCCGTAGAAGTCCGCCTCCTGCGTCACTTCCGCACGGCGCTTTTTGGCTTCATCTTCGGCGATTAGCCCGGCGTTCAGGTCGGCGTCGATCGCCATCTGCTTGCCCGGCATCCCGTCCAGCACAAAGCGCGCGCCCACTTCCGCAATACGCCCTGCACCCTTGGTGATGACCATAAAGTTGATGATTACGAGGATGACGAACACCACGATACCGATAGCGAAATTACCGCCCACCAGGAAGTGGCCGAACGCTTCCACCACCTTACCTGCCGCTGCCGCCCCGGTGTGGCCTTCCATCAGGATGATACGCGTGGACGCCACGTTCAGCGCCAGTCGCAGCAGGGTGGTAAACAGCAGAATGGTCGGGAACGCGGCGAACTCCAGGGTACGCTGGGTGAACATCGCCACCAGCAGCACCATAATGGACAGCGCGATATTGAAAGTAAAAAGCAGGTCGAGGATGAACGCCGGGAGCGGCAGTACCATCATCGACAGAATTAGCAGGATCAGAATCGGCCCGGCCAGGATCTGCCATTGGGTCGATTTCAGGTTGCCGGGCAGGCGCAACATTGCCACCAGATTAGCCATCAGTGTCCTTCTCGTTCATAAAATCCAGCGCGGCAGGCACCGGAAGGTTCTCAGGTTTCACAGGCCGTTGACCGCCGGCCAGACGCCAGCGCTTCAACTGCCATACCCAGGCCAGCACTTCCGCCACGGCGGCGTAAAGTTGTCCCGGGATCTGTTGTCCAATATCCGCATGGCGGTACAGGGCACGCGCCAGCGGAGGGGCTTCGAGGATCGGCACGCGGTGTTCGGTGCCAATTTCACGGATACGCAGCGCGATCAGCCCCGCCCCTTTCGCCACCACTTTCGGCGCGCTCATTTTGTTTTCGTCATAGCGCAGCGCAACGGAATAGTGTGTCGGGTTGGTAACGATGACGTCGGCCTTTGGCACATCGTCCATCATGCGGCGACGGGCGGCGGCACGTTGCATCTGGCGGATGCGCCCCTTCACGTGCGGGTCACCTTCCATCTGCTTATATTCGTCACGGATATCCTGACGCGACATCCGCAGCTTCTTGAAGTGGGTATAGAGCTGGAAGATCACGTCAAAACCCACCATCGGGATAATGCTGAGCACCACCAGCAGCGCGCAGAGCCCGACCAGATTCAGCGCGTTGCTCATCGCGGTGAGCGGCGATTCGCTGATAAGACGCATCATTTCCGGCCAGTGGTACCAGAGGTAAAACCCCGCGGAGCTGCCCATCAGCACCGATTTGAGAATGGCTTTGAGCAGCTCGGCCCCGGTCTGGGCAGAGAACATTTTCGCAATACCCGGCAGCGGGTTGAGTTTGGAAAATTTCGGCTGCAGCGATTTGGCACTAAAAACCAGACCGCCGAGCATCACCGGCGAGACCAGCGCGACCAGCACAACCCCGGTGATCAGGGGCAGCAGCGCAACCATGGCCCCTTTAATCAGCTGAATAATCTGGCTGAGGATCAGATTCGGATCGTTGACCATACTGTGGTCAAAACGTAAGCCGGTTGACAGCATGCCCGCCAGCTTGCGGGCGAGCGACTCCCCGCCCCACCAGATAATGCACACGCCTACGATAAGGATCAGCAGGGAGGTCAATTCTCGGGATCGGGGGATTTGCCCTTCCTCACGCGCCTTTTCTAGTCGGTGGGGTGTGGGGGCTTCCGTTTTGTCGTCGTTCTCTTCTGCCACTGTGCACGCTCAGCCCATTACGTCACGGGTATCATGCCAGCGCAGCGGAAATCCAATGGCGGGAAAAGCCCGTTTATTCGGGCTCTTTTCGGTGATTTTGTCGCAAACCGCCTCAGGGGGCATCCCTCCCCTGAGGCGGAATGGACCATCAGAAGCCGAGGCTGTCCAGCAGGTCGTCCACCTGATCCTGGCTTGCCACCACGCCCGCCTTGCTGGCGTCGAGCTGTGGACCATTGAGCAGGCTTTCGTTCTCGCGTTTTGGACGGGCTGCCGGTTCCGGGATGTTCTCCAGCAGCACCATCAGCAGCTGGCGCTCAATCTCCTGGATCACATCCATCATGCGCTTGATCACCTGACCGGTCAGGTCCTGGAAATCCTGCGCCATCATGATGTCCAGCAGTTGGGCATTGGTGAAGCTGGTGTGACCCGGCACATCCCCCAGGAACTGACGGGTATCGGTCACCAGCTCGCGGGCATCAGCCAGCTCGATAGGGTTCTCAAACCACTCGTCCCAGCGTTTGGTCAGCGCTTTCGCACCCTTTTCCATCGCATCCTGGTGCGGCTGCGACGCTTCCACGCTGTTCAGCGCACGTTCCGCGGCCTGAGCGGTCATCTGCACGACGTAGTCCAGACGATCGCGTGCATCAGGAATCGCTTCCGCCGCTTCGGCAATTGCCTGATCCAGACCCAGCTCACGCAGGCTGTCACGCAACATGCGCGTCAGGCTGCCGATGCGGACGATAATGTCGCTCGGCGAGTGTTCTTCAACGGGTTTCATAGCAGGTTGCATCATAACCAACACCTCACATGCCGAGTTTCTCGAAGATCTTACCGAGCTTCTCTTCCAGGGTCGCCGCCGTGAATGGCTTCACCACGTAGCCGCTTGCGCCCGCCTGTGCAGCGGCAATGATGTTCTCTTTTTTCGCTTCTGCCGTGACCATCAGCACCGGCATGGACGCCATTCCCGCATCAGCACGAATGGTTTTCAGCAGTTCCAGACCGTCCATGTTTGGCATGTTCCAGTCGGAGATCAC
The DNA here is from genome assembly GCF_003331015.1 of Enterobacter sp. GER_MD16_1505_Eko_090. Taxonomy (NCBI): domain Bacteria; kingdom Pseudomonadati; phylum Pseudomonadota; class Gammaproteobacteria; order Enterobacterales; family Enterobacteriaceae; genus Enterobacter; species Enterobacter sp. GER_MD16_1505_Eko_090. Next base: position 62,117 of record NZ_PUQF01000011.1, on the reverse strand, counting down.
AAAACCAAACCCGCCCGCCTGCAGCTTGTTCAGCGCATCCACGCCGTCTTCTGCTTCTTCAACGTTATTGAAGCCCAGCTCTTTCAGCAGGTTGCGCACAATGCGACGCATGGTGGAAAAGTCATCCACAACCAAAAACTTAAGCTCTTTATCCGCCATAAAATAATACTCCTGAGTCAAATACGTATTGCCTGTCCGGCACTGATTTTCGCCAGCATCTGCTGGCTTACCTGGCTAAGATCGACCACTTCGCTCACGCCACCCATATTGATGGCCTCGCGCGGCATGCCGAACACCACACAACTTGCTTCATTCTGCGCAATCGTCCAGGCGCCAGCCTGGTGCATTGCAAGCATTCCGGCGGCCCCGTCGTTGCCCATCCCCGTCAGGATCACCCCCACGGCGTTGCGCCCCGCATGTTTCGCCACCGAATGAAACAGCACATCCACCGACGGACGGTGCCGGTTGACCGGCGGTCCGTCATGAATTTTGATTTGATAGTTAGCGCCGCTGCGCGCCAGTTCCATATGCTTGTCGCCCGGCGCGATATAGGCATGTCCCGGGAGCACGCGCTCGCCGTCTTCCGCCTCTTTCACGCTGATCTGGCACAGCTTGTTCAGGCGTTCGGCGAACGAACGGGTAAAGCCTGGCGGCATATGCTGCGTGATCAGAATACCCGGACTTGAGAGCGGCAATGGCTGGAGTACATGACGAATTGCCTCTGTTCCTCCGGTTGACGCCCCAATGACCAGCAGTTTTTCCGAGCTGAGTAAGGGACCGGCCTTAAGGGTCGCAGGCGCGGCCATCGGCGTGTGGGCGGCAAGCTTCGCCCGCGACGCGGTGCGGATCTTCTCGGCGATCATCTCGCTGTACGCCAGCATCCCCTCGCGAATGCCGAGCTGCGGCTTGGTGACAAAGTCCACCGCTCCCAGCTCCAGCGCGCGCAGGGTGATTTCCGATCCTTTCCCGGTCAGGGAGGAGACCATCACCACCGGCATGGGCCGCAGCCGCATTAATTTTTCGAGGAAATCTATGCCATCCATGCGCGGCATCTCGACATCCAGCGTTAGCACGTCGGGGTTATATTTTTTAATTAAATCCCGCGCTACCAGCGGATCGGGGGCGGTTGCCACCATCTCCATGTCGCTGTGGCTATTGATAATTTCAGTCATGATCTGACGCATCAGCGCTGAATCATCGACGGACAATACCCTGATTTTACTCATGCTTTTTCCTTACTCAGCGCATATACCGTTTGCCCACGCAGGCTAAACTCACGCACGAGGTTGCTGAAGTTTTCCGAGTGCCCGGCAAACAGTAAACCGTCAGGCTTGAGCAACGGAACAAACCGACGCAAAATGTCCTGTTGCGTCGTTTTATCAAAATAGATCATGACGTTACGGCAAAAAATGGCGTCGAACGGCCCCGGCACGTTGTACTGCTTATCCAGCAGGTTAACGGGCGCGAATTCGACGCAGTTCGCCAGCTCCTGGCGTACGCGTACCAGGCCTTCATGCGGGCCCGTGCCGCGCATGAAATAACGCTGCAGCTGCTGCGGCGACAGCGTTTTCAGTTCATCCTGGCGATAAACACCGTTACGCGCCTTCTCCAGCACTTCGGTATCGATATCGCTGGCGTAGACCTTCCAGCGTCCCGGCGCCATCCCCAGCGTATCGGCAAGGGTGATCGCCAGCGAGTACGGCTCTTCACCCGTCGAGGCGGCCGCACTCCAGACGCGATACTCCCCGGTGCGCCGGCGCGCATGCTCGGCCAGGACCGGGAAGTGGTGGGCCTCCCGGAAAAATGCCGTCAGGTTGGTGGTTAACGAGTTAATAAAAGCCTGCCACTCTGCGCTGTTCTGGTTCGCCTCGAGCATGCTCAGATAGCGGCCAAAATCATCCAGCCCCAGCGTACGCAAGCGCCGCACCAGACGGTTGTAGACCATGTCCCGCTTATGATCCGCAAGCACGATCCCCGCACGCTGGTAGATTAACTGACATATCCGACGAAAATGCGCGTCGGACAGCGCGAGGCGCTGTGTCATCTGCAACAATAATGACGTTTGCCCAGGGGGCATTGGTGATGTCATAGCGCCTTCTTAATTACATTCAGGATACAACTGGCACGGCCTGCGACCGCCCGACTTCTGTTACTGCTTCAACGTGCTCTTTCACATTAAATACCGCGACCAGCCCGGTCAGACGATCCGCCTGGCTGGCCAGCTGATCGGTTGCCGCTGCCGCTTCCTCAACTAACGAGGCGTTCTGTTGCGTCACCTGATCCATCTGGGTGACCGCCTGAGCAACCTGCTCAATCCCGCGACGCTGTTCATCCGACGCCGAGGCAATCTCGCCCATGATGTCGTTCACCCGCGTCACCGAGGTGACGATTTCGTGCATGGTTTGTGCCGCCGTATCCACCAGGGCAGAGCCTTGCTGAACCCGTGACACCGATTCTTCAATCAGCACCTTAATTTCTTTCGCCGCGTTGGCGCTGCGGCTCGCCAGGTTACGCACTTCACCCGCTACCACCGCAAACCCGCGCCCCTGCTCCCCGGCACGCGCCGCTTCAACGGCAGCATTCAGCGCCAGTATGTTGGTCTGGAACGCGATACCGTCAATCACGCTAATGATGTCACCAATTTTCTGTGAACTGGTGGCGATCTCCTGCATGGTGCTGGCGACGTGGGACGCCTGGTCGCCGCCCTTCTTCGCCGTCATCGCCGCCTGTTTTGACAGGTCAGATGCCTGACGCGCGTTATCGGCGTTCTGGCTAACCGTCGCCGTCAGCTGCTCCATGCTGGCTGCCGTCTGCGCCAGCGAGGCCGCCTGCTGCTCGGTGCGGGATGAGAGATCGTTGTTACCTGCCGCAATCTCTGAGATCCCGGTGTGCATGGCATAACTGCCCTGACGCACGTCGGATACCGTTTCCCTCAGCGATCCCTGCATCGCCTTCAGGCTGGCAAAGATTGCCGAAATTTCGTTTTTGCCGAACACCGCCACCGGACGCGCCAGGTCGCCTTTCGCAATGCTGTCGAAGTGGCTGCTGATAATCGCCAGCGGCTGCACAATCATTTTGCGTGACCAGAGCAGCGCGGCGCCGGTCAGCAAGCCCGCCAGAATCACCATCACGCCGAAGATGACCCCCGACATGTGATAGCTGGTGCGGCTTGCTTCACCGGCGCGCAGAACAGACTGATTGATATCCTGCTGCCATGCGTCAAAGCTGCCGTCAAACGCCGCCTGCGAGGCCTGAACCGGCGCGGTCATAAAGTCCGACAGCTGGTTGTTCTCAAGCCACGTCGCCTGATGGTCGAGATCGCTGTACCACTGTTCAAAATGGGTCTTCATGGCGGCCTTCAGCGCTTTCTCTTTCTCGCTGCCGGTGGCCTGTGCCGCAAAGGTCTTAAACTGTGCGTCAGCCTGTTTCAGGCTGTCGCGTGCGGTGGCCATCAGCGCCTTAATGTCATCCGGCGGATAACTTAGCGCGGTTAAGGTTCCCGCCTTGTTCAGCGCAGTGCTTGCCTGCAACAGCACGGCACGGGTTTGTGCCAGTGCGGAGCGCTGCTGATTACTCGCCTCAACGTCCTGCAAATTCTGATAGCCATCGCGAAACGCCCAAAAAGACAACCCGTTACTGCCAACCTGCAACACACCGCAAAGGATCAGAATCAAAAACAGTGTGGTCGAGATACGAATACGATTTAACATCCACGCTCCCATCAAGCGGCAAGCAGCCGCGGTTTAATTGTCAGTCAAAATGTTTCCCAGTTTTCATCTTGTCCGGTCGCCGCGGTACGCGTACGGTTTGCAGCCGTTTCAGCGGCTGGCGCGCGGTACGTCGCCTGCGGGGTGACCGTGTTTCCAGCGAGTGAAGCGAGACGAAACGCCGAGACGGCCATCTTCAGACGGCTCGCCTGGTCTTCCAGCGCAGCGGCCGCCGCAGCGGACTCCTGCACCAGGGCGGCGTTTTGCTGTGTCACGCGATCCATTTCCGATACCGCCAGGGCAACCTGGTCGATACCACGACTCTGCTCATCAGACGCAGAGGCGATTTCACCCATGATGTCCGTCACGCGGGTGACGGCATTCACGATGTCATTCATGGTCTCCCCGGCGCTTTCCACCAGCACGGAGCCGGTATCGACGCGGGAGACGGAATCTTCAATCAGCGATTTGATCTCTTTTGCCGCGTTGGCGCTGCGGCTGGCCAGGTTGCGCACTTCCCCGGCCACCACGGCAAATCCGCGTCCCTGTTCGCCCGCGCGCGCCGCTTCCACGGCGGCGTTCAGCGCCAGAATGTTGGTCTGGAAGGCAATGCCGTCGATAACGCTGATGATGTCGGCGATTTTCTTCGAGCTCTCGGCGATGTCGTGCATGGTTTTCACTACGCCATCCACCACGCGGCCGCCGCGCTGCGCCGTCTCGGAGGCGCTTTCCGCCAGCTGAGACGCCTGGCGGGCGTTATCGGCGTTCTGCTTCACGGTCGCGGTGAGCTGCTCCATGCTGGCCGCCGTCTCTTCCAGGGCGGACGCCTGCTGTTCAGTGCGCGATGAGAGGTCGTTATTGCCCATCGCAATTTCGCTGGTGCCGGTATAGATGGCATCCGTGCCGCTACGCACGTTGGCGACGGTATCGATAAGCGAACGCTGCATATGGTCAACGCTGGTTGCCAGCTCGGTGATCTCATTGCGCCCGGACACGGTCAGCGTTTTGGTCAGGTCACCGCCGGCAATGTCACGAATATGGGCGATGACGCGACCGAGAGGGTTCAGCAGGATATGGCGAATGCCGTACCAGACCGCGATCAGCACAATGACCAGCGCCAGCGCCAGCACCGCCATCTGCCATTTCGCAAAGCGGTAGTCATTCTGGCTTTCAGCAAACGCGGAGTGATACAGATCGCCACTGACCTTTGCATATTCCCCCAGCGCCGCGCCGAGGGCGTTTTGCATCCCCTGCGTCGGCTGCGCGAAATAGGCGTCCATGTTGCCGCTCTCCAGGAACTGAATCAGCTCTGCCAGACCGGCATGGTAGGCGTTGTATTTTTCGTCGATATTCTGGCTCACCTGCTCCATCGCAGGCTGCGGGGTGATTTTCTTAAAGGCCTCGTAATGCTTTGCGGCATCCGCAAGTGTCGCCCGGGCATTTTTCAGCAGATCGGTTTTCGCGCTGCTCTGCTGATTGTTGGGATCCATCATCATGCGCGCGGACGAGCGGCTCAGGTTGATACGCGTTTGCAGCATCAGATCCCACGTTGAGGTGAGTTCACTCTGCTGCAGGCGGAGATCGTTCGAGGCCGCAAAGCTGTCCTGGTTCTGTTTTAATGACGAGAAAAAAAGCCCGCCGGAGATAAGCTGAAGTAGTGCGAAAATGACCAGCACCATCATAAGCATTGTGACAACGCGGATACGGTTCAACATACAACACCTTCTCATAGATTTATTAACGGTGTTATCGGCACAGCCAACAGGAACTTTACATTTGAGAAAGGGAAAAGCGCGGGGTTAGAAAGCCACGTCGACAATCAGCGTATCGGTGTAGGTTCCGGCGGGTGGCGTGGCCTGATTAGTTAGCACTTTCGCGGTGTAGTTGTAGGTACGCAGTAAACCGTCAGCACTGACCTGCGACGACGTCGCGCTGGTCCAGCGTTCGCTGCCGCTGCCGCCCCAGCGGTTACCCGTGGCTTCTTTATAGATGTCATAACTGAGGTAGTTACTGCCGCTTACCATCCGGCGCACGTTATTCAGCGCGTTAGCACCGTTGTTAATGCCGATGGTATAGGTACTGCCTTTGGTACAGGTGACGGCAATCGCCTGTGAGACGGTGGGGAAACTTTGTACCAGCGGCGCGCTGTTGAAGTTGACGTCCGGCGTGGTCATGGCGCTACAGTCGTTGGTGACGGTCATATCCAACAGGATGGTGGTTGTTGAGGTTCCCGTCTGGGCATTCGTACAAAGGCTTCCAACACCGAAGGCACAGACGCTGTAGCTGATGCTGAAGGTCAACTGCACCTGATAGGGACCGGCAGTGACGTTTTGTCCAGCGACGGTGCGAAAATAGAGCGGAATGTTATACTGCCTTGTCCCCAGCAGCCCCAGCAAGGTATTCCCGCTCCAGGTATACGTTTTACTTATCTGCACCTCGCTGCTGCTCGCACAAGCCGATAATCCGCACAGCCGGGTGGGGATTACGTCCGTAATGGCGGCATTATCCGTACGTTTCATGGTCGCGCGACTGTTGCCCGAGACTGACGCCGTGGTGTAGCTCAGGGTCACCGAATCGTTGGTCAGAACGTTGAGCACGGTATCACACGCCACAACAAGCCTGCCGGTGGTTTCCACCTCCCCGGTTCCGCTGAGCGCGAACGAGGTGACGCTGCCAAACGACGCATTAACCGTACTGACGGTACACGCCGCCCAGCCGCCGCCGGAGAACAGCAACAGCATCAACATCAGCAGACGCTTCATGGCGCCTCCCGACACACCAGCGGACCGTAGGTTTGCAGCTTGTGCTCCGGGTTGGCTCCCACGGTCAGGGTGACCTTGCAGCGTTTTCCGTCAGGCGCGATCACCTCCAGCGGATTCACATCGCTAAGGTTTTCCAGCCAGGCAATACCGTCATACCCCACCACCGCATTGCTGCGCGAGGCACGCCGGACCTGGCTTCCCACCGGCAGCGCCTGGCCGCGCGCATCGTGGAGGATGACGCTTGCCACTCTCTCCTGCTCCATCGGGAAATCGACCAGATAGCCGCTGTGACGCCGAATCGCAATTCGCCGCTCGGTCTCTTTCAGCCGGGTGTCCGCCGGCAGGTTCAGGGTATCAATGCGGTAGCTTGCCGGGTAATACGCCGACACCCCGCTGACCAGCAGGTAACCGTTGTTATTCGTTTTGCCAACGGGCTGGTTCTCATAGCTGACGGGCACGTCCGGATGACCGTCGGTACTGATGACCACAAACGCATCGTTGATCTTATTCGCCGCGAACAACTCGCCGTCCATCAGAACAATCGCGCCCATCGCCTCGCCCCACCAGGTCATCATGTCCCTTTCGCCGTAGCCGCCGCCCTGCAGTTCAATATTGTTATTACGCCAGCCCAGCGTGCCCTGCTGATAGTCACTGGATTTTGACTGGTTGGCCCAGGCCATGTTCCAGCTAAAGCCGCCGTCAGACGGCATGGAATGGTTGTAGTTAATGCGCTGGGTATTGCCCGCATCCGGGGTGTTTTCGACGGTGAACGCGGCGCTGTCGCGTGCCCCCAGCGGCACCTGCAGCGACAGCGCGACCGTCCAGTCTCCCCGCTGCTGGTCCCGGCTCCCGGCGAGGTAAATACTGCTCGCGCCCCACAAATTACGGCTCCATGAGAGATTAAGCAGCTCGGTTTTTTGACTATCAAAACTCTCCACACCAATCCAGGCTGCGCCGATGTTGCCGTACTGTCCCAGGTTGAAGGTCAGAGAATACTGGTCCGTATTGCGGCTGAAGCTGGCGATGGGTTTATCGTTCTCGTCATACACCGTAGGCTGGTCGTAGAGGGCCAGATTGCCAAAGCCGCGGTCCCGACGCGTGTGCTGGGTGGCCACGCTGAACTCGCTGGTGCTGTACTGGTAACCCCAGTTGATTTGCCCGCCCGCCTCCCCGCGCATGCGGCTTTGCGAGTAAGAGGTATTCACCACGCCAAACTGGCCGAGTTTAATCACCGTCCCGGCCCCGCCCAGCGCCAGTTCCTGCGCCCCTTCGGCATGACCCTCCAGCGTCAGCCAGTCCGTCACCCCGTAGCGATACGAACCGCTGCCTACCGCAGGGCCGTAGTCAAAATTCTTGATACCGTAATTACGCCGCAGGCTGCCCAGCGTCACGGCGCCGTCGCTCAGCCCTTTTTTGAGCAGGTCGCTGGAGACGTAAAACGGCAGCGTGGTGCTGACCTGGCGCCCTAATGCATCCGTCGTGACCAGTACCGCATCCCCGGCGCCGTTGATATAGGGCAGATTGGTCAGGGTGAAGGGGCCCGGCTGAAGCTGGGTTGAGCCGGACCGATAGCCGTTGATAAAGAGATCCACCGAGGTGGGTACCGCCGCTTCCCCCGCGAATTCGGGCAGCGGCCACGTCACCAGGTCAGGGCGCAGGGAGAAATCTCGCCCGACGCTGATCCCTCCCATCCGCACGCTGGAGCTCCAGCTCAGGGCATCGCTGATCACGTCCCCGACGCTCCAGCTCATTGCGTCATCCTCGTTAGTGAACAGCAGGGTCGTGTCATAGCGGACATACCCTTCCTGCTGACCGTCGTTACCGGTGAAATTTTCCCGGGCATAGCCGGTGGAGGAAAACGAGCCGTTCTCATTGAAATAGCGGAATTCATGCCAGAGGGACGCCTGTCCGCCGATATGCTCCGTGTGGTTGGTGTAGAGATCGTAATTGAGCAGCGCGCCGCGCCCGAAGTGCGGTTTGGCCTGCGCCGTTTGCGCGCCGAACGGCGTCACGCGGGATGCAACCCAGTCCCGGGGAACGGTCAGCAACAGGCGCTGCCCGGCGCTGTCGTACTCCACCCGAACCTGAGAAAGCGATGAGAGATTCACCTCTCCGGCAGGAACATGTTCCGGGGGCAGTCCCGCGCGCAGCAGGTCAGCGCTGGAGATAAAGAAAGCGCCTTTGCGCTGCGTCACGGGCACGACCAGACCGGTATCGTAGTGGTTGAGCACGAGGGCAAGCTGGAAGACCGCTTCATCATGTATCGCCTGTGCCTGGGGCGGCGGCGGAAGGCTGTCATCGCCGGACTCAGCCCAGGTCGCGGAACTGACGCAAAGCAGTATCATCATCGCCGGCTTCAGTTGACGGGCGTCGACTGCCATTGTGCGTCCCTGGCATTAATCTGCGCGCTCATCCGCTCTGGCTGACGAACGCCTGCGGGTATCGGCCAGCTGCGGGTGCTGCCGGGAAGAACGTAACCCAGCAATCCCTCCGCGACCGTGCGTTTCTGCCCTCCCTGCTCCAGCGCCACCTGGCTCAGCCTGACATGGACATCCCCCCGATTCCGAACCTCCATTACCGGCTGCCCATCCGCTCGCGTCACCCGCCAGCTCAGGTTCCGGGTCTCCACCAGCGCGTGATGCGCCCCCTCTTTTATTGTCGGGATCCCCTGGCCATACACAAACAGCGGAATGGAGTAACGCATCTGCAACTTGAGGCCGATGGCGGGTTCTGCTTTGGCATCAGGCTGAGGAATTTCATCCACGATAATGCGGTAGGCTTGTTCGACGCCTGCGGGAACGGGGGCCTGCTTAATAAGACGGATAAGCTGCTTGCTGCCTGTGCCAATCGTGACGATGGGCGGGCTGGCGACCACATCCTGCTGCGCGGCGTAGCGTTCGTGTCCGTCCTCCTGCTTCCAGCGCACAATACGCACCTGCATCGTGGTGGCGCTGTTTCCCTGGTTCTGGATCCACAGCTCCGTGGCGTTGGCGTCTGCCGCAAGCCACGGGTCGATAGGCCAGAGCAGAATGGTGGCTGCCGCCTGCGCCTGACCGGTTGCCACAGCCATTCCCAACGCGCCCGCCAGACAAACAGGTCTGAAAACTGGCTTCATCAACACTCTCCCTTTATTACCATGACAAGGTCACGGTGAGCTGATCGGAATACGTTCCTGCCGGGCTAAATCCGGTCAGTAGCGCCACGCCAAAAAGCGGCAGCGCGATGTTATTGCTGTTGCTATAGATCACCGGTATCGCCTGGTTGACGCCAATTTCGCTGTTCGCGGCCAGCGAGCTGCTGCTGTAAAGCCGGTATCCCACCACGTCGGCGCCGTTCGAGCGCTTCATGCGGCGAACGGTTGAATAATTCTGTCCGCCATTAATGCTCATGCTCAGCGCCACGCCCGGCGTGCAGGCGATAGACAACGCCCCGTTTGGCACAAAGCTGGTACTTACCGGTGCGCTCTCGACGCCGTTATGGGTGCCAAAATCCAGCGTCCCGAGAACCCCTCCGCTGCCGGTGGCCACCGCGCATCCCGGAACAATCGTCGCGCTGACCTTAAAGGACTGTGACGTCACCGCCTCCGCCGCGGGCGCCATCAGCAATCCGACGATCAGCGCGAAAAAAGGCTGCACGTGTCCCTCTGCGCATATGCGCAGACCAGTAAGAGTTGCCTTCATGGCGGTGCAGGACTAATAGGTGACGCTGACGTTAATCGTGTCGGTGTAGGTGCCCGGGACGACCGTCACGCTGTTACCGCCGCCGGTAATACGTCCGTAGAGGGTGTAACTGTCCACCCCTCCGGCCGTAGAGGCGATCGGCAACGCGGTGTTATTGGCAATCACGCTGTTAAACCCGCTGTCGCTGTACAGGCTGTATGCCACGCCCTGTGCCGCGTTGGCGGTGTTAACCAGATAGCGCGCAGGGGTTCCCGGGGTGCCGACAACGGTGCCGGGTGCGGTGGAGTTGGTGTTGCCGGTGATCGCCACCGTATAGCTGGCGGTCGTACATTGAATAGTGAAGGTGTTTCCGCCGCTGGCGCCGGTGAGCTGCGTGGTCAGAGTGGAAAACGTTGCGGGATGGGTGCCGAAATCCAGTGTCCCGAAGTTAATGCCGTTTTGCGTGGGCGATCCGTTTATCAGACAACCGTTCGTGAGCGTCAGCGTCGCGCCGATGGTGCCGCTACTGGTGACGGCCAGCGCCTGATGGACCGTTGTTGCAGTCAGTAAGGTGCCTGCGCAGATCAAAAGGAGTTTTCTTTTCATTTACCACCCTCCAGAAGACGTCTCCGTTCCCTTGCCACGTTTTATTTTTGTCGTTCAAGATGTTAGCCCCGCTTAATGTTCCTCTGAGGGGGGTTATTGAGAATTTAGTTTACGGATATCGCTTCGACCACCTGCCCCTTAACGCATAAGCACTTTGTCTTATTGACTTCTTATTGCCTTAAATAACAGAGAGTTAAATTATTTTTTTCAGCATTTTCATGCTATCAGGAGAGAATATATCCATTAAAGTGTGATGCAGATCACAATATATCGTCAGGGCAATAACAACAAAATTAATAAAACTTAAAAAGGAGTTGTATCCCCCTACGCTTTGCGTCAATTTATGTGCCGAATAATTTCCCGCGTCGTAATAAAAAATTTATATGTATCGGTGCGGGCTACATCTGAAGCGCATAGAGGGTCTTTTTTCGTGGCAAGTGCAAACAAACTCACACTCTTCTTCGTGATATTCATGCTGGCGGGTATTCTTTCAGGGGCAGCAATTCATGAATATGCATCTGCGGATGCCATCAAAGCCTGGTCGGATAATATTACCCTTCTGACCGATATTTTCCTGCGACTGATCAAAATGGTCATTGCGCCGCTGGTCTTCAGTACGCTCACCGTCGGCATTATGAAGCTGGGCGAAACCTCCACCATTGGCCGCGTGGGCGGCAAAGCGATGGTATGGTTTATCAGCTCATCCGTGCTCTCAATTCTGGTCGGCCTGTTTATCGTCACGCTGGAGCATCCGGGCAGCGGACTGAACCTGACCGTCCCGACCGAGGCGGTGGATACCGGTCTGGCCGTTGGGGGGATGACGCTGAAAGCGTTCCTGTCTCACACCATTCCGACCAGCATCGCGGGGGCGATGTCGAACAATGAGATCCTGCAGATTGTGGTGTTCTCAATGTTCTTCGGCATTGGCGGCGCGTCGCTGGGGCAGAAGTTCAACGCCCCGCTGGTGGCTGCGCTGGACGTGGTTTCCCATATCATGCTGAAGGTCACAGGCTACGTGATGTACGTTGCGCCGCTGGCCATTTTCGCGGCAATCTCATCCGTTATCGCCACGCAGGGTCTGGGCATTCTGTTGAACTATGCCTCCTTTATTGGCGGCTACTACGTTGCCATTCTTCTCACCTGCATGGTGCTGCTGGCCGTGGGTTACATGGTGCTGAAAAAAGAGGTGTTCCGCCTGGTCAGCATGCTGAAAGATCCAGTTCTGGTGGCGTTTACCACCAGCAGTTCTGAAGCGGCCTACCCTAAAACGCTGGAGCAGCTGGAGCGTTTTGGCTGCTCGCGCAACATCGCCTCTTTCGTACTGCCCATTGGCTACTCCTTCAACCTCGTGGGGTCGATGGTGTACTGCTCTTTCGCCTCGATGTTTATTGCGCAGGCGTACAACATTCATCTGAGCTTCTCTGAGGTGACGGTGCTGATGCTGACCCTGATGCTGGCCTCAAAAGGGATTGCGGGCGTACCGCGCTCCTCGCTGGTGGTGCTGGCTGCGACGATCCCAAGCTTTAACATTCCGGTGGCCGGTATTCTGCTGCTGATGGGGATCGACCACTTCCTGGATATGGGCCGTTCCGCAATTAACGTTCTGGGTAATGGTATTGCGACCGCCATGCTGTCGCAGAATGAAGGCGCGCGGGACGCGGAAGCTGAAGCTGAACTGGTAAAGCAGGAAGCGTAATGGCATGAAAAAGCCGGGTGGCGGCTTCGCCTTACCCGGCCTACAAATGACTCGAACACGTAGGCCGGGTAAGCGTCAGCGCCACCCGGCTTTGTTTTAGGCTACGTGACTCGCCGCGATATCCTGCAGTGAAGACGGCCCCCGAGCATTAACGTATGGGTGGCCACGAAAGCTGAGCAGGTGGAGCAGGATGTAAAAAAGCCGGGTGGCGGCTTCGCCTTACCCGGCCTACAAATGGCCCGAACACGTAGGCCGGGTAAGCGTCAGCGCCACCCGGCTTTGTTTTAGGCTACGTGACTCGCGGCGATATCCAGCAGCGCCATCTCATCGCTGTTCAGCAGCTTCTCAATGTTCACCAGAATCAGCATACGCTCGCCGAGCGCGCCCAGACCGGTCAGGTATTCGGTCGACAGCGTGACCGCAAACTCTGGCGCAGGACGAATCTGATCAGAGGTCAGGGAAAGCACGTCAGACACGCCATCCACCACGATCCCCACCACGCGCTGCCCCAGATTCAGGACGATCACCACGGTGTTGTCGTTGTAGTCAACGTCGCCCTGGCTGAACTTCACGCGCAGATCCACGATGGGCACAATGACGCCACGCAGGTTGGTGACACCTTTAATAAACGCAGGCGTGTTAGCGATGCGGGTAACCTGGTCGTAACCACGGATTTCCTGCACTTTCAGGATATCGATGCCGTACTCTTCATCGCCTAAAGTGAATACCAGAAATTCCTGTCCTGATGGCTCGCCCGCCAGTTTCGTTACATTACTCATACCGGTCATGTTATTACCTTCTACTTAATCAGGCGGCTGTGTACGCCACACGTTGTTCACGATTTAATCCCTGAAGCGCCGACACGTCGACGATCAGCGCCACGCTACCATCACCCAGAATGGTGGCGGCAGAAATACCCGGCACTTTGCGGTAGTTGCTTTCGAGGTTCTTCACCACCACCTGGTGCTGACCGATCAGCTGATCGACCAGCAATGCGTAGCGGCGGCCCGCGCTTTGCAGGATCACCACGATACCCTGCGTGGCCTCGGTCTTCGCCCCGTCCACTTCGAACACTTTCCACAGTTCCACCAGCGGCAGGTACTCACCGCGAACCTCGAGGACGCGCTCGCCGCCCGCCAGCGGATGCAGATCTTCCTCACGCGGCTGGAGGGATTCCATCACCGCGTTCAGCGGGAGGATAAAGACTTCGTCCGCCACTTTGACGGACATGCCGTCGAGGATCGCCAGCGTCAGCGGCAGCAGGATGCGAATGGTCGTGCCGGAACCCTGTTTGGACTGGATCTCAACGTGGCCGCCCATCTCCTGGATGTTACGTTTCACCACGTCCATGCCCACGCCGCGCCCGGAGACGTCGGTCACCTGCTCTGCGGTAGAGAAGCCCGGTGCGAAGATCAGCATGCCCACTTCTTCGTCGGTCATGTTTTCATTGACCGCCATTCCCTGCGAAATCGCTTTTGCCAGGATGCGCTCGCGGTTCAGACCGGCGCCGTCATCGGTCACTTCAATGCAGATGTTTCCGCCCTGATGTTCCGCAGACAGGATCAGATTCCCGACCGGGGATTTCCCGGCGGCAATGCGGTTTTCCGGCAGTTCGATACCGTGGTCGAGGCTGTTACGCACCAGGTGCGTTAACGGGTCAATGATGCGCTCGATCAGGCTCTTATCCAGTTCGGTTGAGCTGCCCATCAGGGTCAGTTCAATCTGCTTGTTCAGCTTGCTGGCGAGATCGCGAACCAGACGCGGGAAGCGGCTGAAGACATATTCCATCGGCATCATACGGATGGACATGACCGATTCCTGCAGATCGCGGGCGTTACGCTGCAGCTGGCCCATGCTGGTAATCAAATCCCCGTGGGTGACCGGGTCGAGTTCGTTTGAACGTTGCGCCAGCATCGACTGGGTGATCACCAGTTCGCCCACCAGGTTAATCAGCTGATCAACCTTCTCAACGGCGACACGGATGCTGGTTGACTCGCTGGAGCGCGCGGCAGGTTTTTCACCACGGCCCGGTGCAGCAGCCTCTTTTGGCACCGCCTTGAGCGCCGGGGCCGCAGGGGCCACAGCCGGTGCGGCGGCCTGGGCGACAACAGCCACCTCTTCCGCAGCCGCTGGGGCGTCAACCGCGACAGTTTCGGTTTCGAAGGCGATTTGATCGGCTTCAATCACAAAGCACAGCACTGCCACGATATCGTCCTGGCCAATACCGTCATCAAGCGTCGCGGCCAGGCTGTCTTTGCCTTTAACCACGTTGCTTAATTTCGCCAGGTTACCCAGCTCTTCTTCCAGCAGGTTAACTTCATTCTCTTTCAGGCGAGACAGCACCACGCGCAGTTTGCCCGCCGGTGCGTCGGCAGAGGCAGACGCCTGCGCGGCAACCGTATCCACAACGCTCAGTTTTGCGGCAGGAACCACGGCTGCGGCAACCTCACCTTTGGCTTCCAGCGCGAGCTGGCGCAGCGCATTGCAGATGTATTCAAAGCTGGCGGCGTCAGGCTCTGCCGAACTTTTATAGGCGTCGAGCTGTTCCTGCATAATATCTTTGGTTTCCAAAAACAGGTTGATAATGTCGGTATTGAGCTGCATCTCACCGCGTCGTGCTTCATCAAGCAGGTTTTCCATTAAATGGGTCGTTTCCTGCAGGATGGTAAATCCAAACGTTCCGGCTCCGCCTTTAATGGAATGCGCCGCACGGAAGATGGCATTGAGCTGCTCGGAATCCGGTGCTTCGGGCACCAAATCGAGCAAGTGTTGCTCCATATCGGCCAACAATTCGTCGGCTTCATCAAAGAATGTCTGGTAAAAATCGCTAATATCCATGCTCACGCTATCACCTCGGATTGGCTGGTGGCGATGTTGGAACGGCAGCCGAAGGAACGGCCCCAGGCTGTTTTAAATCGTCCAGTGACTCATTCTGACTTTCGGCGTTTTCATGCAGGATGGCCTGCTCCGCCTGCTGGTTCAGCACTAAAAGACTGATACGACGGTTGATGGCATCATCCGGCCCGCGGTCGGAAACGCGCATGGTTGCGGCCATGCCGACTACGCGCAGTACCTTGCCATCATCAAGCCCACCTGCCACCAGCTCGCGGCGCGAGGCGTTGGCACGGTCGGCAGAAAGTTCCCAGTTGCTGTATCCCTTCTCCCCACTGGCGTAGGGGAAATCATCCGTGTGGCCTGACAGGCTGATTCGGTTAGGAATGCCGTTCAGCACCGGTGCAATGGCACGCAGAATATCGCGCATGTACGGTTCGACTTCCGCACTCCCGGTTTTAAACATCGGGCGGTTCTGGCTGTCGATAATCTGGATACGCAGCCCCTCCTGCACCAGGTCAATCTTCAGATGCGGTCGCAGCGCGCGCAGCTTCGGATCCGCTTCAATCAGCTGATCGAGATCGCCACGCAGTTTTTTCAGCCGCGCCTGTTCCATCTTTCGTTTCAGCTCGTCGATGTTCGGCTCTTTTTTCACCTCACCCTTCTGCTGGGTGTAATCATCGCCGCCGCCCGGGATCGGGCTTTCGCTGTTAGAGATACGCGGCCCGCCGGCCACCGCCGTTGCCAGCGGCGTGCGGAAATATTCGGCAATCTGGATCAGTTCTTTTGGGCTGGAGATGGAGATCAGCCACATCACCAGAAAGAACGCCATCATTGCGGTCATAAAATCGGCGTACGCGATTTTCCACGAGCCGTGGGCGCCATGCCCACCGCCCTTGTGCTTGCGTTTTTTTACGATGACGATCGGATGGGACTGGTTTTTCATGCGTCCTCAGTTGTCGTCTGTTGGTTTGGGTTTTTCACCGCACGCACGTGTTCTTCAAGCTCGATAAACGACGGACGCTCGCTGGAGTAAAGCGTTTTACGGCCAAACTCAACCGCGATCGGTGGCGCATAACCGTTGAGGTTAGAGAGCAGCGTGATCTTCACGCACTGCATCATTTTGGTGGTTTCCGCGCTCTTCTGGCGCAGCACGCTGGCCAGCGGAGAGATAAAGCCGTACGCCAGCAAAATACCGAGGAAGGTACCCACCATCGCATGGGCAATCAGCGCGCCGAGCTCGGCTGCCGGACGGTCCGCTGAGGCCAGGGCGTGCACCACCCCCATGACCGCAGCAACGATACCGAATGCCGGAAGCGAGTCGCCGACCAGCGCCAGGCTGTTAGCCGGCACTTCCGATTCGCTTTCATGGGTTTCAATCTCTTCATCCATCAGCGCTTCGATTTCGAAGGTATTCATGTTGCCGCTGATGATCAGTCGCAGATAGTCGACGATGAAATCCAGCATCATGGCATCAGCGAGAATGCGCGGATAGCTGGCAAAAATTTCGCTCTCTTTCGGGTTTTCAATATCCCGCTCAAGCGAGAACATGCCCTGCTGACGCGACTTCGCCATCAGGCGATAGAGCAGTGCCAGCAGATCCATATACATGCTTTTGGTGTATTTTGAGCGACGGAACAGCAATGGAATTGCTTTCAGCGTGCCCTTGATCGATTTACCGTTGTTGCCAACGATAAAAGCCCCTACCCCTGCGCCGCCGATGATAATAAGTTCAGCCGGTTGATAGAGTGCTCCAAGGTGCCCGCCGGTCATCATGTAACCGCCGAAAACTGTACCGAGAACTACCAGGTAACCTAATAAGATAAGCACGACATCATCCTTCCGCTAGTGACTATGGCAAGGACGTCCAGCTCGCAGCGTTGACCGTTCGCGGGGTAAAAAAAAGCAGCGGTAATCGCTTACCGCTGCTGGAATCTTTCCCACACGTTCGGGTTAAACAGCTTGTTCGATCTGTTCATCCAGCAGTTGTGGAATAATATCGGCAGCATCCCGGGAAAGTTTACGTCTTTTTACTGCACGGGAAGGAGGCTGACATAAACTACAGGCGAAGCTGCCTGCAGGTTGGTGAGCATGGGTAATGAAATTGCCGTTGCAGCAGTTGCAGCGCGACAGCTCAAGCATTCCGCTCTCAACAAAACGCACCAGCGTCCATGCGCGGGTCAGCGCCAGCAGAGGACCTTCTTCCTGCTGTGGGCATTGTTCAAGGTAAAGTTTGTAGGCTTTGATCACGGCGTCAACGCCGCTACACAAACCGGTTTTGAGAAGATACTGCCAGGCATTACAGAACATGGAAGCGTGAATATTCTGCTCCCACGTCATAAACCAGTCGGTAGAAAACGGCAGCATGCCTTTCGGCGGGGGACTACCACGTAACTCTTTGTACAGTTTAATGAGACGACCACGGCTCAACTGCGTCTCGCTTTCCAGCATTTGTAAACGAGCACCCAGTGTAATCAGCTCCATGGCCAACTGTATGTCACGCGCTTCCTGAACAATGCTTTTCTCGCTCATTGCTAGGCCCTTTTCTTACGGGCTACGTCATCAGGCTGGCTGATTTCGTTAAGCAAGCGAGTAGAGAGAAGAATACCGGTATGGATCTGTTGAAGATCGTCTACACGGGACTCCTGCGTCAGACGCGTTATAGTCTGAGAGTCATCGAAACGGAACTGGCAAACCAGTTGATTCGTTTCAGCCAGTTTAACCATCTGCGGGAGGGTTAAACCACCCAGCATGGTTGCCATCTCTTCGTTAATACCCAGACGAAACATCGCGGACGCCTTGTCCTGACTAATCAAACGCTGCGCGAGCAGTAAATACGACAAATTGATGTCATAGATATGTTTTAGCAACTCGGATGTATGCATTGTTCCCATCCCGAATAACCAACTATTATTTTTATGCGGAAAGACCGCACCCCGTGATGTCGCCGGGAAATCACCCGGTATAAAAAAGAAAAGGCTAAATGCATAGTTGAATTTAGGTTTGTATTCATCGAAACGCGTAAGAGAGGAAACGCAAATGCGTCTCTTACATGTTTTATCATTTCTTACAAATAACTAAGATTTTTCCTAATTCGACGCAAACTCTACTCGTCAGTTTTGACACATACAATCCAGCCATCCTCAAATTTAAAAAAATGTGATCTACGTCACACAATTTAAGTGAATATGACCCATAAATCCATCAGTATGACTTGTAATTTGTTCAATTATTAACCAATCGACACTGTTTTGTATTCTTAATTGACGAATACTCATGCAGAAGGGTGATCAGAACTGGCATGCAACGTGCTTTTCCTCGGGTGGACGTCGCGCGGAAACATTTACATCATTCACCCCTCCGGGAAACATTTTTCTTACTGTGAAAAAACATAGAGTTATGCAGGCAGCCCAAAAAAGATATTTCAGAGCGTGATCATTCGAAATGATTTTGTAACGCATCAAAACGATTCAACAGTCAAGGCATAAAATTGTGTGATTTACGTTAAGTTGTTAATTTTTTTCATTTAGGCGCATTTTTCAGTTATTCTTCTTATAAGAATAATTAATGAATAATTATGATAAGCTTCACACTAATGTCGTAATCAGCCCTTGCAGAACCCGGAAAATCGCGGTAAAGGTGATCAAACGCTGTCAGTCAGACACCCAAGGAGTGCGCCATGAGTTACTCCCATCTACTTGTTTCTGTTGCCGTTTCCCCAGAAAGCCATCAACTCGTCGCCCGGGCAGTTTCCATTGCCAGACCTCACAATGCCCGCATCAGCCTCATCACGCTTGCGGCCGAACCCGAGATGTATAATCAGCTGGCTGCCCCCATGCTGGAGGATATTCGTGAGGTACTTCAGGAGGAAACACAGCAATTTCTGCGCGAGCTGGTCGAAAAGGCACACTATCCTGTCTATGAAACCGTAATTGCGACAGGAGAACTTAATGCCCATATTCTCGACATGTGTCGTAAACAGAATATTGATTTAGTGATATGCGGTAATCATAACCACAGCTTTTTATCGCGCGCGGCCTGCGCGGCGAAATCCATTGTCGCATCAAGTCAGGTTGACGTGTTATTAGTGCCGCTTGGGGGGCGTTAACCCCCCAGGGAAATATCAGGCAAGTTTAGGGAAAGTTGCGATCTTTTTTTGTAAATCGCCTTCATGGCTTTGTGGGGCGATATCGCGGAGATCCTGAATAAAACGCGCCTGCCAGTGGTTAATATCGTTCTTCCGGATCGTCTCCATCATTTCAGCATGGCGGGAAATACGTTCCGTGAGCGGCATGGTCAGCGCGCGGTTCAGGGCATTCGCCACGTCATCGCGATCGTAAGGGTTCACAATCAGCGCCGAGGTAAGCTCATTTGCGGCCCCGGCAAACTGGGATAGCACCAGGACACCCGGATCGGCGGGGTCCTGCGCTGCCACATACTCTTTCGCGACCAGGTTCATCCCGTCGCGCAGCGGCGTCACCAGGCCGACGTCCGCGTAGCGGAAGACCTTCATCAGGATCTTGCGGTCGAAGTGCTGATTCAGATAAAACAGCGGCGTCCAGCCCAGCTGCCCGTAGCGGCCATTAATGCGCCCGGCTTCGGTCTCCAGCTGATGGCGAATGTCCTGATAGGCCTGAACCTCACCGCGCGACGTCGGCGCAATCTGGGTATAACGGATTTTACCGTGATGCTCCGGATATTTATCCAGCAGCGTTTCATATGCCAGGAAGCGTTCCGGCAGCCCTTTAGAATAATCAAGACGCTCGACCGAGAAGATATTTTTCACGTGCTTGAGTTCATTCTTAAGCTGCGCCAGCTTCGGCGGCAGCGGGCCGGAGGCCTGCTCCGCGATTTCGTCAGGTTCAATCCCTATTGGATACACTTCGGTGTGGAACGTTTTTCCCCACGCCGTATGGGTTTTCCCGCCTTTGGTCACCAGACGCGCTTTCCCTGACACGGAGTCCAGGAATGCCAGGCGGTCATTTTCCGTCTGGAAGCCCAGCAAATCGTAGTCACACAGCGCTTCCAGCAGCTCTTCATGCGGCGGCAGCGCGGTAAAAATTTCCGGCGTCGGGAACGGGATGTGCAGGAAGAAGCCAATCCGGTTATTCACTCCCCTCTTTCGCAGCTCTCTCGCGAACGGCAGCAGGTGATAATCGTGGATCCATAAAATATCGTCTTCCTCTATCAATGGCAGCAGTTTATCCGCCAGCAGCGCATTCACGCGCGCGTAGCCTTCGAAGGATTCACGCTGGAATTTGACCAGGTCAAGACGATAGTGAAACGCCGGCCACAGGACGGCATTCGAGAACTGCGAGTAATACTCGTCGTAGTCTTTCTCTTTCAGTGCAAACGACGCCCACGTGATATTCCCGCGCGTCACTTTTGTGAGCGGTTTCTCTTCTTCACTGATTTCTCCGCTCCAGCCAAACCACAGCCCGCCAGCGGCTTTCAAGGCACCTAACACCCCTACCGCCAGGCCACCCGCACTGGCTTTTTTATCATCAGGCGGTGCGATTCGGTTAGAGACGACGACTAAGCGACCCATAATGGTTTCCCCCTTTGTTTTGCGCTATTTGTTGTTGTTGCTGGTTAGCGATATCAGATACCCACTGCCAGACGCTGGCGACATCCGCCAGCCGCCATTCGGCGACAGTGTCACCAGGCCCTACCTTAACGGCGATCCCTCCGGCCTGATTAACCACACGGAACCCGGCCTCGTCGGTCAGGTCATCCCCTAAGAAAACAGGCGTCCGGCCCTTAAAAGGCGCCTCCGCCATAAAGGCGGTGATGGCTGCGCCTTTATTAATCCCCTCCGGCTTTAACTCCACCACGCATTTGCCCGGCTGCAGCGCCAGCTGTGGATGCGCATCCGCAACCGTCTGAGCAAGC
The DNA here is from genome assembly GCF_003331015.1 of Enterobacter sp. GER_MD16_1505_Eko_090. NCBI lineage: Bacteria > Pseudomonadati > Pseudomonadota > Gammaproteobacteria > Enterobacterales > Enterobacteriaceae > Enterobacter > Enterobacter sp. GER_MD16_1505_Eko_090. The sequence goes on along the minus strand of NZ_PUQF01000011.1, from coordinate 40,963 downwards.
GCGAGCACGGCATCTTCGTGCTGCGGTGCCTGGCGATAATGCAGGGCAAAGGCCATGCCTTTGGCTTCCAGCTCGGTGCCAGGCAGGTCGGCCAGCGCAGCAGAGAGCCGCTTCTGGAGCGTTTGCGTGAGTGCGTCGGGGAGTGAAACGATATGCGTTTGATCATGGATGTCGCGGCGCTCCGCTCCGTGTACACCGGCCAGCGGAAAGTGGTATGGACTGGCGAGCAGATCCAGCTCGGCCATTGAGCGCCCTGATATCAATGCCAGTGCTCCCTCATTCATGAGCGAGAGCTGATGCAAATCCTGTAACACCGCCTCCGGAATAGACACCTGATCGGGGTGCGGTTTTATCCCGGCGAGCGTGCCGTCGAGATCAAAAAAGAAAGCATAATGTCCGGGCAGTACAGGCGGTGCGGTTAACAAGTCAGCCACCCTTTTCCTCCTTACGGTTGACGAGAGGTAAACGCCTTTACCTCTTTCATAGCCATGTAAGTATAGACAGTGTGACGTCGCTCGCCATTTGACAACCGCCTCGCCAGTTTTACTGGCGGGGCGGTGAAGGGGTCAACTATGGTTATAAGTTGAGCAATAAAAGAGGTGCAAAACGGTTACACGGTACGCTTCGCTTTTTGCTTGTAACGGTCGAATATCACCGCTGCCAGCAGGATCAAACCACGCACCACGTACTGCGAGAACGGCGAAATATTCAGCAGGTTCATGGCGTTCTCTACCGTGCCCAAAATCAGGATACCGGCCACCACATATGAGATTTTTCCGATGCCTCCCTTGAGGGAAACGCCCCCTAACACGCAGGCCGAAATAACGATCAGCTCATAACCGATAGAGGTCATTGGCTGGCCGCTGGTCATACGCGACGCCAGAATAATCCCCGCCGCGGCAGAAACCAGCCCCGAGAGCACAAAGATAATAATCTTGGTGCGCACCACCGGTACCCCGGCCAGACGGGCGGCCTCTTCGTTACCGCCAATCGCCAGCGTATTACGGCCAAAGGTGGTCCGGTTAAGCAGGAAGCCGAACAGGATCAGGCAGGCCACGGTCAGCCAGATAGGCGCAGGCAGACCCAGCCAGTTGGCGTAACCCAGCGTAAAGAAGCGCTCGTCTTCAATCCCCACCGCTTTACCGTCGGAGATGATATAGGCCAGCCCGCGGACAATTTGCATTGTCGCAAGCGTCGTGATCAGGGCGTTAATCTTCAGGCGCGCGATAACAAAACCGTTCACCAGGCCGCTGATGACGCCGAGTAACAGACCGGCAAAAACGCCAATCCACAGGCTCTCCGTCATGTTGATCACCACGGCCGTCGTAACGCCTGCACAGGCAATCACCGACGCCACCGACAGGTCAAAATCGCCGGAGGCCAGACAGAACAGCATCCCGCAGGCCACCATCCCGGACATGGAGATGGCGAGACCCAGCCCCTTCATATTAATGAAGGTGGCAAAGTTGGGGACAAAGATCGCGCAGGCGACGAACAGTGCGGCAAACACCACCAGCATGCCGTACTGATCCCAGATACGCCCAACGCTCAACGCCGACTTCGACTTCGGCACTCCGGATGTAGTAACAGAGGACATCATTAACTCCTTACTCAGGCGACGGCCTGGCTAACTTTAGGCATGGCGAGGTTCAACGCCTGTTGTTCATTCGCCTGTTCATGAAGTAATTCGCCGGCAATTTCGCCTTCACGCATCACCACAATGCGGTCAGCCACGCCAAGCACCTCCGGCAGATCGCTGGAGGCGAAAAGCACCGCCACGCCGCGTTTTGCCAGCTCATAGATCACGTTATAAATCTCGTGTTTTGCCCCCACGTCGATACCGCGCGTCGGCTCATCCAGCAAGATGACCTTCATATCCTCCGACAGCCAGCGGCCCAGAATGGCCTTCTGCTGGTTTCCGCCTGACAGATTCATGATCAGCTGTTCCGGACCCGGCGTTTTGATATTTAGTGAACGAATATGGTGGTCGGCATTGCTCGACTCCCAGCTATCGTTTATCAGGCAACCTGCGCGAATAAACTTACGGCGGGCGGAAATATTGATGTTGTCGCGTACCGAGTGCACCGGAATAATGCCCTCTGCTTTCCGGTCTTCCGGACAGAGCATCATTCCCGCCCCGATCGCGTGGGCCGGTTTCTGAATGTCTACCCGCTCGCCGTCAATGGAGACCTGCCCATCGGTAATACGGGTACCGCCGAACAGCCCTTTCATCAATTCGCTACGCCCCGCGCCTACCAGACCAAACAGGCCGACGATTTCACCGCTGCGTACGGATAACGAAATCGGCGTTCTGACGCCCGGCGCTTTTACGCTATCGAGGCGCAGACGCTCAGGGCCGTACTGGCGAGGCTGCCAGTGATAGATATCACCCAGATCGCGTCCGACCATCGCCTGAACAAGCTGGTCATGGTTCACCTGCGCCATGTCGGTAAAGGTGCGCACGTAGCGTCCATCTTTAAACACGGTGATGGCATCGCTGAGAGCAAATATCTCTTCCATGCGGTGCGAAACGTACAAAATCGTCCGGCCTTCCTGACGCAATTCGCGGATCACGCGGAACAGATTTTCGATTTCACGCTTCGAGAGCGAACTGGTGGGTTCATCGAAGGCAATTATTCTGGCGTTACGCGCCAGCGCCTTGGCAATTTCAACCATCTGCCACTGGCCGATGGAGAGATATTTCAGCGGCGTCTGGGGATCGACGTCCAGCCCCAGGTGTTTTAGCTGCAGCCCCGCTTCATAATTAAGTAGCGAACGATTCACCACGCCGCCTTTGTGCGGGAGCTGTCCTAAATAGATGTTTTCCGCCACGGTCATCTCAGGGATGAGGTGCAGCTCCTGATAGATAATGGCCACCCCGGCATTGAGCGCCGCCGTGGTATCGGCAAAAGCGACCTCTTCGCCGCGGATCGCCAGCGTGCCGGTTGTTGGCGAGTAGTTGCCGCTGAGGATTTTCAACAGCGTGGATTTTCCCGCACCGTTTTCCCCCATCAGGGCGTGAACCTGGCCGGCATAGCAGTCGAAGCTGATATCGGTCAGCGCGTTCACACCGGGGAAGGTTTTCCCGATGCCGCGAAAAGAGAGATACGGATCAGACTGTCGCATAACGTCTCCGTGATTCCTGTAGTGTGTACGTCAGGCCCCTCACGCAGGATGAGGGGCACAATCACCGCGTATTACTTCCCGCCCAGTCCTTTTTTCGCCAGCTCCTCTTTGAAGTTGTCGCGGGTAATGAGCACCACGTCGGTCACTTCGGTAAATTTCGGCGGTTCAGCCCCTTTGGTGACCCAGTTGTAGAGCATCTCGCTGGATTTATAGCCGTGAACGTCCGGGCTTGGCAGCAGTGAGCCGTAGAAGCCGGTGGCCTGCGCTTTGGACAGCTCGCTGACGGCGTCAACGCCGTTGATACCAATCCCGATCACGTCAGGTGCCTTGAAGCCCTGACCTTCCGTCGCGCGCACGCCGCCCAGCACGGTGTTGTCGTTCATGCCGACCACCAGCCAGTGTTTGACCTCCGGATGCTGAACCAGCATGGAGTTGGCGGCGTCGAAAGCGCCCGGGATATCGTTAGATTTGGTGGGGACTTTGTAGATTTGTTTTTCCGGGAAACCGGCCGCCTTCAGCGCGTCCATTGACCCGGTTGTACGACGACGCGCCGTGTCCAGCTCATCCGCTGTAATAGCCATCACTGCGGTCTCTTTGACGTCCCAGCCGCGTTTTTGCATCTCTTTATAGAGTTCCTGGCCCTGACGTTCGCCGATTTTTGTCGCGGCCATCATGACCAGCGGGACGCTGTCCATCGGCTTGCCTTTGGCGTTCACGAACTGATCGTCAACGGCAATGACCTTCATGTCGTAACCGCGGGCTTTTGCCGCGATGGCCGAGCCCAGCTTTGGATCCGGCGTACAGATAACGAAACCTTTCGCACCGCTGGCCGCCAGGCTGTCGATGGCGTTCAGGGTTTTCTCACCGTCAGGCACGGCGATTTTAATCACTTCAAAACCTAAATCTTTCCCGGCCTTATCGGCGAATTTCCACTCCGTCTGGAACCAGGGCTCTTCGGGCTGTTTTACCAAAAAACCGAGCTTTAAATTCTCAGCAATAGCGGATTGTGACATAACCGCAGCCAGACCGATGGCCGCCAGCGCTTTAGTAAATTTGTGCATGGTAAACTCCAGCTTTAGCTTTCTTTTCTGTAGGGAATATCTGCGTGCTTCTTATTTAATCGGACTTAAAACAAGGCATTAGCGCTTACCTCGTTATAAGCGTTATTGCTGGTGATAGTTTTAGCGGGAAATTAATCATCCATAAGAGAGCCCCATCACACCGCAGAATTACAGTAATTGCGTACATAAATTCAGCGAAAAATGACATAAAAAAGGCAGTATTTGTCAGACAAATGAAATGAGGGTAAGCAGGATTATCCATAAGATTAGCTAAGATATCCCTGATGCCCCGGATCGGGCACGAGAACGCCGGACGTCAGAAAAGTGCAGTATGTTTTTCATCAAAAATGCCACACGCACTGAAAATTATTTACTCCACAGAATTTGATTTAGCGCAATTTTATTAATGCACCTGATATACGGAATAATTAATCCTTGATTCATTTTTTTACGGAGCATTATTCCGGTTTAATATTACCGAAAGAGTAACAGCATATCTCTTCGATAAAAAATGTTGATTATCAGAGGATTATCTAAACACCGATCTATGGCGAGCTAATTGTATTTCTGTACTATATTAAAGTTTGTAATGTATGGTAAACACAGCCAATTTAAGAGTTTTCTTAGACCAAAGACAAGGGTATGCTTATTTATATCGAACACAGGAAGTGAATTTCGGTCGACTTCGTTTACTGCAGAAAGCGTAATTCTGCTCTTTTTCTTCGTACTTGCCTGGTGCTCAGGTTAAGCAACGGACATCACGTCCCACCGTCAATAAGGATATGAGTATGGCTACCCAAACGATGATGCAAAAACTTAACGCGCAGATGAACCTTGAGTTCTACGCCTCCAACCTGCACCTTCACTTAAGTGCCTGGTGCGCTGAGAATAGCCTCACGGGCTCTGCCACCTTCTTTCGCTCTCAGGCACAAAGTAACGTCACCCATATGATGCGCGTTTTTAACTTCCTGAAAGCTGCCGGGGCAAACCCTGTTGTTAAAGCCCTTGATGGGATAAACGAGAGCTACTCTTGTCTGGAAGAACTGTTTCAGAAAACGCTTGAAGAGTATGAACAACGCTGCAGCACCCTCAACAAACTGGCCGATGAAGCCAAAGCGCAGCAGGACATTACGACGCTGAGATTCTTACGCGATATGGATAAAGAGCAGCAGCAGGATGGCCTGCTGCTGAAGACGCTGGCGGATGAGCTGCATAACGCGCAGCAGGCAGGCTTATGTCCTGAGCAAACCGACCGTCACCTGCTCGACATTGTGGCGGTGCAGCACCACTGAGTTTCTGGCCTGCTTCCGTCCCGGGGAGCAGGTCCCCTTCCCCTCTCCAACCTTCTGCTTTTGCTGAAATTTAACAAATCAGATCTGGCTCCCAATGATTAACCACACAACGTGTGATGATTTATTTAATTACATAATCATTGACGAGGGAGCATCATGATCACCATTGAGTTTGTTGTCATTCTCCTCTGCCTGCTGACGGGTACGCGTTTCGGCGGTATGGGGCTTGGGTTAATCAGCGGTATTGGTCTTTTTATTTTATGTTTCGTCTTTGGTCTGCAGCCGGGTAAACCCCCGGTTGACGTCATGTTGACCATCCTCGCGGTGATTGGCTGTGCCGCTACCCTGCAAACGGCGGGCGGTCTCAACGTCATGATGCAGTTTGCGGAACGTCTGCTACGCAAACACCCGCAGCACATCACCCTGCTCGCTCCGTTTACCACCTGGATGCTGACCTTTCTGTGCGGCACCGGCCATGTGGTCTACACCATGTTCCCGATTATTGCGGATATCGCCCTGAAAAAAGGGATCCGCCCGGAGCGCCCTATGGCCGTGGCGTCGGTCGCGTCGCAGATGGCGATCACGGCCTCCCCCGTTTCCGTTGCCGTCGTGTCGCTGGTGTCCATCCTGGCAGCCCAGCATGGGATCGGCCACGCGTGGGGAATTCTGGAAATTCTCGCCGTGTCGGTTCCTGCTTCACTTTTCGGCGTGGCTATTGCTGCACTGTGGAGTTTACGCCGCGGGAAAGATTTGGCGGACGACATGGAGTTTCAGGAAAAGCTAAAAGATCCTAAGCAGCGCGAGTTTATCTACGGCGGAACAGAGACGTTAATGAATCAGCGTTTCCCAAAACAGGCCTACTGGTCCACGTGGATTTTCTTTGCCGGCATTGCCGTGGTCGTTCTGCTGGGGGCCTTCCCTGAGCTGCGCCCCGCCTTTGAACTGAAAGGCAAAATGACGGCGCTGTCGATGAACCTTGTCATCCAGATGATGATGTTAATTGCGGGTGCCGTGATGCTGATGGCCTGTAAGGTCAATGCCTCCGCGATTTCCAACGGCGCGGTGTTCAAGGCCGGTATGGTTGCGATCTTCTCGGTATTCGGCGTGGCGTGGATGAGCGATACCTTTTTCCAGGCGCATCTCGACGAGTTAAAGCTGGCCCTGGAAGGCGTGGTGAAAAGCCACCCGTGGACATATGCGATTGTGCTGTTTCTGGTGTCAAAACTGGTGAACAGCCAGGCGGCGGCGCTGACGGCGGTTGCGCCGATGGGGTTGATGTTGGGCATCGACCCGAAAATGCTGATCGCCTTTTTCCCGGCGTCTTACGGCTATTTTGTCCTGCCGACCTATCCCAGCGATTTGGCCTGCATCGGCTTTGACCGGTCAGGCACGACCCGCATCGGTAAATTTATCATCAACCACAGCTTTATTTTGCCAGGGCTGATTGGGGTAAGCTGCGCGTGTGCCGCGAGCTACCTGCTGGTCCAGACGTTCTTCTGATAACATCAAAGGGCGACGCATGCCGTCGCCCATTTCCCTGCGTCAGTGGGACTCACCCTGCGGCGTGAATCGCAGCTCGATCAGCGCGATGGCTTTCTGGATCGCACGAAGCGTTACCGGGTCAGCGGCAGCAGGATGGCTGGCAAAATCGATGTTTTTCAGCTGGGTAGACATCTTCTCGCGCACTTCAACCGGCGCAATCACGTCCAGAACATCCAGGATTTGTTTGATAACCAGCTGGCAGGCGACAACGTCAGAGACCAGTTCCTGATCGGCGCTCAGGTTTTGTGACATGGGGTTTCTCCTTATTTAAAGGCCGCCATAGTATCAAAACACGCCCCCTGACATCTTCCCTTCAACGTCTGCAGGTATAAAAAAACCTGCCGAAGCAGGTTTTTTTATCAGAACATGGCGCCCGGCGGCACGTCTTTGAACGTGCGGCAGTAATTGGCCCACATACTTTTCAGGATTTTGCGCAGTTTCACAGTGATGCTCCATCAACTTGTTATACAACTTTATCGTCAATGCGCTTATAATATGACCATCATCACAAAAATCAATGTTTTTGTGATATAAATCACAATTTAATCAGAGTGGGGTCTGATCGCGTTCACCATCAACCCGTTGCGAAGAGTGAGGGCAGATTGTCCGGCTATTCAAGCCATTGCGGCGGGCATCTGCGGGTACGATAACGTATTTCCATCCACTCAGAGCGAACCATGAAAAGAGTCATTGTAGCCGGCACACTCCTCCTGCTCGCGGGGTGCAGTATTAACCGCCAGGCTGAAGTCAGCAGCCTCGATGCGCCGAACGGCATCGTCCGCCTTAACTACGGTCAGGCAGCGCTGCAAAATGCGTATTCCGATGAGTATGTGAATAACGGTACGGCGGCAAAAGCATGTCAGAGCATGGGGTATGCCACGGCCTCAGCCTATGGTCAGCCCATTAAAACCTGCACCCTCATTAGCGGCTCGTTGTGTCTGAACGAGAGCGTGACTATCCAGTATAAATGTATGGGTTATGCCGTGAACCCTAAGTCAAACAATCCGTGGTATTAATCCAGACTGCCAGCGCAGGCTGGCAGTTTATTTCATTACGAACAAAAACAATTCTCATTAATAAATGATAAAATCGCCAATGCGTTTTATTCCCATTCGTATTTTAAATAAATAAAATAAATATTTTACGTTTTGCAAATAATTAAATAACAAATTATAGTGTCGCTCATTGTGAACCAGAAATAATAACCCGGAGCGCCACCATGCTGAAAACTGAAATGATCGACAAGCTCAACGCACAAATGAATCTTGAGCTGTATTCATCCCTTCTCTACCAGCAGATGAGCGCCTGGTGCAGCTATCACAGCTTTGAAGGCGCTGCCGCGTTTCTGCGTCGTCACGCGCAGGAAGAGATGACCCACATGCAGCGTCTGTTTGATTATCTGACGGATACCGGCAGCCTGCCGCGCATTGAAACCGTGGCATCTCCATTTGCTGAATATAATTCTCTCGATGAACTGTTCCGCGCCACCTACGAGCACGAGCAGCTGATCACCCAGAAAATTAACGAACTGGTTCATGCCGCGATGACCAGCCAGGATTATCCAACCTTCAATTTCCTGCAGTGGTATGTCGCCGAACAGCATGAAGAAGAGAAGCTGTTTAAATCCGTGCTGGATAAATTATCTCTGGTGGGGAAATCAGGCGAAGGTCTTTACTTTATTGATAAAGAACTTTCCACGCTGGATACGCAGAATTAATTTCAGCGCGGTGCGGGTTCCCTGCACCGCGTTAATTTACATACACCCAGCGCAGCTGGTGCAGCGCCAGTCGTGAGGATTCACGGCCTGGTAAAAATAGCGGTAGCTGGCCGTCTCCAGCGCAATACCCATCTCGAAAAACATATCCGTCAACCAGTCGACATTCGCTATGATCCACTCATCTTCCTGTAAGCCTTGTGCAAAGGTCTCATCCTCAGGATCAATAACCGAATAGATTCCCCAGGTGCCCATATCTTTTTCGCGGCGGGACTCCGGAAGTATCAGGGGCTGGTTCTGCCAGTGGATTATCCAGTGGCCATGGCACAACAGGTTGCCTCCACGGCTCCATGCCGCGGTAAAAGGATTCTCCCCCGCCATAAAACCCTCACTTTATTTGATAATTTATATTTATTGTTTACGTTACGCCGAAATGTTGCTCAGCAACATTGCCCTCATGTAGTAGGCGGAAGCCTATAAAGGGTCAGAGGAACAATAATGTGTAAAGCATTCATTACACTGCTTGTAACGGTGATTTGACGAGTTACGGCTTTTCCCTTACTCTGCGCCGCAGATTTTGTCGCGGTTAAGAAGCGTTGTAGAGGAAAGCGTGAAAAACAGAACTCTGGGAAGTATTTTTATCGTCGCCGGAACGACGATTGGCGCAGGAATGCTGGCCATGCCTCTGGCAGCCGCGGGCGTGGGATTTGGCATGACCCTGCTGCTGCTGGGGACGCTCTGGGCGCTGATGTGCTACACCGCCCTGCTGTTGCTTGAGGTTTACCAGCATGTGCCCGCCGATACCGGTCTGGGTTCTCTCGCGGCGCGCTACCTGGGACGCTACGGCCAGTGGATAACCGGCTTCAGCATGATGTTCCTGATGTACGCCCTGACCGCCGCCTACATCAGCGGGGCCGGGGAGTTAATCGCCTCAAGCGTTAACGACTGGTTTGGTTCTGACATTACCCCGGCGACGGGCGCCATCTTCTTTGCGCTCATCGGCGGCGGCGTGGTCTGCGTTGGCACATCGCTGGTGGATCTGTTTAACCGTTTCCTGTTCAGCGCCAAAATTCTGTTCCTGATTGTCATGCTGGTCCTGCTGGCACCGCATGTTCATCAGGTCAATCTGCTGACGCTGCCGCTGGAAAAAGGGCTGGCGCTTTCCGCCATCCCGGTCATTTTCACCTCGTTTGGCTTCCACGGCAGCGTGCCGAGCATCGTCAGCTATATGAACGGCGATATTCGCAAGCTGCGCCGCGTCTTTGTTATCGGCAGCGCGATCCCGCTGATTGCCTACATTTTCTGGCAGCTGGTGACCCTGGGCAGCATCGACGCTTCAACCTTTATTGGCCTGATGGCACAGCACGCAGGCCTGAACGGTTTTCTGCTGGCGCTGCGCGAGGTCGTCACCTCCCCGCACGTGGAGCTGGCGGTACACCTCTTTGCCGACCTGGCGCTGGCAACCTCGTTTCTGGGCGTGGCGCTTGGCCTGTTTGACTATCTGGCCGACCTGTTCCAGCGCCGCAATACCGCCGCAGGACGATTACAGACCGGGGCCATCACCTTCCTGCCGCCGCTGGCCTTTGCGCTGTTTTATCCACGCGGGTTTGTAATGGCGCTGGGGTATGCGGGGGTGGCGCTCTCGGTCCTTGCCCTGCTCCTCCCTTCCCTGCTGGCGTGGAAGAGCCGCCAGCAGCATCCGCAGCAGGGTTACCGCGTGGCGGGCGGAAAACCGCTGCTGTGCATTGTGTTTGGCTGTGGGGTGGTGATTATTCTGGTGCAGGTACTGATTGCGGCGGGAATGCTGCCGGAAGTGGGTTAATGAAAAAAGGGGCTGTCATCAGCCCCTTTTTTATCAGTGCAAACAGCAGCTCTTGAACTTCTTCCCGCTGCCGCAAGGACACGGATCGTTACGCCCAACCTTCGTGCCGTTCACCATCGGCTTCTTCACCTCCGGCTGCTGCGGATTGTTCACCCAGTAGTTATACAAGCGCAGCGCCGCAGGCTGAATACGTTCAATGCTGGCGGTATATTCTTCTTCGGTCAATTCATCCAGCTGGTCGCCGATCTCTTCGCTACCGTGCAGCGCAATCACATCCAGATCGGCCTTCAGCTCGTCCGGCAAGGCTGACCAGTCCGTCAGCGCCACGCCGCGCATGTAGCCGTAGCACCACTCTTCCACCACGGTATAGCTCTCACCGTCAATGTCGTTATAGCCAAACATCGGTTCAAACTGGTCCGGATATTCGCTCAGGCGCTCGGCAATATCGTTCATATGCTTAAAGCAAAGATCGATAAAACGGTTCATCTCGCGATCGTTTTTCCAGCGCGGAATGTATTTCTCGCCACCCCACACCGCCACCAGCCAGGTATCTGGCTCAACGACAACAGGACCGGAAAGCACTGCGGTAAACATGCCGTCCAGTTCAGACACGTCAAGCACGGACGCATCGTCATGACCGTAAGACATTAACGTCTCTTCAAGCCACGCCATTTCGCTTTCATTTAATGGGCCTTCAGTCATCGCTGACACTCCTGATAAAAAGGAAACGATCCTAACACATATCTCACGCCTCTCCGGGCTGAAGTTTAGGTCTTTATTGCTGCAAAAACGTGCAAATCGTGACCTTTGCACAACTTATGGGCTTTATTGTTAACGATATGTGATCTCCGCTGTAATTTCTTCTCCTCCCGCAAGGCGGCATAACGCGGCGCTCTATACTCAAACATGTCACAGGCCCGTCAATGGCTTAACCATTCTGGCAACGTTTTTGCTTAATGTTCTTCGCGCGACGCTGCGCAGGGAAACCTCGCCGTATATGCAGGATGCCGTCTGTATCTTGTTCGTTTAGTGCATTTTGTTCTTGCTCGTGTTTCGGATTGGCTGCGCCGTCGGGCGTTCGGGTTTACGCCGTGGTGCAAAAACCTCTTTGCTAAGGAACATAATAATGTCGCTGAAATTTATCAGAACTCCGCTTTCTCTCGTGTTGGCCGGTTGCCTTGTGACGGCGTTTTCCGCCAGGGCAGATATCGTGATTGGCGTGGCCGGGCCGTTCACGGGTCCTAATGCCACCTATGGCGATCAATACTGGCACGGCGCAACGCAGGCCGCTGAAGACATTAACGCCGCCGGCGGCATTAACGGCGAAAAGATCAAACTGGTTCAGGGGGATGACGCCTGCGAGCCTAAGCAGGCGGTGGCGGTGGCCAACCGCTTAGTCGACCAGGATAAAGTCAACGCCGTGGTCGGTCATTTCTGCTCCTCTTCCACCATGCCCGCCACCGAGGTTTACAGCGATGCGGGGATCATCGCTATTACCCCCGGTTCAACCAACCCCCTGATTACCGAACGCGGCATGAGCGACATGTTCCGTATGTGCGGCCGCGATGACCAGCAGGGCCAGGTGGCCAGCGACTTCATCATCGACAAGCTGAAAGCCAAACGGGTGGTGATTATTCACGATAAAGACACCTATGGTCAGGGCCTGGCTGACGCCACCAAAGCGGCGCTGGCGAAACGCGGGGTTCAGGATGTGATGTACGAGGGGTTATCCCGCGGTGAAAAAGACTTTAACGCGCTGGTCACTAAGATCGGCGCGCAAAAACCGGACGTCGTGTTCTTCGGTGGCTGTCATCCGGAAGCCGGCCCGCTGGTTCGCCAGATGCGTGAGCAGGGCGTGCAGGCGAAATTCTTCTCCGGGGACTGTATCGTCAACGAAGAGATGGTGACCGCGGCGGGCGGCCCGCAATATACCAATGGCATTTACATGACCTTCGGTAAAGATCCGCGCCTGATCCCGGACGGCAAAGCGGTAATCGAGAAATTCCGCGCCGGTAAATTCGAGCCGGAAGGTTACACCCTCTACTCCTACGCCTCGGTACAGGCGATTGCCGCGGCCTTCAAGGCCACCGGCGGCAAGGACTCTGCCAAAGCCAGCGAGTGGCTGAAGGCCAATTCCGTCGACACGGTGATGGGCAAAAAAGCCTGGGACAGCAAAGGCGATCTGAAAGTCTCTGACTACGTGGTTTACCAGTGGGACGACAAAGGAAAATATAAGGAAGTGGAGTAACGGGACGGAGTCACGCTCAACGTCGATGGGCTCGCCCGTCGGCGCGTAATAAACATCAGGCTGCGCGGCTCGCGCAGCCTATAAAACGAGCGCGCTAAAATGAGTACATTCTTCCTGCAACAGTTAATCAATGGCTTAACGCTGGGTTCCGTCTACGGCCTGATCGCCATCGGCTACACCATGGTGTACGGCATTATCGGCATGATTAATTTCGCCCACGGCGAAGTGTATATGATTTCCGCCTATCTCTGCGCCATTGGCCTGGCGCTGCTCTCGTTCTTCGGCCTGCAGTCCTTCCCGCTGCTGATCCTCGGCACGCTGGTGTTCACCATTGTGGTCACCGGGGTGTACGGCTGGACCATCGAGCGTATCGCCTATAAGCCGCTGCGCAACTCCACGCGCCTGGCACCGCTGATCTCCGCCATCGGGATATCGCTTATCCTGCAAAACTACGCGCAGCTGAGCCAGGGCCCGCGCCAGCAAGGGGTACCGACCATGCTGGACGGCGTGATTCGCCTGCATCTGGGCGAAGGGTTCGTGCAGATAACCTACACCAAAGTGTTTATTCTGGTGGCCTCGTTTGCCGGCATGCTGGTGCTCACCTGGATAATCAACCGTACCCGGCTGGGGCGGATGTGCCGTGCGGTGCAGCAGGATCGCAAAATGGCCTCCATTCTGGGGATTAACACCGACCGGATTATTTCGCTGGTCTTCGTCATCGGCGCGGCGATGGCGGGCCTGGCGGGGGTGCTGATCACCATGAATTACGGCACCTTTGATTTCTACGTCGGGTTCGTGATCGGCATTAAAGCTTTCACGGCGGCGGTACTGGGCGGCATAGGTTCCCTCCCCGGCGCCATGCTCGGCGGCCTTATCCTGGGCGTGGCGGAAGCGCAGTTCTCGGGCATGGTGAACTCGGACTATAAAGACGTCTTCTCGTTTGGCCTGCTGGTGATGATCCTGATTTTCCGCCCTCAGGGGCTGCTCGGGCGCCCGATTGTGGCCAAAGTGTGAGGGAGACAATGATGACGTCACACGGTTTTTCACTTAAACGCTGCATTCTGGACGCGATTTTCTCCGGGCTGATTGCGCTGATTATCTTCGGCCCCATTGCAGGTGTGGTGCTGGACGGGTACAGCTTTACCTTCGCCGGGCAGCGCCTGGCCTGGATGGTGGGTATCGTCATGTCGGGGCGTTTTCTGCTGAGCGCTTTTTTAGGTACCGCTGCCGGGGCCCGCTTCCAGGCGCGCTTCGAGGCCGATAGCGCGGGCGTATATGTCCGCCCCCCGGAATACAAAAGCCGCATGCGCTGGATTATTCCCCTGGTGATTACCCTTGCGATTTGCTTTCCGTTTGTCGCCACCAAGTATGTTCTGACCGTCGCCATTCTGGGGCTGATCTACGTGCTTCTCGGTCTGGGGCTGAACATCGTCGTGGGCCTGGCCGGTCTGCTGGATCTGGGGTATGTCGCGTTCTATGCGATTGGTGCGTACGGCCTGGCGCTGGGATACCAGTATCTCGGCCTGGGCTTCTGGAGCATGCTGCCGCTCGCGGCAATCATGGCCGCTGCCGCAGGTGCCCTGCTCGGCTTCCCGGTACTGCGCATGCACGGTGACTATCTGGCCATCGTCACCCTCGGCTTCGGGGAGATCATTCGCCTGATACTGAACAACTGGCTGACCTTCACCGGCGGCCCCAACGGCGTGTCGGCCCCACCCCCCACCTTTTTCGGTCTTGAGTTTGGGCGACGCGCAAAAGAAGGCGGCGTGCCCTTCCACGAGTTTTTCCACCTGACCTACAACCCGAACATGAAGTTTATCTTTATCTACGCGGTGCTGTTTCTGGTGGTGATGCTGGTGCTTTACATCAAGCACCGCCTGACGCGCATGCCGATTGGTCGGGCGTGGGAAGCCCTGCGCGAAGACGAAATTGCCTGCCGCTCAATGGGGTTGAATCATGTTTTGGTTAAGCTTTCCGCCTTTACGCTGGGCGCGTCCACCGCAGGCATTGCCGGGGTGTTCTTCGCCACCTATCAGGGGTTCGTGAATCCAACCTCCTTTACCTTCTTTGAATCGGCGCTGATCCTCGCCATTGTGGTGCTGGGCGGGATGGGCTCGACGCTGGGCGTAGTGCTGGCCGCCTTTGTGCTCACGGTAACGCCGGAGCTGCTGCGCAGTTTTGCCGAGTACCGCGTCCTGCTGTTTGGCATGCTGATGGTGGTGATGATGATCTGGCGTCCACGCGGTTTGATCCGCATTAACCGCAGCGGGTTTGCCGTGCGTAAGGGCGTCGCACCATGAACGAAACGATATTACGCGTTGAGCATCTGATGATGCATTTTGGCGGGATTAAGGCGCTAAACGACGTCAACCTGGACGTGCAGCGCGGCTCCATTACCGCCCTGATTGGCCCCAACGGGGCGGGAAAAACAACCGTGTTTAACTGCCTGACGGGCTTCTACAGAGCCTCCGGCGGCAACATTTTGTTTAATACCCGCCATAAAACGACCAACGTGATTCAGGTCCTCGGGCAAAAATTCCAGCCCGGCGACTGGATTAACCCCGCGCAGTTCGGGCAGCGTCTTTTCTACAAAATGTTCGGCGGAACCCACCTGGTCAACCGTGCCGGGCTGGCGCGCACGTTTCAAAATATCCGTCTTTTTCGCGAGATGTCGGTCGTGGAAAACCTACTGGTCGCGCAGCATATGCGCGTTAACCGTAATCTGCTCGCCGGGATCTTAAATACGCCGGCATACCGGCGGGCGGAAAGCGACGCCCTGGACAGAGCCTTCTACTGGCTGGAAGTGGTGGATCTGGTGGAGTGCGCCAATCGCCTGGCGGGAGAGATGTCGTACGGCCAGCAGCGGCGACTGGAAATCGCGCGGGCAATGTGTACCGGGCCGGAAATGATCTGTCTGGATGAACCCGCCGCCGGGCTTAACCCGGTTGAAACGCACAAGCTGAGCGGCATTATTCGCTTTCTGCGGGATCATCATGACATCACGGTATTGCTGATTGAGCATGATATGGGGATGGTGATGGACATTTCGGACGACATTATCGTGCTCGACCACGGCGATGTGATTGCCAGGGGGAAACCCGAGCAGATCCAGCATGATGAAAAGGTCATTGCCGCCTACCTGGGCACGGATGAAAGCGAGGTCTCCCTATGAGCGAACCGCTGCTGGCTTTTCGCGAGGTGGATGTGTTTTACGGCGTCATTCAGGCGCTGAAGCAGGTCTCTCTTGAGGTGAATAAGGGGGAAACCGTGGCGCTGATTGGCGCAAACGGTGCGGGTAAATCGACATTGCTGATGTCCATCTTTGGTCAACCCCGTATCCGCAGCGGGCAGATCCTGTTCTGTGGTGAAGATATCAGCCATCAATCCACCCACTACGTTGCGTCCGGCGGCATTGCGCAGGCACCGGAGGGGCGACGAATCTTCCCCGATATGACCGTGGAAGAGAACCTGCTGATGGGGACCATTCCCATCGGCAATCAGTTTGCGGCTGAAGACATGCAAACCATGTTTGACCTTTTCCCTCGCCTTAAAGAGCGGCGCAAGCAGCGCGCGATGACCATGTCCGGCGGGGAACAGCAGATGCTGGCGATCGCCCGGGCGCTGATGAGCCGTCCAAAGCTGCTGCTGCTGGATGAGCCCAGCCTGGGCTTAGCCCCGATTGTGGTGAAGCAGATCTTCCAGACGCTGCGCGAGCTGGCCCGCAGCGGTATGACCATTTTTCTGGTGGAGCAAAATGCGCACCATGCGTTGAAGCTGTCTGACCGCGGGTATGTGATGGTGAACGGACAGATCCGGCTGAGCGGCAGCGGTGAGGAATTGCTGGGGAATCAGGAAGTGAGAAAGGCGTATTTGGGCGGGGGTGTGATTTGATACCTAAGGAACCATTAGAAATATTTTCATATAAATAACAATGAGATATTCACGAAAAGTATAGCACGCAATGCCTTGAGAAGGCCTGAGTTTGTTGATTTATTAGTCTTTGACAATCACGTCAAACTCACTGAAAAGGAGCGTTCAGAATGGCTATACCCGCATATTTATGGCTCAAAGATGACGGAGGTGCGAATATTACAGGTTCTGTAGATGTTCAGCACCGTGAAGGTAGCATTGAGGTTTTATCGTTTGGCCATGGTTTACACATTCCAACCGATGGCAATACAGGGAAACTAACCGGTACCCGCGTCCACTCCCCACTAACAATCGAAAAAGAGTTTGATTCATCCTCGCCTTACCTTTACCGGGCTGTAGCAACTGGCCAGACCCTAAAGTCAGCTGAAATCAAATGGTACCGTATCAACGATGCAGGGCAGGAAGTTGAGTATTTCAACATGCTTTTAGAAAATGTGAAAATCGTAGGGATAACGCCTGTAATGCATAACGTAAAAAATCCCTCAATGGAAAAACACAATCACCTTGAGGCGATAGAACTGCGTTATGAGAGAATCACATGGAAGCACTGCGACGGGAATATCCAGTTTACTGACGGCTGGAATATTCGGGTTACAGCATGATTATTGCTCGCTATGCATTGAATGGCTTACCGTCATCTATTCTTACCGTTCCGGGTATAGGAAACTTTCCGGCATTCTCAGGCCAGCTCTATGGCAGAAACAATCCGACTATGGCAAGCAAACCAGAAATCGGACCTATCCCGCCAGGACGTTACTTCATCGTGAACCGACAGAGCGGAGGCAGGCTCGGAGGACTAAGTGATTTTGCCCTGAAAAATATTTATGGCACCGATCGCTCAAAATGGTTTGCCTTATACAAAGATGACTGGCAGATAGATGATCAAGTATTTGTTGAAGGTGTCCGGCGTGGCCATTTCCGCCTCCATCCGATAGGACCAAGAGGGTTAAGCGAAGGCTGTATAACCCTTCTTCATCTGAGTGACTTTGATTACTTGTACGAAGCTCTTATGAAAACAACTATGATGCCGGTACCTTGCACGAGCTTTAAAGCTTACGGGACAATAACAGTAACATGAGGACTTTTATAGAAATCACCTTCAGCCTTGCAATCGGTCTTATCAGTTTTCTTTTATATACGCGCTGGCTTTTTATTTTGATACCTGTCGAATGGGCTTATGCCGTGATGGACCATTTCGGGACATACGGGATAGAAGAACTGGAGGATACGTTAGTCGATATCGCCTCTTTGTTTGGATTGCTTCCGGCAATTCTTACAGGTTTGTTAGTAAGAAAAGCAGTAAAAAGAATGTGATTTATGAGCCTTCAGGCTTAGCCTCGAAGGCTTTTTTGACCCGGAAACGCAAAACCCCGAAAGTTGGATACCCAACTTTCAGGGTTAACTTCATTTCGATGGTGACACGATAACGTCGTTAAATAAAACTGTCGTCGTCATTGCTGTAGTCGTCATCTACATCGTCGTTCTGCCAGGCATCGTTATTACTGCCGAACGGATCGTTCTGGTTGAGGAAACGGGTGTCAGAGACGTTATTAACGTCGCCGTATTGATTACCGACAAACGGTTCACCACCGACGGGCATTGTCGGTTCTTCGATGATGTTCACGATCTCTTCCGGCCGCGACTGATGGAACATGCTGGTAAGCATCTCGGCAAGCGCGATGCCACCGGCCACGCCAGCGGCTGTCTGGAGCGCGCCAGCCATAAAACCGCCGCCGCGAGTAGCTGGCGCTGGCGCCCGAGAGTAATCCTGCGCCGGCGGCTGTTGCGGCTGGGCATTCCAGCTGTTGTCAGGCTGCGGGTTACTTTTCCCGCCACCAAACAGGCCGCCGAGGAAGCTGCCGCCCGTCGAGGGTTTGCTTTTTTGCGCGGCTAATTCGCTTTCAAGCTCCTGAACCCGGGCCTGCAGACGTTTCAGCGCCGCTTCCTGAATCAAAATCGACTGCGCCATATAGTAGGGGGCCGCAGGCTGCTGCCTGACAAATTCAGCGATCTGACGCTCTGCATCTGCATCCCGTTGGCTGTTTTGTTGTCCGGCCTGTTTAAGACGCTCGAATAGGCCGTTGATAAGCTGCTGTTCTTCATATTGCATGACAATAACCTTCCGCTCTCCAGGGTGGATACCAACCAGCTTATCAGCAGCGGCAACCTGTGTCTGGTGAGTGAAATGTTTGTTTAAGATTGGTTGCAGGTTAGCTGAAAATCGCCCTGCTTCCCGGGCTTGATATTAGAGAGTTAGGCTTAACGTTCTGGTATGGCAGCAAATTTCCGGGCACAGCACGATCGTGATGACGATGAGATACGCTCACTTCGCGCTAAACTGGAGGCACAAAAAAACCACCTTTCGGTGGTTTCACGACACTGCTTATTGCTTTGATTATTCTTTGTTTCCCATGGTAGCCGGAGTGGGACTTGAACCCACACAGCGCGAACGCCGAGGGATTTTAAATCCCTTGTGTCTACCGATTCCACCATCCGGCCAGGGAAGAAAGTGGAGGCGCGTTCCGGAGTCGAACCGGACTAAACGGATTTGCAATCCGCTACATAACCGCTTTGCTAACGCGCCGTAAAACTTTTCAAACTGACACCCGCTGTTGCGCATGTCTTTAATCTGGAGCGGGAAACGAGACTCGAACTCGCGACCCCGACCTTGGCAAGGTCGTGCTCTACCAACTGAGCTATTCCCGCATGTCATCAAGTAAATGTCTAACCACTTGATTTCATTATCGTCCGGCTTGCTGTGCCACCGTTCGATGCGTTGCATTCTACTGATATGACGTTATGAGTCAACGTTATTTTTTGCATCCCCGGATCGTTTGCTGAAAATTACGGCGAAACGATCACTGATCAAGCAAATCCCCGCGCGCAGCGTTCAAATATTGCAGCATTGACCACAGCGTCAGCACTGCCGCCACCCACAGGAGACCAATCCCCGCCCACTCAACCCAGGCGTTCGGACGCCAGAGCATCCAAACCAGCGCCGCCATCTGCGCCGTCGTTTTCACTTTACCAATCCACGAGACCGCCACGCTGCTGCGTTTCCCCAGTTCCGCCATCCACTCGCGCAGCGCAGAGATAATAATCTCACGGCCGATCATGGTTGCCGCAGGCAGCGTCACCCACCAGGTGTGATAGTGCTCGGCCACCAGAACCATGGCGATAGCAACCATCACCTTATCCGCCACCGGATCGAGGAAGGCGCCAAAACGGGTGCTTTGATTCCAGCGGCGCGCCAGGTAACCATCAAACCAGTCTGTTACCGCTGCAATAAGGAAGATCAATGCGCAGGCAAAGGGTGCCCAGACAACCGGCAGGTAAAACGCCAGCACAAAGAACGGGATGAGTACGACACGAAAAAGAGTGAGCAACGTAGGGATGTTATATTGCATAGTGACGGTAACTATTTGTTGTCAGTAAAATTTAGCTCTATGTTGCTACAGAGCCCTCAATGTTTCAACGAGTAGTAGATCTTTTCTGCCAGCCCTTGCGAAATACCCGGCACTTTTGCAATTTCCTCCATGCTGGCGTTGAGTAATCCTTGCAATCCGCCCATATACTTCAGCAGCATCTGGCGACGTTTTGGCCCCACGCCTTCGATCGTCTCGAGTGAGCTGGTGTTTTTCACCTTCGCCCGTTTTTTGCGGTGACCGCTGATAGCGTGATCGTGCGATTCATCGCGAATATGCTGGATGACGTGCAGCGCCGGAGAGTCCGGCGGCAGGCTGAAGCCCTCACCTTCCGGCTCGAAGAACAGTGTCTCCAGACCGGCCTTACGATCGGCCCCTTTTGCGACGCCCAGCAGCAGCGGATGGTTTTTATCCCAGCTGACATCAAGCGATTCAAATACCGCTTTCGCCTGGCCGAGCTGCCCTTTCCCACCGTCAATCAGGATCACATCCGGGATCTTGCTCTCTTCTATGGCTTTACCATAGCGACGACGCAGCACCTGATTCATCGCCGCATAGTCATCGCCCGGCGTGATGCCGGTGATGTTATAGCGGCGATACTCGGCGCGCAGCGGACCGTTAGCATCAAACACCACGCAGGACGCGACCGTCTGTTCACCCATCGTATGGCTGATGTCGAAACACTCCATCCGTTTCACTTCCGGCAGCTTCAGCAGCGCCGCCAGGGCCGTTAAACGCTGGTGCACCGTCGACTGCTGCGACAGCTTCGTGCTCAGCGCCGTTGCCGCGTTGGTCCGCGCCAGCTTCAGATAGCGCGCGCGATCGCCGCGCGGTTTGGTTTGTACATTGACCCGGCGCCCCGCCAGTTCAGAGAGCGAATCGGCCAGCAGGGTTTTATCGTCAAGATTAAAATCGAGCAGGATTTCAGAAGGCAGCGTGCGCATCTGGCTACCCTGCAGATAGAACTGGCCGACAAAGGTTTCCACCACTTCGCCCAGTTCGGTACCGCCAGGCACTTTCGGGAAATAGCTGCGGCTGCCGAGCACTTTGCCCTGGCGAATAAACAGCACGTGCACGCAGGCCATTCCGGCGTCAAAGGCCACGCCGATGACGTCGAGATCGTCACCGGTATTTGAGACAAACTGTTTCTCCGTGACTCTGCGCACCGCCTGGATTTGATCGCGGATACGCGCGGCCTCTTCGAACTCGAGTGCGGCGCTGGCTTTTTCCATCCGCGCGATCAGCTGCGTTAACACCTGATCGTCCTTGCCGGCTAAGAACAGGCGCACATACTCCACCTGCTGGGCATACTCTTCTTCACTCACCAGCCCGGCCACGCACGGTCCCAGGCAGCGGCCAATCTGGTACTGCAGGCACGGGCGCGAACGGTTACGGTAAACGCTGTTTTCACACTGGCGGATCGGGAAGATTTTTTGCAGCAGCGCCAGCGTTTCTCGCACGGCATAGCCGTTGGGGAACGGCCCGAAATATTCACCCTTCGCATGTTTTGCACCACGGTGCATAGCGAGGCGCGGATGGGTGTCTCCGCTCAGAAAGATGAACGGATAGGATTTATCATCACGCAGCAGGACGTTGTAGCGCGGCTGGTAGAGCTTAATATAGTTGTGCTCAAGCAGCAGCGCTTCTGTCTCCGTATGCGTGACGGTGACATCAATATTCTGGATGAGTGAGACCAGCGCTTCGGTCTTACGGGAGGCCAGGTTGCTGCGAAAATAGCTGGAAAGGCGTTTTTTAAGATCTTTTGCCTTCCCCACATAGATAACCGTACCGCCAGCGTCATACATGCGATAGACGCCAGGCTGGCTGGTTACGGTTTTCAGAAATGCTTTTGAATCGAACACATCACTCACTGACTTAACAACGTCTCCGCATTACACAAACCATGTCGGATGGCCAGATGCGTCAGTTCGACGTCACCATGAATGTTCAGTTTACTGAACATCCGATAACGATAGCTGTTTACCGTTTTCGGGCTGAGATTCAGCTGTTCCGAGATCTCATTCACCTTCTGACCTTTGGTGATCATCAGCATAATCTGCAATTCACGCTCGGACAAACTGGCAAAGGGTGATTCGGTTTTCTCGGGCTCGATCTGACTCAGCGCCATCTGCTGAGCGATGTCGGATGCAATATAACGCTGTCCGGCAAACACGGAACGGATAGCATTGACGACTTCCTGCGGTGCAGCACCTTTACTCAGGTAACCCGCGGCCCCCGCCTGCATCACTTTCGCGGGCAGTGGATTTTCGGTATGCACCGTCAGCATGATGACTTTAGTGTCTACAAAGGTACGCGCGATTTTGCGTGTTGCTTCAAGACCACCGATACCGGGCATGTTCATATCCATCAGCACCACATCGGCGGAGTGGGTACGGCACCATTTTACCGCATCTTCGCCACAGCATGCCTCACCGGCAACTTTAATACCTTTAATATCTTCAAGAATGCGTCGTATCCCTGCGCGCACCAGTTCGTGGTCATCAACAAGAAGGACGTTGATCAAAGGAAATGTCTCCAGAATAGGGATAACGCTACTGTGTGATAATTTGGTTTATATTAACGGTTTTCCTGACAAGATTAAAACGTTAAAAAACCGGCTATTCGATTTTGCTCTCGTTTTTGGAAATTAGGCTGTACAGGCGGTGGAAAGAGAGCCCGTGCATTCAGGGCTCTTGCAGCTTTTTTTAACCATCTGTATTCAAAAAGTTACAAAAAACGGGCTGGCTTAACCTGCGCAAAAACAGGGTTCAACTTTTTGTAACAATAATTAACGGCAAGCGAACCCGACCTAAACAATTAATAATCATTAGCGGAATGAGTTTACCGGTACGATCTGTTTACGCAATTAAACATCAGCGTAAAAGTACGAAAAACAACCGCTGCATTTTTTGCTTCAGCTTGTGGTATACTCCGCCGCCTTGACTTTCGTCGTCGCGCTTTAGCGCCGTTTAATAATGAGGAAAATAAATGAGCACACCTGAATTTGCCACTGCGGAGAATAACCAGGAACTGGCACAGGAAGTAAACTGCCTGAAAGCGCTGCTAACGCTGATGCTGCAGGCGATGGGCCAGGCTGATGCCGGTCGTGTGATCATTAAAATGGAAAAACAAATCGCGGAGATGGAAGACCAGGCTGAATCAGCGGTATTTGCTAACACCGTTAAGCAAATCAAGCAAGCGTACCGTCAGTAACAAAAAACGGCTGGATGCAGTGCATTCAGCCGTTCGCTCGTCTGTCACGCAGAACGTTTTACTGCGTCAAATCAGTCCCGTTGCCGCCGCATAGCACGCGATCTGCGTCTTGTTGGGCGCGTTGAATTTCTTCTGCATATTCTTCTGATGGAAGTTAACGGTATTCTCTGAGATCGAGAGAATGATCGCTATTTCCGCTGACGTCTTCCCTTCCGCAGTCCATTTCAGAATTTCACGCTCGCGCTTGCTGAATTTCATTTCCGGCGGCATGACCATCTCATCGTCAAAACGCATCAGCGAGGTTAAGGCCATTTGCACCAGCATTTGCAACCGCAGCTCTATTTCTTCATGGGCTAATGGCCCTTCCTGTACACGCGTACGAGACACTGACAGGAAACCAAGCGCATGATTTGGCAGCATCAGGCACTGCGTTATTCCCGAGCGTAAACCGTGATCCTGGGCGCTGTGCCATAATTCCTGCGCCTCGGCGAATAATGCATCTGTCCAGGGGAGATGGCCCTGAATGAAATTCTCCGGTTTTAAAACCGGATCAATCGCGAAATAGTTCGCGGATTGATATTGCGCCATCCACAACTTTGGGTAAGTGGTTTGCAGGGAGATCTTAGGGCGGGTAAATGGCACGGGATGGCGCACGCAGAGCGCGTAATAATCGAATTCCAGCGCCTGAGTTTGTCGCTCCAGCTCCTGATATACCTCGGCGGCACAGGTCAATTCCTGAAACCGGAGGGAGCAATCCCGTCGCCAGGTGAAAAAGTCTAAATCCTTCATACTTACTAAATGAAGCCTCTGAACAGATAATCATTATTATGGTGAATATAAGCTAACACATAAAACTTTTTTCTAGCCACAAAATATCGGCAATAGCACAATTAACTTTACTATCGATAAGGTTTATCCGATCTGGATGGAATAAAAAAACAGAAGCCCTCGCGCAGAGGGAGAATAATTTGCTCCAGAGTCAATTTCTGGAGCAAATGCGTGCAAAAATGCTACTGCATAAGGAATTTTTCAAGGAATTGACGGGTTCGCGGCTGTTGAGGGTTAGCGAACAGGCTTTTCGCTGGCCCCTGCTCCACAATCCGTCCCTGATCCATAAAGATGGCTCTGTCAGCAACATCGCGCGCAAAGCTCATTTCATGGGTCACGATCACCATCGTACGTTTCTCCTGTGCCAGCTGGCGAATGGTGTTCAGCACCTCGCCCACCAGTTCCGGATCGAGCGCAGAGGTCGGTTCATCAAACAGGATCACGTCCGGGCGCATCGCCAGCGCGCGCGCAATCGCCACGCGCTGCTGCTGCCCGCCCGACAGGCGACGCGGATAGCTGGTCTCTTTCCCCGCCAGCCCTACTTTGGCGAGCAGTTCGCGAGCCCGCGCCGTCGCTTCTTCTTTTGGCTCACCTTTAACGATCACCGGCCCTTCGATGATGTTCTCCAGCACCGTACGATGCGGGAAAAGGTTGAAGTTCTGGAAAACAAAGCCGACATGCTGGCGCAGGCGGCGTATCAACCCTTTCTGTTGGCTGATGGATTTCCCGGTATCAATCGTGATCTCCCCGACCCGGATGGTACCGCCTTCCGGCTGTTCAAGCAGGTTAATGCTGCGCAGCAGCGTCGTCTTACCCGAACCGCTCGGTCCAATAATCGCCACCACTTCGCCCTGCTCGACCTCCAGATCGATCCCGTGGAGCACCGTTTGACCGTGGAATTTTTTCACCAGGTTTTTGACGTCAATTGCACTCATTTTGGATCACGCTCCTGGCGGTTAAGCTGGTTTTCGAAGTAGTTTTGCAGAGCAGAGAGCACCGTCGCCATCACCCAGTAAATCAGCGAGGCGGCCAGATACATGGTAAAGACCTCAAGCGTACGGGAGGTAATGAGCTGTGCCTGACGGAAAAGCTCCGGAACCTGAATCGTTGCCGCCAGGGAGGTATCTTTCACCAGGCTGATAAAGCTGTTGCTGAGCGGCGGAAGCGCCACGCGTGCCGCCTGCGGCAGGATGGCCCGGCGCAGCGTCTGCCAGGGCGTCATCCCGATACTGGCCGCCGCTTCCCACTGCCCTTTGTCAATGGAGGAGATGGCCGCACGCAGGGTTTCGGAGGTGTACGCCGCGGTATTGAGCGACAGGCCAATCATCGCCGCCGGGATCGGATCCAGCTCGATTCCGAACTGCGGTAAGCCGTAGTAGATCATAAAGAGCTGGGCGATAAGCGGCGTACCGCGAAACACGGAGATATAAAAGCGCGCCAGCCAGCGCACCGGCAGGACAGGCGACAAGCGCATTAAGGCCAGTATAAATCCCAGTACCAGCCCAAAGAACATCCCGCCGATACTGAGCTGCAACGTAAATACCGCACCTTTCAGCAGGTACGGCAGAGAATCAATAACCAGTTGAATACTTTCTTGCATTATTATTTTTCGACCTGATTTTTAGACATGAGGATGGTAGGCAAACAGCGCAGGCGCTCCGCCGGTATGGACAAATAAAATCGGCCCTTCATCCTTAAAGCGTTTTTGCGCAATGCCGTCGATCAGTCCGGCCATCGCTTTGCCGGTATAGACCGGATCGAGCAGTATGCCCTCGAGGCGCGCCAGCAGTTTCACCGCTTCCATTCCCTCTTCGTTCGGCGTGCCGTAACCCGGCGCAAAATAGTCATCCCAGAGCAGAATATCGGCCTTGGCCTTCAGCTCCAGCTGCTCTGCAACCGCCTGCTGTAGCGTAACCACTTTCGGCTTCTGATCCGCCACGCTGCGGGACACCGTCACGCCAATCAGTTCGACCTCGGGAAGCAGTTGCTCCAGCCCCACCGCCAGCCCGGCATGGGTGCCCGCACTGCCGGACGCGACCACGACGGAGGAGAGACTCACCGCCCCCTCGCACTGCTGCGCGATTTCCAGCGCGCTTTCCACGTACCCCAGCGCGCCCAGCGCATTCGAACCGCCGACGGGAATAACGTAGGGGCGAAAACCCTGCGCTTCCAGACGCGTCGCCAGCTCATCGAGCTGGGCGGTCGGGTCGGTCAGCGCGTCAACCATCTCAACCTGCACGTTAAACAGGTCTAACAGCAGGCGGTTACCGTTGGTGAGATAGTTTTCAGCCCGCGTGCCAATCGGGTTTTCCAGCAATGCCACGCAGTGAAGCCCAAGTTTTGCCGCCACGGCCGCCGTCTGGCGAACGTGGTTGGACTGGATGGCCCCGGCAGTGATGAGCGTATCCGCGCCTTCGCGCAGGGCGTCCGCCGCCAGAAACTCCAGCTTGCGCAGCTTGTTGCCCCCCATCGCCATGGGCGTCACGTCATCACGCTTAATAAAAATATCGCGCCCTAAATAATCAGAAAATCGCGGGAGATACTCCAGCGGCGTCGGCGCGCCGATGAACTCCAGGCGGGGAAAGCGCGTTAAATTCTGTAGTGACATGGATGCTCCGGTAACTCAGACAAAATGTGATATTTTTCATTATGCACGCAGACGCGTAAGAAATAAAAAAGGCGCTTTTAAAAGCGCCTTTTTTTACGTCAGAAACTTATTTCGTGACGTCTGCCCCGAACCACTTCTCGGAAAGCGCCTTCAGGCTACCGTCTTTTTGCATGTCAGCAATCGCGGAATCAATCGCTTTCACCAGGTCTTCGTTACCTTTACGAACGGCCACGCCGGATTCCTGACGAGAGAACGCATCACCCGCTACCGCCAGGGTGTTGTTGGTTTTCTTCACCAGATCCAGTGCTGCCAGGCGATCAACCAGAATGGCGTCGGTACGGCCCACGCGCAGATCCTGGTATTTCGTCGGGTCATCATCATAGGTGCGGATATCCACGCCCTGAACGTTCTGGCGCAGCCACTCTTCGTAGTTGGTTCCCAGACCGACACCGACTTTCTTCCCTTTCAGGTCCGCAGCCGTTTTGATGGTGCCTTCGTTGCCTTTCTTCACCAGCGCCTGAATACCGGACACGGTATACGGGGTGGAGAAGTCATACTTCTTCTTACGCTCGTCAGAGATGGTGACCTGGTTGATGACCACGTCAATGCGTTTCGAATCCAGCGACGCCAGCATACCGTCCCATTTGGTCGGTTTCAGGGACGCTTTCACGCCGAGGTGTTTCGCCAGCTCTTCAGCAAACTCCACTTCAAAACCGGTCAGCTTGCCGTCATCGCCTTGGAAGCTGAACGGAGGATAGGTACCTTCCAGCCCGACCAGCAGCGTACCGCGCTCTTTTACTTTATTCAGCAGGTTTTCTGCGGCGAACGTTTTCACGCTCATGCCCGCAACCAGCGCAACGGCCATAACACCCATCAGCGCCTGACGACCCAGAAGTGCAAATTTCATAAATACCCCGATATAGTGGAATTTTTACGTAGTGTAGAGAAATCGCCTGCAACGTCAAAGGCGACTGCGCTACATCTTATTCTTTTTTAATATATATCAGAAGTTGTTCCGGCGTGGGCTTTCTGCTTTATGGCACCCGGCATTTGTACCTTATATTGTGCGTACTTGCGCAGCGCAATCCGGTAGTTGTTGGTGCTGGTCGCAGGCAACCACGGCTCCAGGTTCTCGTCGAGATAACCGGTTTTGAGCAGATCGCGGGAAATGTTGTTCACGGTCAGATGCTGCCCGAGGCGGCGCAGGCGAACCACGTATTCGCGAACGGTGCCGTGGCTCATCTCCGTTTGTTCAAACAGGAACTGCTTGAAGCCGATAATGTCGAAGAAGTCGCTTTGCTCTTTGCAATGGAGATCGCCACAGAAACGGCAAAGCGCCACCCACTCTTTTTGCTCTTCGAGCCATGCTGCTTCGTCCATCAACGTGTCGAGGCGAGAAATCGCGATCTTATTGACGATTTCGCCGCGGCGAACCAGCGTGATACGATCGAGTAGCTTGTTACAGTGGGCGCAATGCGTCTGGCTGTGTTTAAAGTCTTTCAGGTAGCGGCTTAAAGGCCGTCTTTTAGATTGCTGCACCGTCATGATAACTCCTGGTTGTCAATACGTTGTGCGGCATTTTTAAGGTGAATCAATCACCTATAACTTACCCAGCTTGGTTCGTAAGCGTTTAATGGCCTGGCTGTGCAACTGGCTCACCCGCGACTCTCCCACCTCCAGAACAGCGCCAATCTCTTTGAGGTTAAGCTCTTCCTGGTAATAAAGGGTCAATACCAGCTGTTCGCGTTCAGGCAGAGCTTCAATAGCTTCCATGACGCGCTGGCGTAAATTCCCTTCCATTAAATGGTGTAACGGGTTTTCTTGCTGGTGCTCATCCGTCACCAGCTCGATGCTATCGCCATGCTCTTCTCGCCACTCGTCATAAGAGAAGAGTTGGCTATTATTGGTATCGAGCAACATCTGACGATACTCTTCAACAGCAATGCCAAGACGATCCGCCACTTCGGTTTCCGTTGCGTTGCGTCCCAGTTCCTGTTCCAGCTGCCCCATCGCATGCGCCACTTCGCGTGCGTTGCGGCGAACACTGCGTGGCACCCAGTCACGGCTGCGCAGCTCGTCCAGCATCGCACCACGAATACGCTGAACTGCGTAAGTCGTAAATGCCGTTCCTTGCAGAGCGTCGTATCGGTCAACTGCATTCAATAACCCGATACCGCCCGCCTGTAGCAGATCGTCGAGTTCCACGCTCGCCGGCAAGCGCACCTGGAGGCGCAATGCTTCGTGACGCACCAGCGGGACATAACGCTGCCACAGCGAGTGTTTATCCATTACACCTTCAGCGGTATAGAGTGAATTCACGATAAACAGCCCTGCGTTAGTTGAGTTATCGGCATGATTATCCAATTCTGGAGGGGTTTTAATCGGGAGAATAGTGGGTGAAATGGGGGGTTATTTGCACCAATGAACAATGTACAGTTTCTGATCTGACGCAGTATTATGACAATAATCAACACTATGTTTGTATACAGCCCGGCAGAAACCAGGCGCTCATCGTGGCTCATAGCAATTATGATTCAAAATCTATATCCAGTGTTCATTAGGCAACTTTTTGCGAACCTTTCGTTTCATTATTCGCCTGCACGCTCAAACGACGTACGGCTGCAATAATTTTATCCTGTTCCGCTTCTGTCAAATCAGGGAAAATCGGTAGACACAGTATTTTTTGCGCAATACTACTCGCTACAACTAATTCTTCAGGCGCTGCGGAATCAAGATGTCGGTACATAGGAAATGTACTAATAAGTGGATAGAAATAACGTCTCACATATATGTCATCCAGCTTTAGCATTTCGTAGAGCTCATCTCGACTAAGAGCAAAATCCGCTTCAACAAGCACCGGGAAATAGGCGTAATTCCATTCATAATCCCCCTTAAATTGATAAAATGAAATCCCTTTAATATCAGCAAGATAGCACATGTAACGGTTATAGATATCTTTACGCGCTCCTAGTGCCCGATCGATATGTTTAAGCTGCAGCAGGCCAAATGCAGCAGACACTTCACTCATTTTGGCATTGATTCCTGGCGCAACTACTTTGGTTTCACCTGCAAACCCGAAATTTTTCAGATAATCTATTCGCTGTTTGGTTTTAAGATCATGAGAAATAATCGCCCCCCCTTCAAATGTATTGAAGACTTTCGTCGCATGAAAACTGAGAACAGATAAATCACCATGAGTAAGCACGCTTACACCATTTTTCTTTACACCAAACGCATGCGCCGCATCATATATAACACGCAGACCGTATATATCCGCAATTTTTTGTATTTTTTCAACTTGACATGGAATACCATAGCAATGAACAGGCATAATAGCGGTTGTGTGCGGCGTGATCAGTTCTTCAATTTTATCGGGATCGATGTTAAAGGTTTCAGGGTTAATATCGGCAAATACAGGCGTCAAACCGTTCCACAATAACGTGTGAGATGTTGCAACAAAGGAATAGGGAGTAGTTATTACCTCACCAGAGATACGTAGCGCTTGTAGCGCAGTAAGCAACGCAAGTGTACCATTAGAAAACAAGCTGACATACTTCACGCCAAGGTAATCAGCGAGAGTAGCCTCAAGTTCTTGATGAAACCCCCCCCCATTCGTGAGGACTTTACTGGCCCACATTTTCTCCAGATAGGGGATGAACTCCTCCAAAGGTGGAAGTAAAGGGCTCGTCACAAAAATTTTATTGTTCATTACCTATTGCGCCGCAGTTTAGTCGTTTACTGTCCATCTTATTCCCTAAATCCAGGAGATAATCGGTCGAAAAGGCGCAGGTTTTACGTCTATATTTGCTCTCATTTGATACAGACCATAAGGTCAATAGCAAAAGCAAGCTCATAAACTGAGTGTTGTTTGACCTATGAATCTGAAGCACCTCCATTACAATTTTCATTCTGAGCCTACACGTGACTCCGGCGTGGTTTCCTACCTGATGAGATTCAGAATGACTGATAATTCCAACCAACGGCAAAACATGCACCTCATGGTTATTTCCGATAATCCTGAGTTATCCGAATATCTTATACAGCTCTTGAACAGGTTACCGGGGCGGGACGATATTGTATTTCAACTATTTTACTCCGCTAAAAATCAGCATCCGGGTGTAATGAAAAAACTCGGAGCAACGCCTATCAATCTGAAAGATCCTGTCAGCCTTGAAAACATTATACTGAAAGCCAATCTTGTGATTAGCTTGCACTGCAAGCAAATTTTTCCCGAACGGCTGGTTAATGCTGTGACCTGTATCAATATTCACCCAGGGCTAAATCCGTTCAATCGGGGCTGGTTTCCACAAATATTCTCAATTATTAATAAAAAACCTGCAGGTGTGACAGTCCATCTTATGGACAGCGATGTTGATCATGGTCCAGTTCTGTTTCAGGCTCCGGTCGACATTCTGCAATCAGATACGTCCCTGGATGTCTACCGACGAATAATCACGATGGAAAAAACATTATTAGAGCAACATCTGGCTGATATTATTGCAGGAAATTACTCCACAGTACGGCTTTCCAGTGAGGGGAACTACAACAGCATTCGTGACTTTGAAACTCTTTGTGAGCTTGATCTAAATGCAACGGGTA
Source organism: Enterobacter sp. GER_MD16_1505_Eko_090 (assembly GCF_003331015.1). Lineage (NCBI taxonomy): Bacteria > Pseudomonadati > Pseudomonadota > Gammaproteobacteria > Enterobacterales > Enterobacteriaceae > Enterobacter > Enterobacter sp. GER_MD16_1505_Eko_090. The sequence continues at coordinate 9,555 of NZ_PUQF01000011.1, read as the reverse complement.
CTCTGCAGGAACACCTTGATCTTTTGCGTGCCCTGACACACGGCGAATTGAGGAATGCCTTTTTTCGCGATGAACAGGGTCGAAAATACTACGTCAGACTCAATTTTGAAGCAGATAACGCTTCGTCAGAATATAACAACGACTAACACCGGAAATACTATGTCTCAGCAAGATCTAGTCAGTATTTTAATTCCTGCCTACAAATCAGATTTCTTCGAACAAGCATTGCTTAGCGCAATGGCACAGGACTGGCAGAATACCGAAATTATCGTTTGTGATGACAGTGAAAACGATTCAATTCGAATAATTTGTGAACGTCTCAGCCAAGCTCAGAAAAAGCCTGTGCGCTGGTTCCGAAACCGCGAACGCCTACTGGAAACCGGCAATGTATTACATTGTCTCAGCCACGCAAAAGGAAAATATGTTAAGTTCCTTTATGATGATGATGTTTTAACTGAAAATTGTGTCTCCAGATTGGTTGGTATTCTTGCGCATAACCCCAACTGTGTCATCGCCTCTTCCCGAAGAACACGGATAGACGAAAATGGCAATACGTTACCTGATGTTATCGCTACAGCGTTTCCCTTCACACAGGATACCCTGCTAAACGGCAACGATCTCATCTCTTTCTTGTGTGATTACCAAGTCAATTTCATCGGTGAACCAAGCGTTTTTCTCTGTTACAGAGATGATTTGCTCGCGTTTGGTGATCAGATTTTCAATATCGATCGTCAGGAAATGCCCTACTTTGCTGACGTAGCATTGATGATGAAGTTGTTTAACAAAGGCGATCTTGCTTTTATATTCGAACCCCTCTCATCTTTCCGTATATCTGATGCCCAGATCAGTCAGATGGCAAAACACCAACGTGACCAGGTTGCCCGAACCTACTCACTCATGCCGCAGCTTATAAAGAAACTCGGATGGTATAAGGGAAATAAAGATCAGAATCAGTTCGTAACAATTGCATCGGCTTCATCCCCCCAGGATACTCATACCGTTAACCTCCTTCATGCATTACATCACTCTCTGCACCGTTCGATACAGGCGTATCAAAGTTCTCAGATTAAAAATTGGGTGGCAGAAAAATCTCTTCCTCCCCAACACTACGATCTGGCACTGTCCTGGCATCGTGAGCGGAATGTTAATCAAACGCTCTGCATTCTAATCCGCTACCACGGCGATAACATAGCAGTTGAAACTACGCTTGCCAGTATTCAGTCTTGGCAAGGGTTTGGTCTGAGCCTTCACTGTGTTGTCTTTGGCGACTCCTATGCAGCATTTTCTTATCAGGTTGACCGACTCGAAACCAACCGTGTTAATAGCGTATCCCAAATTAATGGTTACCTCACTGATTCACAATATGAGTGGGTCATGGTGATTGACGCCGGAGAAACGCTACTTAGTGGCGGGTTATTGTCGCTCGATTTGCTACTTGAGAGCGCAAACAGTTGCGATGCCGTCTATTTTGATGAAGTCTGTAATGAAGGGGGTCAGTTCACGGGAACAATCCTGCGCCCCGACTTTAACCTTGATCTGTTGTTAAGTAATCCTACTGAATTGGCTCGTCATTGGATTTTTAAACGTTCGACTTTGGTGTCTCTTGGCGGATTCAACAGAATGTACCGACAGGCATGGGAATTTGAATATATTGTACGGCTTATTGAGCAAAAAGGGCTCCATGTCGCAGGCCATCTGCCTGAACCGCTCGTCGCTGCTCATAGTCAGGTGCAGATTGCTAAGGATGAAGAGAAGGCTATCCTGCGTAACCATCTCCGCCAGCGCGGTTATCCCCAGGGGGAGGTGGAAACCCCTCTACCGGGCATTTATGCCCTGCGCTATAACCACGCTGATACCCCCTTGGTTTCCATCATCATTCCAACAAAAGATCAGCTGGCGGTCCTAATCCCTTGTGTTACCACCCTGCTGGAAAAGACGCGCTATAAAAATTATGAAGTGCTTATTGTGGATAACAACAGCGAAACGCGGGAAGCGCTTGAGTGGCTGAAGGGGATTGCTACCATCGATCCACAACGCATCCGCGTACTGCGATATCCGCATCCGTTTAACTACTCCGGCATCAACAATATGGCCGCCCGCGAGGCGCACGGCGAGTATCTGGTACTGCTGAATAATGATACAGCCATTATTGATGGCTACTGGCTCGATCATCTGCTCAACCATGGGCTGCGACCAGAAGTCGGCATTGTCGGTGCCAAATTGCTTTACCCTGGCGGCAATGTCCAGCACGCTGGGGTGGTGATGGGACTGCGTGGTCCTGCCGATCACCCTTTTATCGACAGTACACCGGATAAAACAGGCTATATGCATCGCCTTCAGACCGATCAAAACTACAGCGTGGTCACAGCGGCCTGTATGTTAATTCGTAAAGCCGTTTATGAACAGGTGGGTGGACTAGATGAGGAGCAGTTCCGCGTCTCTTATAACGATGTCGATCTCTGCCTTAAAGTTCGTGAAGCGGGCTATCTTACCGTCTGGACACCGTATGCTGTCGTGATGCATGAGGGCAGCGTCAGTCAAAATACGGTGGATAAAGCAACCCAGGAGAAAAAACGCCAGCGTTTTATGGGTGAACAGGATGCGATGTATCAAAAATGGCTGCCGGTTATTGCTAACGATCCTGCCTACAATCCGAACCTGTCCCGCAACAACGCTGGCTTTCAGCTTCAGCTTGACGCACCTGGAACATGGGATCCTTTACACTGGCGGCCCCTCCCCATCCTTCTGACGCTGCCTGTTGATCGTTCCCGTTCCAGCGCTCACCACCTGATCGCTCAAATGGAAATGCTGGATAATCATGCGCTGGCAAGAACCTTACTCCCTTTAGCTCCTCCTTCGATTGGAGAAATGGCGAGAATTGCCCCGACAAGCCTGATCCTTCAGCAAACGATCACCCCTGCGGCGCAGGAGTGGCTGGAGCGTCTGCGTAAAGCCACCGGGCAATTTACCGTTTTTGTGTTGGACGATTTTTTACCTGCAGACCATCACACCGATCTCCAGGCGACACTACGCCATGTCGATCGCGTTGTGGTCTCCTCTAATGCGCTAGCAGAAAGCTGCGCCGCCTGGCATAAGGAAATTCAGGTTGTTTCTCCCGGTCTCTCACCACTTATGTGGGGTAAACTCAACGTTCAGCGTAACTCTGGTGTAAAACCGCGCATCGGCTGGGTCGGTGACCGTTCCACCGCATCCGATCTGGATATTATCCACTCTGTCGTCAGACAACTCGCTGACCACGTCGACTGGGTGGTAATGGGTTATTGCCCACCTTCCCTGCGCCAGTACGTCGCGGAATACCATGCTGGGACGAGCTTCGCGCACTACCCGCAAGCACTGGCATCCCTTAAACTGGATGTGGTGGTTGAGCCGTTGGCTGACACCGCCCGCAACCGCCATCGCAGTTCGATAAGACTGCTGGAATTTGGTGCCTGCGGGTATCCGGTTATCTGCAGCGATATCCCAGGTATGCAAACCCCGGAGCCGGTAACACGGGTGAAAAACAGCGCCAAAAGCTGGACAGAAGCCATCACCAAGCATCTGGACACAGTACTGGCATCGCGGCAGGCAGATAACCTGCATTCCTGGGTTCATAACGAGGGGCTCCTTACTGAGGCATCCCTGCGTAAGCGTCTTGATATCTGGGTTCGAAGGTAAGAGCTGATGCACAAAAAAGGCGCGTTAACCGCGCCTTTTTTATTACTTCCCAGTTGCTAGCCAGGCCCTCTGCCACTCATCCAGCCCGCTCTTACGCAGATACCAGTCCCGGTGAACTGCTTCACGTAATGCATCGCCCTGACGGGCCAGCAACGTGGTGTCATTGATATGGGCTCGAATTGTGTTTACCCAGTCTTTAAAGCGGTTTTCAACCAGCGTTACTGGCAGTCCACAGCGGTACGGCGCAATGTCGGTCGCAATGATCGGAACGCCACAGGTACCAATTTCCAGCAGACGTAGGTTACTCTTACATTCGTTAAAATGGTTCATTTCCAACGGTACCAGAGCAAGATCAAGGTTTAGGCTTGCCAGTTTCTCTGGATACATATCAAAGGGAACCCCCGGATGGAACTCGCAGCGAACATTACGGGGTTTCATTCCCATAAAGACCCAATCCACCTCGTTCTCAAGCTCTTTGATTACCGGAAGCAGGATCTCAAGGTCACCTGCATGCGAGCTGCCACCGGCCCATCCGACACGTAACTTTTTCCCCGTCAGTCGCTGTCCCTGAAGATGTCCCCATTGATCCGGTGCCAGACGGTTTTGCGCAATGCGGATATCGCCGTGGAAACGGCTGTAAGCCTCGGCGAGTGGTTCAGTAGACACCACTACCCAGTCTGCACTATCCATAATTTTGCGCAGACTTTTCACCATATTTGGCGGGAACTTGCTGTTATTACCGTTTTTCATCGGCAGGTTTAACAGATAGTCATCGTACTCGACGATGATTTTCGCACCTGTGGCCTCCCGCATCTGCTGCATTACTTCCGGGAAGCGCCCACCAGTTGGCAGTTCAAGCAACACCACATCAGGTTCAAGTTGCGCGACTTCCATTACGCCCGGAATTGCACCTATTATCCCCCCTTCCATCATGTGATGGCGCTCCAACGCGTTGAAGGGTTGCAACACGCGATGGTGACCATTTCCCTGCCAGTTAATGTGATGTGCAAGCACAACAGGTAGTGGACGCCCCGGCAACGGTTGATGGAAACGAGCGGTATTTTCACTGAGGGTAAATGCAGTCCCAGTTTTTTGCATCAGCGGATGGTACGAGGGATCCGCCAGAAGTTTCTTACCCCAGGTCTTACGCAGCGCGGCATAATCTGCGGCTACAGGCCGCTCCTGAACTTGGAATTTATGGTGCAGAAGACGCGTCGCCCCTCCCATATGCTTCACTCTGGCGAAAGGAGTCCAGAGATTTAAATAACCTAGTTGCTGCGCTCGTAACCCGAGATCAATATCGGCAAAATAGAGAGGGAATGTTTCTTCAGTGAACCCATTCAGTGCGAAGAAGACCTCTTTTCTGACCATCAGACAGGCGGCACTGACTCCCGTGAGATTATGTGGTGCATTAAGGTAGTGCTGATAGCCGCTGCTCCCTCCCTCGGCACCGTCAAAGACCGTTCCCACCCCCTGCATAATTCCTGTCAGATAACCGCCGTGCTGAATGCGGCCATCGGCATATTCAAGACGAGCCCCCACCAGCGCGATTTCCGGCCGCAATGCCTGTTCAACCAGGGCATGCAGCCAGTCACCTTCAATAATTTCGCAGTCGTTGTTGAGAAACAGCAGGAGATCGCCTCTGGCATGTTGTGCAGCCAGGTTATTGATTTGAGCAAAATTGAACGGATGGTGATGGCGAAGTACCCGAACCTGGTCGATTCCCAACTGTTCGAGCTGATGGAGAAAATCACAGGCATCCGGATCCGTTGACTGATTATCCACAATCAGCAGTTCGTATTGAGCATACTCGGTTTTTTCCATCAGACTTTCAATACAGCGGCGCAGGAGCGAAACATGATCCCGGCTGGGAATAATGATGGAGACGAGAGGTGTGGCTCTCCAGTGATAGCGAACCCGTGAAACAGGGGTATCATCCCCCCGCTCCACCGTCACCGATATACCAAGGCGTGCCATATGCGCTGCGACTATCCGTTCGTGTTCCGCCTGAACATCCTCATCCCGGATCCACACGGTAGCGAGCCGACTGGCACTGACCAGAACTTCCGGAACACGTCCGATGGCGCAAGGGCCAACCGCTTCAACAAAACGCCATAAGAGATCAATAATCGCCATCTCTGGATACTGCTCATTAAGGCCACCGAGCTGTTGCGCGGCCTCCCGGTTAATCAGTAACGTCTGCCCAACGTAGGGGAAGCTTCTCAGCAAGTCGATATTCACCCCTGGACGCAGTGTGATGTTCGGTTCTTCGTTGGCCTGCTGCATCATCTCATCACAATAGACCACAAGAGAGTCAGGTGAGGTCACTCTGAAAAGCGCAAAATGGAGTAATGCGTCGTTATTCAGGCTAAATCCGGCCGGGAGCACCAGCAGCATTCCGGCTCGTCGTTGCGGTAGCAGACTATTGACACATGCTACCCAGCCCGAGGTCGCTACTTGAACAGGCTCCCCCACCTCTGCTAGCGGTTTTTCAGCAATTACATCAACACTCAGTGCCGCCAGCGTCTGTTGGCTCAGGGAAGAGAGTGTACGTCGGCAAGCGTCGGCATCTCCGTCGCGGGAGACCACCACCACGCCTATATCAGATGCGCCAGGTGTCTTCAAAACGATCTCGCTCATCGCCTGACGTCGTGCAGGGCTAATCTGACGATCCGCCAGCCAGCGGGTTAGGGAGTATTTTAAAGACTGGTGTGCCAACAGCGCCTTGCGATGGAGAGTGAACGCGTAACAGGCCTGACTATCCAGCACGGGGCATTTCACCGCCAGCGTTCTGGATAAAAGCCTGTCCATTACACCAGATATGCCATATTTCTGCTCCCAGTAGAGGCGATTATGTAGCGCCCATTCTGCGGCCTGAGGATAGCCGCTTTGCAACAACGAGAGCCACTCATCGCTGTCAGGACAGTTACGCAGAGAGATTCCGCTGAAGTGATCAAACGCATGACGTTCAAGATTATCAGCCCCCAGATACCCCTCAACATAGTTATTAACCGCAAGAAACAGTGGGATCCCCAACGCCAGCGCCTTTGGCACGACGTACTCGTTGCCAATTATCACGTCATACTGAGAAAGCCATTCCGGTTCGAGCAAATGCAATTGGTTTTTGTCGTCAAGCCAGTGGAGTGAAATCCCTTTGACTGCTGCTTTTTGCTGAAGCTCGTACATCTCCGCTGTCATCTCAGATCCAATAAAAAGGATCTGTCTTAACGTCTTTACCTGTGGTTTTGGTTCATAATTCGTAAATGATGGCGGTACCAGCCAGGGCATTAGCATCAGTTGCTGTTCATCAATACCGGTGATCTTTAATTGCTCGCAGGTCAGCTCTGACAACCCCAGCGTCAATGACGCCATCGCATTTTCGCGCTGTGGCCCGTAGGGAATATAGAGATCGTCATAGTCGCTGAAATGGCGGAAAACCAGGGCGCAGTGCAGGCGCTGCTCGGCCAGAGTGGACAGTAGCTTTTGGCTCAGAAAACCTTTCCAGATAAAAATCATCTCATATTGGGACGCCAACTCCCCCGTCTCCTCTGTGACGAGCCGGCAACGCCCCGTTGCCTGCAGCATACTGATTTTATCCTTGAGCCCCCTGCCTGCAGATTCCGTACAAATATCAACCTCTAACCCAGAAGCCAGCCAGAATGCTATCAGGTCAAGAATTTCGAGAGTGCACGGGGTATAGGCTTCAAATTTATCAACACTGACCAGATAGCGTGGCATGTAGGATCCTTTTTGTGGCAGAACGCTAGCGCGTACGTAAGACGCGATAAACTATCGGATTATTTTGCATGATGGCTAACAAAGCATGGCGCAAAGAAACTGGCAGAAACCTCTCTATATCTGGCGATTGGCCAAAAAAAAAGGCATCCGAAGATGCCTTTTTAACGCCACTCCAATTAACGCAGCAGGGACAGCATGGTCTGCGGAACCTGGTTGGCCTGGGCCAGTACGGAAGAGCCAGCCTGCTGCAGGATCTGCGCGCGGGACATGTTGGACACCTCGGTCGCGTAATCTGAATCCTGAATACGGCTGCGGGCAGCAGACAGGTTGTTCACGGTGTTGTTCAGGTTGGTGATGGTAGACTCGAAACGGTTCTGAGACGCACCCAGCAGGCTGCGCTGGTTGTCTACGGACTTGATTGCCGCATCGATGTCTGCCAGTGGGCCACCGTCAACTCCACCGGTTGCGTTAACAGTACCGCTCAGAACGTCGAAACCTTCTGCTGCTGTTGTACGTGCATTACCGTTGATGGTTTGGCCAGTAGTAGTAAAGGTTGCGCCAGTGGCATTGTAAAGGTTGAATGCGTTGGAGCTGCTCAGGCCGATGGAGATGGTTTCGCTGTCTTTAGAACCCACCTGGAAGCTGTAGCTGCTGGTGCCTGAACCGGTGTTCAGCACTTTGATGCCGTTGAAGTCTGTCTGAGTCGTTACGCGGTTCACTTCTTCCATACGCTGGTTAACTTCAGCCTGGATGGAGTCGATGTCGGAAGCAGAGTTAGAGCTGTTCTGTGCCTGAACGGTCAGATCACGGATACGCTGCAGGTTGTTGTTGATTTCGCTCAGTGCGCCTTCTGCCGTCTGCGCCAGAGAGATACCGTCGTTGGCGTTACGTGCAGCAACGGTCAGACCGTTGATGTTAGAGGTGAAGCGGTTAGCGATCGCCTGACCAGCAGCGTCGTCTTTTGCGCTGTTGATGCGCAGACCGGAGGACAGACGCTCGATCGCGGTGCCCAGAGAAGACTGAGATTTGCTCAGGTTGTTCTGAGTCATCAGCGACAGAGTGTTAGTATTAATCACTGCCATGGTAAGTATCCTTTAATTGATTATGAGTTCCGGCTAGCTGCCAGGGGCTTCATCGCCTTCATAAAGGTTATCGACAGGGCATTTGCAAACTTTAGATCTTTTGATATTTTTTTATTTTCTTATTTCACCTTGATTTTAAAAGAAAAAAGCGCCGACATGCGGCGCTTTTTGTCTGTCATAACGGCGATTAACGCAGCAGGGACAGCATGGTCTGCGGAACCTGATTGGCCTGAGCCAGTACGGAAGAGCCAGCCTGCTGCAGGATCTGCGCACGAGACATGTTGGACACTTCGGTCGCGTAATCTGAATCCTGAATACGGCTGCGGGCAGCAGACAGGTTGTTCACGGTGTTGTTCAGGTTGGTAATTGTAGACTCAAAACGGTTCTGAGACGCACCCAGCAGGCTGCGCTGGTTGTCTACGGATTTGATTGCCGCATCGATGTCTGCCAGTGGGCTACCGTTGGTCGTACCGCCGGAGGTCACAGTACCGCTCAGAACGTCGAAACCTTCTGCGGAGGTGGTACGTGCGTTACCGTTCACCATGCCGCCTGTAGCACCGGTCGCAGTGCTGACGCTGAACAGGTTGTAGCTATCAGAGCTGCTCAGGCCGATAGAGATGGTTTCGCTGTCTTTAGAACCCACCTGGAAGCTGTAGCTGCTGGTGCCTGAACCGGTGTTCAGCACTTTGATGCCGTTGAAGTCTGTCTGAGTCGTTACGCGGTTCACTTCTTCCATACGCTGGTTAACTTCAGCCTGGATGGAGTCGATGTCGGAAGCAGAGTTAGAGCTGTTCTGTGCCTGAACGGTCAGATCACGGATACGCTGCAGGTTGTTGTTGATTTCGCTCAGTGCGCCTTCTGCCGTCTGCGCCAGAGAGATACCGTCGTTGGCGTTACGTGCAGCAACGGTCAGACCGTTGATGTTAGAGGTGAAACGGTTAGCAATCGCCTGACCAGCAGCGTCGTCTTTCGCGCTGTTGATACGCAGACCGGAGGACAGACGCTCGATCGCGGTGCCCAGAGAAGACTGAGATTTGCTCAGGTTGTTCTGAGTCATCAG